>CAYLTF010000035.1:20740-27152 GCA_964386625.1 uncultured Akkermansia sp. | reverse complement strand
TTTCCCCCATGATTCGTCGCCACAGGACCATCCTTTCAGAAAAAGAGCCTGTCCCCTTATGGATGCCTCGTCTACTCGCTGAGGGCCTTGGCTCCCGTGATTCCGGACTCCAGGCGCTTCAGGGTCGGCAGGATCCTCGCGACGGTGGTCGATTCGATCTGACCTGCGAATGGGCGAAGATGGAACTCCATGACTCCGATGACATCCCCGTTGCGGTCGTGAAGGGGGGCCGTGACCACTGCGGCCTGGGGGGTTTTGCCGAAGTAGGTTTGGTTCTCCTGGTGGACCTTTTGGACGGTCTCGCCAGCTTCGGTTCCCAGATCCGTCGAGTTCTTGGCGGCGAGACATCTCAGACCCGGTCGGTCTGGTGCGGTTCCGTACAGTCTCAGATTCAGAAGCCGGGGTTGTTGCTCCAAAGCCTGTCGAACCAAGGTCGCCGCGAGCGTTTCCAACGGACGATACCGGATGGCGATGTCCGCGAACTGGGCCGTGGTGTCGGATTTGGTGATGAAACCGATGTGTCCTGCGTTGAAGGAGTTGTCGGTCAGGGTTGGAAATGCGTTGGTTCCGTTGAGCAGGACTTCGATCTGATTGCCCTCGGCGCGAACCGAAAGCTCGTACCATTTCCCCTTGTGGAACGGCACGGGGGGACCGATCGGAGAAGACCGTTCTCCATCCACGAACTTGTAGAACCGGAGGTTGTTCCCCAGAGCACTGGCTCGAACCACATAGAAGTTCTTGGGGTCCTGATGCCGGAACACCAGCCCGGCAATCTGTTCAAATGCACCGCCGGTGATTCGGAATCGTGCGGAAAACGTGAAGTCCCCGAATCGCTCTGCGGTATGGATCAACAGCGGAAACCTCTCGTCTTCATCGCTGGCGGCCATCTGCGCCAAGACGGACTTCCGGGTGATCTTGAGAGCCTGGGGAGAGAGTGTCTCAAGAATGGGGGGGACATCTGCCTCAACCACTTGCCAATCCCCGGGTTTTCCGGTTCCGGCCAGTTCGGCCCGCCACCCATCCGGCAGGCTGCCGGGTTTTGTTGATGAAAAATCGAACTGACGCTCGGCACCGGAGAGGAGGACCGCCCACGCTGCCAGCACCAACCCAGCCGTCGATCGGATCATGTTGCCGCCTAGGGTAACCGGTTCCTTTTGGTGGGCAATCCTCGCCGATCAAAACAATTCCCGAAGCGAGGTCGGCCATCCGTAGAGGGACAGGCTTCTTTTTGATGAGCGCGACTCAGAACGGAGCAGGCGGATGTTGGAACGCACCTGCGGAGATCGGGCGAGACCGACTGCGATCTCACGACAACGATCGCGGATCGCCCGCCTTGCCCTGGATTGTGCTTTCAGGGGCATCGATCGCCGGACGCCTGCCAGGCCATTTCAGAGGTCAACGCATTTCAACCCGGCTGATTCGATCGGGAACTCATTTGGGAGGAGTTCGACGCAGGGGATGCGGTGGAGTGGTTTCGTTGGTACAACCCGGCGACGTAGTGAGGGCGTTGGCGCTGGACGGGCGGCAGGTGCTTCGGGGGGATCAATCCACGCCTCAGGAGGAGTTGCTCGTTCTCCCGGTCGAGGATGATCATCCGCATCAGGAGGTCCTGGTTCTGGCGCAGGAGGGTTCGCAATTCATGGCGGCTTGCCCGCGCTTCAGGGCTCAGGGACAGCCAATGGACCCGGTGATTCCTGATCGTCTGCAAGGCCGCCTCTAGGCGCGGGAGCATTTGTCGTCGGGCCTCGGTGGCCGAGGCTGATTGACCAGCCTCAGGTTCGCGCAGATGAAGCGACTCCCGTTCCAGGTGTCCCAGGAGTTCGTTGTTGAGCGAAAGTTGCGCCCGGAGATCCGCCAACATCCGCGCCTCAGGATTCGGTTTCTGGACTTCCGGATTCATTGGATTGCGTTCGTCGCCCCAGAGGCTCCTTGATTGGTGGCAGACGAGCTTGAAAAGAAAAGCCGGCGGGTTTCCCTCTGAATGTTCTGGTCCCAGTCCAAGTTGTTCAATCGCCACTGGGCCATTTCGCGGATCAGGCCCAAGCCCGGCGGGATTTCCGGAGCCTTGGGTTGACTTGATGATTTGTTCCGGGACGAAGACGTCGCCCGTTTGCCACGAGAACTATCGACCGGCGTTTCCGCCTGCATGTTGGTCGCCGAACCGGTCGGCCCGACGGCGGCGGGGATTCCTCGGGCCGATCGGGAGAGGATCTCGTTGTAGACCACCTTCGCGCGTTCCGGTTGGAACATCCGTTCGTAGATCAGCCCGATCTGATACAGGGCCTGGGAATGCCATTCCTCGTTGCCAGGAAGCTTGGACAAGGTCTCGTAGATCAGCAGCGCGTTGACATAGTCCCCCTGTTCATAGAGCTCGTTGGCGAGTTGGTTGCCGGTGCGCTTCTGCCAGTAGGCCCAATTGTCCGGATCCTGAGCCGCCCGCTCCTCCTCCGTGTTGAGCAGTTCCAGGGTCTGGCGGATGGCCTCGGTGCGCATCCCCAGCCTCTTGTAGGCCTCGGCCATGAGGAATCGGACTTCTGCGATCTGGGTGGAGAGGGCCACCTTTTCGATGCATTGCTGTCCCTCGGCGATGACTCCTTTCCAGTCCTTCAATTCGAAGACCGCCTTCACCAGCTTGAGTCGGATCTGGGCCTCGTTCAGTTCCACGTTGGCCAGTTTCAACACCCGTCGGTAGTACTCGGCCGCCCGGTCGAACTGCCCGGCCATGAAATACGTGTCGGCGATCTCCGTCTGAGCCAGGAGCACCAATGTCTGATAGCCCGGAATGTCTTTCTCTTTCAGGCTGATCACTGTCGACATCACCGCATGAAACTTTGAGAGCGCCAATTCGGTCGCCCCGATCCGACGGTAGAGGACTCCTTGTCGATAGAGGACCGCCGGAGTGTCCGGATGCAGCGGGAATCTGCTGACGAGCTGTGAATAAATCTGCTGGGCTTTGCTGTAGGATCGGGCATCCAGGGCGAACTGCGCGAGATGCTTCATGCATTCTCGCTGGGTATCGACGGGTGCCTCGGGGTTCTGGATGATCCCGACGAGGGTATCCTCGGCGGCCAGTTGATCCTCGGATTTGGTGCTTTGCTCATAGGCCTGGACGGCACTATCGACCATGTCGCGCCAGATCTTGGTCTCGTCGACCACCACCTTCTTCACCGGCCGTTGCAGGACGTTTTCGGATTCAGGCAAACGTGGTCGGTCTTTTTGCGGGGAGCGGAACCGTTTCTCCAGCGAATCGGCCACCTCGTCGTTCAACTGCCGGGTTGCCGTGGCCTTGGCCGGATGGGAAATGGATTGGCCCGCTTCCGCCCCGGTTTTCGACTTCTGAGCAGGCTCGTGTTGGGTTTCAGCCGCCTGATCGTCGGCAGGCCACATCAGCAGCGAGGCGATCAGGGGGGCGATCCATCGATGGAGGTGTTGCCGCGGGAGCATGGATCAATCCTGTCTGAACACGGAGGTGCTGGAGCTCGGTTTGATCGGCATTCCCGGAACGAATGGGACCGGCATCGCGATGCTGGAATTGGTCGGAGATCCGGGTCGCATGAAGAATCGGATCAGGTATTCCGGGGTGATCGCGGATGGAGAGGCGCCGTTGGCCGGGGGGAAACCGATCTCGGCACCAGTCGGGTCGGTCATCGATGGGATCTCTTCGGGGGTGAAGCCGCTGCCCAGCAGCGATTCGAGCCAGTTGTCGGGCAATCGAGGGAACGCATCGAACGTGGCATCGGTTTCGCCTTGGAAGGGGTGTGGCCACAGGGCGGCCTGCGCTTGTTGCGCATCGCCGGCGATCGACCCGGTTTCACTCCCAGGTTTCGGGGGAAGATCTGTTCCGAGCGGGGGGAGCTTGGCCAAGACTTCTCCCAGCGGGCGAGGTGGTGCGCCAAATGCAAGGGGTTTGGGGCCCACCCGAGCCAGGTAGGCGTTGGGTGCCGAGGTCGCGGGAACCATGACAAGGGCTCCTCCGACAATCATGTGCACTGGTTTCATCACGTCCATGTGAGCGGTTGTGCTGCCTCATCCCGAGGAGCCGGGGCAATGGATTCACCGGCGACTGAGGTCCCGGATCGCATCCTCATAGGAAGTCACGAAGACCCAGTCCTTGGTTTCCTCGTAATTGCGGCATTCGGCCTGGACGATCGTGGAGCCTACCAATCGGTGCTGCAGCGAGAGTTCATTGCACAACTGGATGGTGGTGATCCCGAGTTTGACCAGGTTGATGTCGGGGGTGCGGACCTGGCTCATGTCGATGATCATCTTTCCGAGTCCGGAATCGACCGCCTCCGAGACCTTGCTGCGCATCTGGATGGAAATCTCGTTGGCGATGTTGGGTGTGAGATTGGGCGGAAGGATCACCGCAAGCACACCGTCTCGTTGTTGGAAATACTTGTAGGAGGTGTCCAGGCTCAGGGATCGGCAGATCTTGGTTTTCAGGTCGTCCGGGTCCAGCGGCTTGGTGATGACACCAAGGAAGCCGACCTGCTGCGCGCGGGTCTGGTCTTCGGTGGCGGTCTTGACCGAGAGACCGAAGATGGGGGCACTCTTGGTGCGGGTGCTCGCCCGGAACATCTGGAACAGCGTGAATCCCGCGCCATCCGGCAGGGAAAGGCTGACCAGGATGGCATCCGGCACGTTTTGGGAGCAGTAATCGAGCGCTTCGCCTGTCTGGGTGCGTCCGTGGACCTGCCAGGGGGTGTCCGAGACGGCCGCTCGGATCTGTTCGATGATCGCCGGCTTGTCGTCGACCACCAGGATGTTCAGGGGATCGTCGTAGCGTTTGACCTTCTTGACTCCGCCCCCCTTGGCCTTGAGTTCAATGATGCGTCCGGCCCGTTCGACCAGCATGTCTTCCTTGAACGGCTTCACCAGGTAGTCGCGGACGCCCATCTTGGCGATCTTCATGACATTGTCGCGACCGGACTCGGCCGTGAGCATGATGACGGGAGTGTTCTTCAGGTCGGCGTGCGACTTGAGCTTCGCCAGACACTCGGACCCGTCCATGATGGGCATCGTCAGGTCCAGCAGGATGAGGTCCGGCTTCTCCCGCATGGCCACCGCGACACCTTCGACGCCATTGGAAGCCTCCAGCACGTCCACGTCGAAAGGCTTGAGGGCTTTGGTGACGATCAGTCGGATGGTCTTGCTGTCATCGACAGTCAGGATCTTCGGTTTCATCGGGAATCAATGGGCGAGGCTGCTGGAGGCCGAGTGGCTGCCGGTGTTGGTCGGAGGGAGATTCAGGGTTGGTGGACGGGTGTGGAACCGGCGGGATGCGAGGGGAAAGACGGGTGGTCGGAATCGGCCTGCATGGCTGGAGCGCACATCGTGTTCAGGAGATCGGCATTTCCTGCCCGGGACTTGAGGGAAGGTTGGGAGGTTCCAAGCGCGTCGAGTGCCTCCCTCAACAAAGGCTTTCAGGAGATGGGGGATTCTGCCGATGGAGGATCTAATGTCCGGGAACCCCACGATCGCCGCGGGGGCGCCCCCGAAGGCACTGTCGCTGGCGGAAATCCAACGACGCCTTCAGTCGTGCCCTCCCATTCCGTCGCTCAAGAGCATCCAAGGGGCGTTGCGGGAGTTGCTGGCCGCCGAGCAGCGGTACGCCGGACAGATCTCCGAGGTGATTCGCCGGGATCCGGGCCTGACTTCTCGACTCCTGAAGCTGGTCAATTCTGTGCACTACGGACTCGGGCATTCGGTGACCAGCCTCGAGGAGGCTGTATTCTACGTCGGTGTCCGGCAGGTCCGGGAATTGGCGACCATGACCCCGGTGATCGACGATTTCAAACGGATCACCGGCTCGCAACGCGGGGCGGGCGAGGCGCTCTGGCGCAATCTCTGGAAGCACAGCATCGCCGTGGCCATGGTCACCAAAGACCTGATGATGACGACGACGGAATCCGGGGAAGACCTGGACTATGTGGCCGGATTGGTCCACGACGTCGGCTGGATCGTCTTTGCCACGGTTTTTCCGGAGTACCATGAGAGCATCCTCGAGCAGTTGAAGAGTTCCTCGTTGCCTGTCCGGCTCATCGAACTGGACAGCGTGGGGTGTGATCACGCGCATCTTGGGGCGATGTACCTGAAGGCCCAGCAGTTGGGAGAGTCCCTCGAGTTCACCACCCGCCACCATCACACGCCGTCCGGCTCCACCCGCGATGCTCGGTTGGCGGGCGCGGTTCAGATCGCCGATCAGTTCGCCTTGTCGATCGGCCTCGGGCATCCGGGCGATCCCCCGTTGCGCTCCCCGACGGATTGGATGAACGCATCCGGCTGGGCGCTTCTTTTTCCGGAAGGCGCAGAAGCCAACCGTCGTCAGGCTCTCAGGTCGCTCGAGAAGATGGCGCAGAGGCTTCCCGGCATGGTGGATTGCCTGGTCTGAGCCTCGCACTGCGTCGGCACG
>CAYLTF010000035.1:9055-20640 GCA_964386625.1 uncultured Akkermansia sp. | reverse complement strand
CGCACTGCGTCGGCACGTCCGGCCTGAGGCGACGGTATGGCTCCGGGTGACCTGAACCGCAAACAGAGGGACAGGCTCCTCCCGATAGGCCCAGCCCCCGCAACAGCCCGGCGGCACACAGTCGCGTGGGGCCGATGTCCTCAAGGGACAGACTTTCCTCGGATTCCGCTCATCCACCGTCAAACGAGCCCTCTCCATTCGAGGGACAGGCTGCCAACGTGAGGGTAAGGCTGTGAAGTTTTGGGCCGATTGATCGGCGACAACCGGAACCCGGGACTCCCAGTTCGTCCGTGCGGGGGTGGTATGGTCAGTAATCCCGGAGATTGCGCCCCGCACCCTTGGGAGCCTGTCCCTTGTTGCCGGGTTGATTGATTCGGGGAGGCCCATCGAGGGGGGGGGCCATCCACTGGGGCGGGGCAGGCATCGGTTGCGTCCCGTTCCGGGGATCGCCCTGCCCCGGATTTTCCGAGGGTTGCTTGCCTTTTTCGGCCAGCATCTGGCGCAGTCCATCGAGTTCCTTGCCCACCTGTTCGGCCTTTTGTGCGGTCCGCTCGCTGGGTCTCAGGGCCTGGAGCTCGTTGAGCGCCTGTTCGGCACCCTCCAGGCGGGCCGCCTTGGCCTCCATCGGTTCCTGACCCTCGGGCGACTGCATGAGCTTGTCGGCGAGCTTGTCGAGGGTCTGGGCCAATTTCTGTTCAGCCTGCTCCTGCTTGGCCTGGAGGCGCGGTTGGTTGGGCCGGAGTTCCGCCGCCTGCTGGAAATGGTCGAGAGCCTGGCTCAATTGCATGGCCTGTTGCTCGGGTTGTGAAAAGGCCGCCTGCTGTTCCTGGAAATCCCCTTCGTCTTCATGCACCTGGGCCATGCGTCGGTCGATCTCCTCGCCGGTGCGTTGGGCTTCCTGGTGCTGCGGGGATTGCTCCAGCGCATGATCGATCTGCTCACGGGCCATGCGAAGCAGGGCCAGTTTTTCCTTGGTGATCGGAATCTGCTCCTCCAGGGCCAGGAAGGTCTCCGCCTGTTTGACCTTGGCATCGGCCAGGCGGTCCTTGGCCTTCTTGAGCGCTTCGTCGACCTGCGGATCACCCGGTCGGAGTTGCTGGCTTTCCTCCAACTGGGAGATGCCTTGTTCCAGCCTGGAGGCGTCGACCTCTGGAAGGCGAGGCTCCCGACGGCTGGACTTCAATGACAACGGTGACTGGACGTTGCGAAGCCCCTCCTGCTTGAGGGCCTCGGCCAGGCGTTCCTTGGTCTCCGATTCCCCCTGTTGGGCCTCCGGGTTGCCCGGGTTCAGTTGATGGGCCTCGGAGTATTTCTCATGGGCGTTGCGCAGGTCGGGAATCCGTTGAGCCGGGGTCTTGTTCGGTTGATTGGCCTGGTCGGCGGATTTCCTGGCTTCTTCCAGCAGCAGCTCGAGGAGCCTCTTCCGGACGAACGCATCGTTCTCCTGGGCTCGGGGCTCGTTCGGCATGTTCTTCAGAACGGCCTGATAGGCCTCGAGGGCGGCCCGCCAACGGAGGATCGTCTCGTCGAGGTTGGCGGACCGGGACTCGAGCCCCAGCTGGTATTCGGCGTTGCCCCGCTGGAACCGGGCGAGGTTGGCCAAGGGGGTTTTTCCCAGGGATTCCACCCGGTCGAAGGCGACCAGGGCGTCCTCCCATCGACGGGCAGCATAGGCGGCCACGCCCGCGTTGTAGTTCAGATGGGGGTTGTTGGGGTGCAGCTCGGCGTGGTGCGCCAAGGTTTCCGCCACCGCGGCGGCCGCCCCCTGATTCAGGCGGCCTTGGAGTTCCGGGATGTCGAGCGGGGGCTCGCCGCCGAGCACGGAACGAATGCTCACGGACATCAGAACCAGGCCGGTCGCGCTGATCAGCGAAAGGCGTCGGAAGCCCGGGCCGACGAGGGACAGGCTCCGGGGAGCGGGGGGCTCGCCGGGCGATGGGGAGCTTCGGAGAGAGGTCATGGGAGGGCGGGCGATGACGCGGATCGGATCGGAGAGAGCGCACGCCGACGTTGGTGCCGCCCGACCCCGATCGCAGCCTGGGCGATCCAGGCGACGATGGCCATGGTGAGAGGCACCGGATAGGCCTCGACATAGTTCTTGCTGTCCTCGCGGGCCGCGCTTTCGGCCAACGGTGCCAGGAATTCCTGCCGGAGCGTGGTGAAGCCTTCTCCTTGGTCGCCCAGCGGCACGTAGCGCCCCCCGGTGGATGCCGTGATCCTCTTGAGGTTGGCTTCGTTCAGGCGGGAGACCACTTCCTGCCCCGAAGTGTTCCGTGCAACGCCTCCCCATTGGATCCTTGGGACCTTCGAGCCGCCTCGGGTTCCCACGCCGACCGCGCAGACCTTCACGCCCTGACGGGCCCACCGCCGGGTGAATTCCAGGAGCTGGTCTCCCGAGTCCTCGCCATCGGTGACGAGGATGACCACCCGGGGCTGGATGTTGTTGGTCTGGAAATACCGGCCGGCCCGCTCGATGGCCGATCCCAGGTTGGATCCGGCGGTCTCGCCGTCCATCTCGACCGTGTAAGGGGAAGCGTAACGCACCATGGCCTGGATGGCTCGGGTGTCGAAGCTCAGCGGCGCATTGAGGTAGGCCACGCCGCTGAAGGTGATCAGGCCCACGCGGTCGGCTCGGCTCGATTCCAGGAAGCGGCAGAGCGCATTGGTGGCCGCGAACCAGCGGTTCGGGCGGACATCGGTGGCCAGCATGGATCTCGATAGGTCCAGCGCGATCATGTAGGGCACGCCACGCAGCTCAGACTGCTCGTCCATCCGGAAGGCCAGCGGGCGGGCCAGGGTGACGGTCAGCAGGATCGCCACCGCCATGGTCAACACCCGATCGGCCTGCTGGCGCCAAGCCACCGTGCCAGGATCGGCCCAAGGACGGTCGGCGCCTCCGGAGAACTCGGCGATCCGCCGTCGATGGCGGCGCTTCTCCAGGACCCAGGCCCCGGCGACCAAGGCCGCCAGAACCGGGATCAACAGCAGCAGTTGTGGATGGGCGAATCTCATGGCAGGCGACTCCGCAGGAGCGAGTTCCAGGCCCATCCGATCAACCACAGTGCCGATCCCAGGGCCACCGGCCAGGGGAACAGTTCCTGCCAAAGGACGAACCGCTTCTGGATCAATTCCCGCTTCTCGAGCTGGTCGATGAGGTTGTAGATGCCCTGCAGGGCGCGGGTGTCGTTGGCCTGGAAGAACTGGCCGCCGGTGATGCGGGCCGCGCGGTTGAGGTCGTGATTGGCGGCCACCGACGGGACCACCATCTCGGGGCCGATCAGGACCGAGTAGAGCTTGACCTTGTCGCGGACCAGTTGGCCGATGACCTCGGAGGCGCGGGGACCCGACGAATTGTCTCCGTCGGTCACCAGGATGACCACCTTGCTTCGGTTGCTGTCCTTGTTCAGGAAATTCCCCGCGGCCATGACCGCCCAGCCGATGCCGGTGCCGGTGGCCAGGTCGGTCTGGCGCATCGACTCGACGGCCCAGCGGTGATCGAGGGTGAGCGGGCTGACCAGGAACGGGTTCCGCGCGAAGCACACGATGCCGATCCGGTCATTCGGTCGTCCCAGGATGAATCTTTCGGTGACGTATTCGAGTGCGGCGCGCCGGGTGACCCGCTTGCGGTCGAGTCGGAAATCGGTCTCGGCCATCGATCGGCTGAAATCGAGCGCCAGCATGATGTCGATGCCCTTGCTGGGGTCGGGCAGGTCTCCCCGGGGCATTCGCGGACGAGCCAGGCCCACGATGAGCAGTGCCAGGGGAACCAGCGTCCAGAGGGCGTGGGTGACCGCCCGATGGCGAGCGGGAATCCGGCCCAGATGGGCGCGCCCTGACAGCGAGGGCACGATCAGCGAAGGCACCGCCTTGGGGCGGCGCAGGCGCCAGGCGAGCACCGGAAGGATCAACAGTCCCAGCAGCAACCAAGGGTGCAGGAATTCGATGGCCAGGAAGTCTTTCACGGGCGCCCTCCGATGGACTCCGTGGCTGCACACTCGCGGATGAACCGTTCGGCCGAGTCGATGAGTTCCGTCAACTCGGTCTCCGAGGCGTCGCCCTGCGCGAATTTGAGGCGATCGCATCCGCCCAGGAACCCGCCGAGGCCCGCCCGCTGGACGGCCGTGAGCCGGGGATCCTTCGCGGCCGAATCCAGGAACTCGCGTGAAGTCTGGAATCGGACCGGGAATGCATACCGCGCCTCCAGATAGCCCCTCAGGATCTCGCTCAACTCGATGGCGAACGGATAGGGTGACCACCGGGACCGGTCGGATCGCAAGGCGGTCAGGCGGGCCAGGAATGCCTCATGGGGGGCGGGGCCTCCGGGAACCTCCGGGATCGAGACGGCAGGACGTCGCCGGAACCACCAGCGTTGCACGAAGTACGCCACAAGGCCGATCACCACCGGCAGGCTCAGGAGCAGCCAGGGGTTCTCCCACCACTGGGGCAGGGGAACCAGCGTCAGGTCTTCGATGAGCCGCTCGGGTTTCATGGATGCAGCCGAGTGGGGCTCATGCGATGCGGCGGCGGGCGGCCTGGTCGAGGAACCCCTGGAGTCTCTGGGTCCAGGGTGCGTCGGTGCGGACCTCCAGTTCCGGAATCCGTCCGCTGCGGAAGGTGGCGATGAGGCGATCCCGCTGTGCCTGACCGGCTTGACGCCACCCCTCCCGGACCAGCGCGTCGGAGGTGTCGATCTCGATCACCTCGCCCGTCTCGGGATCCTGGAGGAGCGCCCAGCCCACGTCGGGCAATTCGAGTTCGCGCTTGTCGCTCATCCTCAGGGCCATCATCTCGTGACGTTGGTTGGAAGCCTTGATCGCGCGCGTCCACCCCTCGGTGTCGGGATCGTGGAAATCCGAGAGCACGAAGCTGAGCGTCGGTCGACTGAAGAGGTTGTTGAGGAAACGCAGCGCCGCCCCGACCGAGGTGCCCGCGTGCCCCGGGGGAGTGAACAACACCTCGTGGAGCAGCCGTGTGACATGGGCGCGGGTCTTGCGAGGCGGGATGTACCGTTCGACGCGGTCGGTGAAGAGGATGGCTCCGACCCGGTCACCGTTCCGCACGGCACTGAAGGCCAGCGAGCCCGCCAGGATCGCGGCCAATTCGCGCTGCGAGGCCGCTCCCACCGCCGGATTGGTCGTGGACCCGAAATCTCCGCTGGCCGAGAGGTCCACCAGCAGCATGACCACCAGCTCCCGTTCCTCGACGTGGCGCTTGATGAAGGGCTTGCGCAGGCGGGCGGTGACGTTCCAGTCGATCCGGCGGACGTCGTCGCCCGGCGTGTATTCGCGCACATCGGCGAAGTCCATGCCTCGCCCCTTGAAGACGCTGCCCAGGCGGCCTCCCATCAACTGCTCACTGACCAGTCGGGCCCGCACCTCCACCGAGCGGAGGCGTTGGATGTAATCGGTGGGCAGCATGGGGGAAGAAAGGCTTTCGCCCGCGGATCGGACTCGGCGGGCGAAAGCCTGGACGGGTTACTCGGCGGTGGCGAGGTATTCGATGAGGTTGCGGATGTCCTGCTTGGAGAGCAGTTCGCCAAACCCCTCGGGCATGCCCGACAGCCCCTTCTCACGGCTGGTGATCTCCGACTTCTTCACGGTCACGAGGCCGTCTTCGGCCGAATTCAGCACGAGTTCGGTCGCCGATTCAGACTTGATGATCCCCGCGTAGCTTTGTCCGCCCTTGAGGTTCACCAGGACGTTCTCGAAACCTGCGGCGATCGCGGCGTTGGGGTACAGGATGCTCGTCAGCAGGTAGGCCCGCCCGTTTTTCTTCCCGAGCCCGGTGAGTTCCGGACCGACCTCGCCGCCTTCGCCCTGGACTTTGTGGCAGCGGACGCAGCTGACCTCGGCACGCTCCACGAACACCTTCTTGCCGGCCTCGGCATTGCCGCCGACCAGGCAGGCCTTCCAGGCGGCCGACGGATCCTTGGCGTCCAGACGCCCTTTGTACTGGGCGATCTGGGACTTCAGGGACTCACGCTGGCCAGCCGCCTCGAGGACATCGAGTTCCAGTTCCGGCGCGACGGTGCCGGCAAGCACGCCGTCCATCCAGTGCTTGAGCAAGGCCTCGGCCTCGGGGCCCTTCACGGTCGCCAAAGTGGCCAGCGCCGACTGCTTCTCGGTCAGCGATCCGCCAGCCAGGGCCTTCTCGAGCGGGGCGATCGATCCGCCGCCGGAGGCCGCTCCGGTGCCGCCGCCTCGGGCCGCCACCGGGGGCACCTCGACGGCCAGTTGGGTGGCCAGGCTGCGGACCTTCTCATCCTTGTCTTCGCGGGCGGCCGTCAGCGCGGCGGCATAGTCCGAGGTTTGCAGTTGCGACAGGGCCCGCAGGGCATCCGAGCGCGTGGGCCCGTCGGCGGCACCCTGGATCACCAGCGCGGCCAGCGCCGGCGACGCTTCGGCGATCTTCAGCACGCCTGCGGCGCGGGCGGCGGCCGCACGGACCGGGACCGGAGCCGAGGCCAGCAGCGCACCGGCCACCGGCTTCAGGGCCTCGGCGGGGATCTTCTCCGACCGGCTGAAGGCCGTGGGGCGCCAGAGGCCGGTGATGCGGTCCCGGCCCGAGTTGGCGGGCCACTGGGCGAGGGCATCGACAGCCTCGGCCCGGAGAGCGGCCGGGGCGTCTTCACGGGCGGCGTAGGAGGCCAGCGCCTTGGCGGTGCCTTCGGTGCCGAACCGGTAGTTGGCGTTGAGCACCCGGCGCATCAGCGGCGCCTCGGTGAGCCCGGGGCGCTCGATCAGGCGGGCCAGCGCCTCCATGGCGCCGGGGATCGGTTGGTCGTTGATGGCACGCGCGGCCTCGGTGACGACACGGGGCGAGGCGTCGGCCAGGAAGGCGGCGATCTCGTTGCGCTCCAGGCGCCGCATGGCCAGGAGCACGCCCATCCGGACGGACTCGTTGGGGTGGCGCGCGTGGTTGATCAAGGCATCGATGTCGTTGGCCCCGAGCAGGGCCATCACGCCGGCGTGCCGCAGGTAGGGGTCCTTGTCGGCGTTCTCGGCCAACAGTTCGAAGACCGCGGGGATCGACTCGCGCCGGCCGAGTTTGCCCAGGGCGATGGTGGCGAGCGCGCGGGTGTGGGCGTCGCTGTCGCGAGTGAGACGGACCAGCGCCTCGTAAGAACGGCCATACCGGGCGTCACCCAGCACCGTGGCGGTCACGGCGCGGACCTCCGCGACCGGGTCGGCCAGGAGGGGAATCAACCGCTCCAGCGAGTCCACCTTGGCACCCGGAACCCGGGTGTTGCGCTGGGCTCGGGCGACCTGACCGACTCCCTGGAGGCCATGGACGCGCGCCTGGAGCGTCTTGCCGGAGAGGGCGGCTTTCAGCAGGGATTTGTCGTCCAGGCGGGCGGCCAGCTCGAATTGCGAGCCCAGGCGGACCCGGTAGTTGGGATGCGCCAGTCCTTTGGCCAGCTCACCGTTCGAGCGGTGAGAGAAGCCGGCGGCCAGGTGGGCCCGGGTCTCGCGCACCAGCTCGGACTGCGAATGCCGGGGGTCGCTGAAGCGGTAGATGCGGCCCTTGCCCACCGGTTCCCAGCCGTCGAACCAGTCGAGCAGCCAGAAGGATCCGTCGGGACCCCAGTGACCGTCGGTGGCGTTCACCGACCAGATGAACTTCTGGTCGTCCACGATCTCGAAGCCCGCGCCCTTGGCCTTGTGCTTGAATTTCCACAGGCCGGAGCCGCTGGAGCTGCCGCGGAAATCGCACAGCGTGAAGGTGTCGTTCCACTCGGGGCCGCTGCCGGTGCCCTCGTAGTGGCTCACGCCACTGGGGCCGGCCGAGATGTTCTTGATGGGCGGGGTCAGGTAGGCCGGCTGGGCGTCGTTCTGCGGGTGCCACATCTTCTCGGAGTTCCAGGGCCCGCGCGGGTTGGGGGCGCTGCGGCCCTCGAGGAATTGCCAGCCGATGCGCCAACCGCTGTCGCCGCCTTCCACCAGCCAGGTCCAGCGGGCCTGATCGCCGCCGTCGGAATTGTTGTCGCCGGTGAACAGGTTGCCCCAGGTGTCGAACACCATGTCCTGCGGGTTGCGGAGGCCCTGGTAGATCATCTCGAGGTTCGATCCGTCGGGTTCGCAGCGAAACACGGCGCCGCTGTCGGGCGTGCCGACGGTGCGCCCCTCGGTCTGGATCATCGAGGCGCGGTCGCCGATGGAGAAGTAGAGCCGGCCATCCGGGCCGAAGGTGAGACCGTGGAGGTCGTGTCCGAGGAAACCGACGCGGATGCCATGGCCGTAGCTGATGCTGCGCCGCTCGTCGGCCACGCCGTCACCATCGGCGTCGCGCAGTCGCCACACATTCGGGATGTTGGCGAAGAACACGTCTTTGCCGCGGGCCAGCACGCCGGCCGCCACGCCGTCCAGTGGAGTGGCGAAATTCTCGGCGAACACGGTGGAGACGGTCGCCTTGCCCGTGCCCTTCGGGTCGCGGAGCAGGCGAACGCGCTCGGTATTCGTGTAGTAGCCGGCCATCTGATCGGGCTTGAGGTGCCGCTGCATCATCATCAATCGGTCGTCGACCGACTTGCAGGCGAGGTCCTCATCGAGCCAGTCCATGATCCCGCGGATGTCCGGCACGCCGCGCCAGGCGCGGAAGCTCTCGGCCACGAAGACCCGGCCGTCGTCGGCCACGTCGAAGGCCACGCCATGGGCGACATCGGGCTCGGCCGCCCACAATTCGGCCTTCCAGCCGTTGGGATAGGTGAAGCGTTTGATGGCGCGCTCGGCCTCGTCGGAGGCTGCTGCCACGTTCGGTGCCTTGAAGGAGGTTTGTTGCGGCCCCAGTTTGTGCTGGGCGGAGATGGGGACCGCCGTGGTGGCGATTCCCAGGGTCAGCAGGACGGCCAGACGACGGCGCAGGGAGGCGGACGAGACAGGCATAAAGTCCCAGAAGGTATGGGGGCTGCGGGTCGAATCAAGCGACCGCTGCCCGTCGGCGCAAAAAATCCCCGCACGGCGAGTGCGGGGATTTGAAGAGACGCGAAGGTCGGGGTCGTGGCTCAGTGCCGGCGGGCACGGGCGGTGATCACCGCGATGGCGGCCAGCCCCAGTCCGGCCAACGCCCAGGTTCCCGGCTCGGGCACGGTCGTCGGCATGACGTCGAGGGTGATGGAGTCGAGGCTCAGATGCTCACCGGTCGCCTTGAAGCTGAGGGTGAAATCGTTGACCCCGGGATCGGTGATGTTCCAAGTGTAGCCGAGTGAAATGTTGTTGCCGGGGAAGCCTTGGGACGGCGCGGTCGCCAGAACCGTGGGGGTGCCACCCAGAGAAACCGGCTTCTCTTGGGAGAGGTAGTTCAACCGAAGGCCCGGGTAGTCGATCTCGGTCCCGAGCGTCCGGACCTGGAAGGAGATCTGAGCGATCGGAGCCAGGCTGACATAGTGCAGGTTGAAGGTGCCGCTCCCGCCGACCCCGACATAGATGTTCCCGCTGCCCAGCACTGTCCCGGCTGGATCCAGCTGAGTGAGGGTGGCCCGAGTGCCGGTGTTGGAACCGGCCATGTCGGGTTGGTTGGCGACGTTGTAACCGGAGGTGAAGCGTTCCCAGCCGGCGACTTCGGTGCCGGGCACGCCCCGGAAATACGGGGCGTAGAACCCGTTGGTGCCGGCGGAGACGGTAGGGATCAACGCCGCGGTCAGCAGGGCGGCGACGGAGGAAGTTCTCATGATGTCCATGGTGCTCAGATGTGGCTTGGCGCCGATCCCGAGAACCGGTCGGGCGCCGACAGCCGTCGAAGTCTTCCACAAGAATCGAAATCGGCGACACAAAACCCGGGTGGAGAGGGTTTTTGAGTTCAATCAAGCGGCCTTCCGGCGCGTTCCCACGATGCGGAAAGCCGCCTGCTGGAGGACCAGCGCCTCATCCAGGTCGGCGCTGACCAGCTTCAGGTTGGCTTCCAGCAGGATTCCCATGGCCTCGACCAGCTCGGTGGTCTGGTAGTTCGCCGCCTGTTTCATGGCCTGGAACAGCACAAAGGGGTGGGAGGCCAACGGATTGAAGCGACGGTCTGCCGGCATGGAGGAGGTCGGGATCCGGTCGAGTTGGGTCTTGAAGGAGTTGTAGTCCCTGGACGGCTTCAAGGCTCCGTTCGACAGCAGCTCCTTGAGCATCAGCAGGGTTCGGACCTTGGAGATCAATCCGTAGAGAAGCCCGATCTCGGACTTGCGTTTGTCGGTGCCGACCCGGATCTCCCACAACTCCTCGTCGAGAGTCCGCAGGAGTTTGGCCAGATTGCGATCGCCCAAGGCTTCGGCCAGAGCGAAGGCGCGGGCGGTCTTCTGCCGGGAGACGCAGAGTTGGATGTCGCCCAGGGTGATGGTGTTCCGCGAACCGGTGTAGAGGGCCAGCTTCTCGCATTCCGAGGCGAGCATCCGGAGGTTCGGCCCCACTCGGTTGACCAGTTCGGCCAGCGCCTCGTCGTCGGTCTCCTTGCCTGCCGCGCGCAGCAGCCGGATGGCCTCGGCCTCGGCCTTGCTCGCCCAGTCCTTGTCTTCCTGGGAGAGCGCCGCGAAGAACTCCACGGTCCCGAGTTTCTCGAAGGTCTTGAAGAATGCCCGTCGTTTGTCGGGTTTGCCCGCCGAGATGAGCAGGCGGACGCCATCCCAACGGAAGGATTTGAGCGTTTCAGCCAACTCGCTCAGCGCGGAGGTCACGGAGGTCGAGCTGGCCGTCCGATCTTCGCCCAGGAAGTTGCAGTTCTGGAACCATACCACCTTGGCTCCGCCGAAGAAGGGCAGGGTATTCAGGGCGGCGTGGAGTTTGGCGATCTTCTGTTGTGCATCCCCGGCGTTGCCGGCGGTGGCATCGACGACCTCGTGGTCCATGCCGCCCAGTTCGGAACACCAGTGCTCGTAGAGGGCTCGGGCCCGCTGCTTCACGGAGAAATCATCGTCCCCGCAAACGAGGACCATGGGCACCGCGCTGGGCGGTTCCGCAGAGGCGGACGGTGTCGCGCGGGCCGCCATCAAGCCTGTTCGCCGGTTTCCCCGCTGCCGCCGTTTTCGTCGCCGGGTTCGTCCTGATCCTCCGCACCGGCGAGATGCTCGCTCATGTCTTCCACCTCTTGGAAGAGGCTGCGGGTCACGAAGATGGGGCGTTTGAGGGCGCTGGCCAAAGCCAGGCAATCGCTGGGTCGCGCGTCGATTTCCACCAACTTGGTGCCGAGCTCATTCTGTTGGCGAAGGATCAATCGTGCGAAGAAGGTTGAATTCTTCAGGGCGGTGATCACCACCCGCTCCAGTTCGATCCCGAAGCCTTGGAAGACCAGTCCCATGAGATCGTGGGTCAGCGGCCGATCCTTTGGAGTGCCTCGCAGGGCCATCCCGATCACCAAGCCCATGCTCTGTTCGACTTGGATGACGAAGACCTTCTCGTCGTTGCCTATGAAGAGGGCGCAGCCGCTGTTTGCCGGCAGGATGCCGCGGACCTTCACCGGGATGACGTCATTCGCCATGGAGACAGGATATGGACGGCCCGCCGGCCAACGCAAGCTGTCGTCCGGTAGGAGACTTCCCGAACACCGTCCAGCCTGTCCCCACCGTGATGCGCCCACCCAACCGATGGAAAGACGACCAAAGGGACAGG
>CAYLTF010000035.1:0-8955 GCA_964386625.1 uncultured Akkermansia sp. | reverse complement strand
CTAGGGACAGGCTAGGGACAGGCTAGGGACAGGCTAGGGACAGGCTAGGGACAGGCTAGGGACAGGTTTTTCATCGGTTGATTAAAACAATGCTTTTAAAATCAAGATCGATGTGAAACTTTAGTCTTGTTCAAGTTTTTTATGAATAACGACACACCTCAAATCGCACCGATGGTGGATGCTGTGACGCGCGATGTGCTTACGATGATGACCGGAAGCCAGGTCGAGTCCTCCTCCAACGAACCGGCTCCCGAGTCTTTCGATGTCGATGGGGTGGCCGCGGTGGTCGGAATGACCGGCGGTCTGACGGCCAATGTCCACCTGGTGCTCGGGGCGTCTGTGGCCCGGAAGGTGGTCGGCGGAATGCTGGGGGCCTCGCAATTCGGTGATGCCGAATTGAGGGACGCCGTGGGCGAGTTGACCAATATGGTTGCTGGTGGCCTGAAGAACCGGCTGGATCGACTGAACATCGTGTTGAAGTTGACGATTCCCACCTTCATACGGGGCCGGGAGATGCGCATCACTTCCCAGGGATTCACTTTCGGGACGATGAATTCGTTCAAATTGGTCGGCTCAGATGAACCCGTCCGGGTGATCGTCTTCGCCCGGATGAATGCCTGAAACCCCTTCGATGTGGGGCATGCGGAACTCGTTGGCAGGTCGGACCTGGCATCGATTCGACGGATCCGGGCCCCGGAGGCGCTCCTCGTAGCCACGTTCGAGGTGGGCCGACGCGGTCAGGGTATCCTCGGTCTCCGGGCGATCCGGGCCCCGAATCCGACCCGGAGGTCGCCTGCGAGTGCGAGGTCGATCGCTCACCGTCCATGGATCTCGCCTTCCTCCGCACGCCCCGGTCCGGGACGAGGAGGGTTGCGACTTGTGGTCGGCGGTTTTCGGGGCTTTGCTTCGCGAGGATCCAATGCGCTACATCGAACCACACGGGCACATGGTCAGCCGGACGACGGATGACTACGTCGACATGGTCACCGCCGGCTGCGAGGCGGTCTGCGAGCCTGCCTTCTGGGCGGGCTTCGATCGGTCCTCGGCCGAGGGTTTTCGTGACTACTTTCGGCAGTTGACCGAATACGAGCCGGCTCGAGCCGCTCGGTACGGGTTGCCGCATTTCTGCTGGTTGTGCATCAACCCCAAGGAGTCCGAGGACGTTTCTCTGGCCTCGGATGTCTTGGCCCTGATCCCTGAATTCCTTGATCGGCCGAACGTGCTCGGCATCGGTGAGATCGGCCTGAACAAGAATTCACGGAACGAGTTGAAGGTCCTCGAGATGCACGTGGACTTGGCGGCACGGACCGGTCAACTCATCCTCGTCCACACCCCCCATCTGGAAGACAAGCTCAAGGGCACCCGCCTGATCCTGGATTTGCTCGCGGCCGATTCCCGCGTCCGCCCGGAGCGTGTGCTGATCGACCACGTGGAGGAGCATACGGTCAGGATGGTGTTGGACCGCGGTCACTGGGCGGGCATGACTCTGTACCCGATCAGCAAGTGCACACCCGCGCGGGCGGTGGACATCCTCGATATGCACGGTACCGAACGCCTCTGGATGAACTCGGCTTGCGATTGGGGTGAGAGTGTGCCGCTGGCGATTCCCAAGACCGCCCTGGAAATGCGGCGCCGAGGATGGACCGCCGAGTCGATCGACCGGGTCATTTACCAAAATCCGGTGCGTTTCCTCAGTCAGACTCCGAAATTCCGACTCTGATCACCTCTCGGCCTCGCTGTGCTGAATTGGAGGGCTGCACTCCCCCGGCCCAGGCTTGCCAAAAAATCTTGGACGGCAGATCTCCGGCATCCCCTGCTTCAATGCGGCCCGCTGGGGGGCGTGCGTTTCCCACCCTGAGGCCGGCGATTCCCTTTCATTCTCGGCAGGGGCTTCCCGCAGGCGCCTGGACCAGGCTCCTTGTTCCCAGAATGAACGGCCTCGAGGGTCGATCCCGCTTGGGCGCGTTGCCCAAGGTCCGTGACGACCGACAGCCTTGGCCTAACGGCGGACCAGCGACTCCACCAGGGGTCTGAAATCCTCCAAGGTCGGGGTCTTCATGTCCGGAACCTTGCCTTGGTCATCGAAGCGGCGGACCCGGATGGCCGGGGCGAACTGAGGCTTCTTCTCGAATTCCCGTGCTTCCGCCTCCTGCATCGGCCCGCCCTGCAAGGCCAGGCTCTGCTTGGAGGCGGTCGAGAGATCGGCGAAGTAGCCCGCCTCTTTCCAGCACAGATATCGCTTCGAGTCGGCGTGCATACGGACCGGTTCCACCACCTCCGGGCCGAACCATTTCTCCAATTGATTGGCCCCGACCCGCTCGTGCCGGGTGTCGATGCCGCGATCGGCGACATCTTCTCCGAGGTCGTGCAGCAGGTGCCCGTAGTCGTGGAGCAGGCTGGCCACGATCACTTCCGGCGTTTCTCCCGCCTGCTGCGCGAAGGTTGCACATTGGAGGGCGTGCTGAAGCTCGGTGACATCCTCGCCGTAGCTGCGATGCCCCTTGGCTTCGAAGACTCGGTAGATCTCGTTGACGATCTGCTGGGGTGTGAGGTGCGACATGAGGTGGGCGTGGGGATGGTCTGTCAGGATCGAGAGACGCTGGGCTGGATCCAAACGGCAAACGCCCGGGGGTTCCAGACAGAAATCGGCGCCGGTCGTCCTCGGATGAGCGCCTGAACCGGATCGGTGGTTCCCGACCGCGATTTCCGGTGACGCCCCCAAGGATCGAGCCCGAGCCCCGGGGTGCCGCGGTATTTCCGGGGTTCACCACTTTCACTTCGATGCACCGGGAGTGGTCCACGACCGCCCCATTGATGAGGTTTGCCTGATTCGTTTCCGGGTTTGCTCCCTCCCTTGTTTCCTGAGCCATGGAAACAGCGGATGAAAAAACATCTAAAGGTTGATCAAAAAAATCCGATGGGTAGGGGATTGACTCGAAAATTTCCAAAAATTGAGCAGCACTTCCGTAAGTAAAAGTTGCTTTAAAACCATAGAGGTAATGCCTAAAAAGCGAACTCCTCTTGCCAGGGCCCTTTCATCAGCGACTCGGGCTCACCTTTGGAATGATCAAGAGTCGATGTGTGGTTTGTGTATTAATAAAAATGCATAGCGGTTGTTTTGTTAAACAAAACCATCGTCTGTGATCAATCGCCAAGGTTTGGGATGTATTCATTTAAGTGGTGTCCGTGGCGCGGTTTCAAATTCGCAGGGATGGATGGAGTCCTCGGGGCTTTGATGGTGTTTCTGGCCGCGCCGGCTTGGGGGGCCAACCCCACAGTGGCCGATTCGGCCAGCACTCGAACGACCGCCGAAGATACGTCTTTGAGCATCACGGGAGTGACGGTGGGCGATGCCGATTCTGCCACCCTGACCGTCACTATCACCGCCACTCAGGGCACGATCACATTGGCGAGCACCACCGGATTGTCCCCGTCGTCAGGCAACGGCAACGGCACGGCCAACATCAGTTTTACAGCCACCATCGCCAACGCCAATGCCGCCCTCAACGGCATGACGTTTACGCCGGCGTCGAACTTCAACGGTGCGTCGTCGTTCAACGTCACGGCCAACGACGGCACCACCACCACAGCGCTTGGGGCCAGGACCATCACAGTCACAGCTGTAAACGACCCCCCGGTGGGCGTCGCCGATTCAGCCTCCCTCACCGAGGATGATGCGACGGTCACCGGCAATGTGCTGACCAACGACACCGACCCGGACACGGCCGACACCGATGCCACCGAGACCAAGACCGTCTCGGCCATCTCGGGCGGTTCTCTCGGCGTGGCCAGGTTCGGCAGTTACGGCTACCTGATGCTCAATGCCAGCGGTGCCTTCACCTACACGCTGGACCGCAACCTTGCTGCGGTTCAGGAACTTCCTCCCAACGGAAGCCTTACCGAAAGCTTCAGCTATACCGTTGCCGACCGGGTGGGACTCACCGCCACCGCCACCCTGACCGTCACCATCACCGGGGTGAACGACCGGCCCGCGATCATCACCTCCTCCCTGACATCGACCGTCATCCAGACCCAACTGGAGAACACGACCACTCCGTTCCCAGCCTCCGCCTTGTTCACCGACTTCCAAGGGCACGGCATCGGGGTGGATCGCGATTCAGGCACCCAATTGGGTGTGGCCGTCACGGCCGCCGGCACCACCGACGCCATCACCTCCATGGCTGGCGTGTGGTGGTACAGCTTGGACAATGGAGGCACCTGGACGGCGTTCCCCAGTGTCGGCACCACCTCGGCGCTGTTGCTGCGGCCCTCGGACCAGATCCGATTTACGGTCACCGACAGCAGCGCGATCGACTCCAAGAACTCTGGCCAGGTGACCCTGACCTACCGGGCCTGGGACCAGTCGAACGGCACTGCAGGTTCGACGGTAGACCCGACGGCAGGTTCGAGCACCGGACCTTACAGTGCCGACTCGAACACGGCCGCCCTCAACGTGATCCCGGTCAACGATCCGCCGCTGCTCACCACCTCTACCCTGCAGGTCAACGAGCACAACGGTGCCTATCCTCCAGCCAGCGTGTCGGTCAACCTCAGCACGGGGTTCACCCAGGATTCGACCCTGGTGGGCCCCCTCACGGGCACCCTGCGCCTGCACGATCCCGACAACACCGCCTCGCAGATCGTCTACCGCGTCGAGGAGTTGCCCGCCAAAGGGCGCTTGACCTTGTCCGGGGCCACGTTGGCGGTCGGCTCTGTGTTCACCCATGCCCAGGCCTCTGGCGTGCAATACACCTACGGCCCCGAAAACCCCGCCGACTTCGTGGAGTTGGCCGCGAACACCAGCGACAAGTTCTACCTCAGTGTTCGTGATGGTGCGGGCGGCGAGATCGGCTCCACCGGCAAGACCGGCGCCAACCCCTGGGCCTCCGTGGATGTCACCCTCGTGGACGTCAATTCGCCGGTTCGGATCACCGGCACCAGCCTCAAGGTCTCTGAGAACAACAGTCCCTCCGACCCTGCCAACCCGCAGGTGATCACTGACATCCCTCTGGTGGTGTCCGATGCGGATGACCCGTCCGACCTGAGGACGTTGACAGTGAACTCGCTGCCCTCTGCAGATCTCGGCGTCCTGCTGTACTGGGATGGATCGGCCTACGCGACACTGACCTCAGGACAGTTGCCCTACACGGTCACCATGGCGAGTCTGGCGACCAAGCCTCTCCGATTTTCCTACAACAACTCGGTCGAGCCCACTGACGGCGATGCGGTTCTCGTCCCCCGGTACTCGCAGTCGAGCTTCGCCGTCACGGCCAAGGACAACCGGGCGACTTCACCGTCATCGGTCGATGCGACCGTGAGCCTGAGCATCACCCCGGAGAACGACTCGCCGGTGTTGACCGTCGCATCGAGCATGACCGTCGCACTGGGCAGTGCGGACAATGTCATCGGCAACACCAGCCCGAATCGATACCTCGTCACCACCGACCCCGACAGTCCGGCGAGCCAGCGCGTGTACAGCGTCACCCGGGACCCGGAGCACGGATTCCTGACCCTTTCCGGGGTCCGCCTTGGGGGTGGCTTCACCTTCACCGAGGCCGATCTGACCGCAGGCAACCTCAAGTACACCCGAAACGATGGCGTCAACGCGGCCACCGACAGCGTGAAGTTCGTGGTCGCCGACGGCCATGGGGGCACCTCGAGCGAGGGGATGCTGGTGATCCATGTCGCGACCGGAGGCTCGGGCGTCGCTTTCAAGGCCATCGTGCACGAGGACCTGTTTGTTCGGCTCGACTCCGATTCGGTCTCGTTCACCGACACAGCCTCCGTCACGGCGACGCGGCCCGGCCACGGAAAGCTCTACAAGGCGGGCGTCGGCGAATTCACCTACGCTCCGAATGCCAACCCCACCTCCTTCACCCAGGCCGACATCACCGCCGGAAACATCGTGTACGTGCACGACCGATCGGAGGCGTCGACCTATCTGTTCGCTGATTCGACGACCCTGAACATCACCGATGGCGGGTCTACCAGCACCGCTTCTCTCGTCTTCGTCATCACCCCGGTCGAGGACCCTCCGATCCTCACCCAGACGGTTTCCGCCGTTTCGACCAATCAAGCGGGAACAAGCCTCCGGGAGCAGCAACCTGACGGTACCGATGGCATGAGCGTGGCCGGGTTCGACCTGGCCGGTATTGCCACGGCCCTGAAACTCACCACCGATCATTTCCAGTATTTCGACCCGGACACCTTGATCAGTTCGATCCGATTTCGCGCCAAGACCTTCGGAGAGGGATCCAAGATCGGGGGGCGATTGGCCCGATGGAATGGCGCTGCATGGTCGGAGTTGACCATCGAAGAGGCCACCGGGCTCGCCACCTTCTCGGCCTCCGATCTCGCAGGGGGAAACATCGCCTATTTCCATTCGGCGACCAACGACGTCTCCACCGTGTCCGCCGGCACGATCCCGGTCACCATCGAGGTGTACGCAGAGGATGGCGGCCGAATCTCGGCTGGTGATGTGGCGGTTTCCTCCAGCGGCCCCACCCTTGGCACCGTGTCCGAAGCCGCCACCCGCACGGTCGATGACGGGAGCACCACCCTCGCGCTGCCCCGCCTGTCGCTGAGTCGCAGCCCCGCTCGCACCCTGAACCTCACGGTCCTGGATGTGAACGATGCCCCGTCGGGCAGCGCCAAGACGTTCACGGTCACCGAGTACTCCAGCGGTATCTCGGGCCAGACCTCCCACATCCAGGTGCTGGGCACCGGTCAGATCGCCGTCTCGGATCCGGATTCCGATCCAGCGGCGTTCAGCTACACGGTCACCGTGCTGCCGACGAACGGCAAATTGCAGAAGTCCGATGGGGCGGCCACTCCGGCCTGGAGCGACCTGGCGGTCAACGGAACCTTCACCCAGGCTGAATTGACCGGCGGCCGAGTGCGCTATGTGAACTCGGGCAACGTCGAGGTCTTCTCCGACACCGACTGGTCCACGGCCAAGGATTCCTTCCGGTACACGGTGGCCGACGGTGACGGCGCCACCAGTTCCGCCACCACCGTGTCGGTCCTGCTTCGTCCCACCAACGAGCCACCCAAGGTGGCCAACAACGGGCCGGGCAGTGTGCCCGAGGGTGGGGCCCTGAAGATCACCGGCGTCCTACTGGGCTCGGCCAACGCGCCCAACAGCGCCGACATCGTGGCGGCGGTCGACACCGACAGCTCGCGCACCCAGGTGCAGTATCGAATCACGACCGTGCCGGCGGCCGGCTACCTTTATGAAGGCAACGCCTCCACCGGGGCGGTCATCCGTCAGTTGGGGGTCGGCGGCGTCTTCACCCTCAAGGATCTCCAGGATGGCAAGATCTGGTACCGGCACAACGCCGCCGAGCCATCCAGCCATGGGGGCAGCGTGACCTTCGGGTATGTGGTGTCCGATGCCAGCGGCATGGCCGAGCCGACCGCCACCTTCACGATCAGCGTCACCGCGATCAACGATGCCCCGGTGGTCACCGGACTGAGTGGCGGCCTCAATTACACCGAGGCCGACACCTCCGCCGGGGCCGCGATGGCCATCGACAGCTCGGTGTCGGTGGCCGACAACGACCTGGCCAACAATGGCCTCGATTTCCGCGGAGGCTCCCTGCGCATCACCTACGCCTCGGGCGGCGACATCGGTGACCAGTTGGGGATCTTGAATCAGGGCAGCGGTGCCGGGCAGATCGGGGTTTCGGGCACTTCCATCCGGTATGCCAATGTCGAGATCGGTACCGTGGATTCGACGGACAACGGCGTGAACGGCAATCCATTGAAGATCACCTTCTCCGCGGTTGCCAACAACTCCCTGACTGCGGCCGCGGTCGAGGCCCTCATCGAGGCCATCACCTTCGCGCACAGTCCCTTCGACATCGCTGTCACCGGCATGCGCACCTTCACGTACACCTTGGTGGACGGCGGTGGCACGACCGCCGTCTCGGACAGCACCGGGACTTCCTTTGCCGGCGCGGACACTTGGACGGGTTCCGCGACCATCACCGTGGTGGCGGCCAACGACCGGCCGGTGCTCACGGCGCACACGGGCGGTGGCAACCTCGGCCTGGGCGCCGTTGGCGATGAGGATAGCGCCACCCCGACCTCCCACCAGGTCTCCGGGTTCCTGGCGGCCACGGCCGATGCCACCCATACCGGCATCGTCGATCCCGACGGCACGGCGGTCGCCGACATCGGCATCGCGGTGACCGGGTCCACCGTGGCGGCCACCGGCAAGTGGCAGTACTCGGCCAACGGTTCCACCTGGACCGATCTCGGCAGCGTGAGCGCCGGCAACGCCCTGCTGTTGGGTCCTTCCTACCGGATCCGCTTCCTGCCCGACGGCCTTGAGGGCGGAACCGCAACCCTCACCTACCTCGCCTGGGACCAGACCTCGGGCTCTGCCGGTACCCGCGTCAACACGGCTCTCAACAGCGGTCAGACCAGCGCCTTCTCCACGGCTTCTGACACGCTGGCCGTCACCGTGACCTCCGTCAACGACGCCCCCACGCTGACGGGCATCTCCGGCAATTCGGTGACCACGGCAGAAGATGCCACCTTCAGCTTTTCCGGTGGCAACCGGTTGACGCTGGCCGACGTGGATGCCGGCAGCGGCATCGCCTCGCTGTCGTTCACCCTGACCGGCTCGGGCACCTACCAGTTCACCAGCACCTCGGGCATCTACACCGATTCCAATGGTTCTTCCGCCAACACCACTTGGACGGGCTTCAACGCGGCCAGCGGGTCTGCAGGCACCGTGACCCTCTACGGCACGGTCGCCAACCTGAACACCCTCTTGGGCACCTTGCAGTACGTGCCCGCGGCCAATGCCAACGACAACAATTTGGCCAGCCAATCGCCCACCGGCACGCCGACTCTCGCGATCACCGCCGATGACCGGGGCTTCGGCCTCACGGGCACCGCGGGTACGGCCCAGACCGCCAGCCGATCGATCACCGTCTCGATCACCGC
>CAYLTF010000034.1:27334-27656 GCA_964386625.1 uncultured Akkermansia sp. | reverse complement strand
CCCGTAGCCATAGGTCTTTGCATGGAACCACGCCTGTTCACGGGGCAGGGGCATTGGGAAAAAATTGCCCCGCCAACCCCTTGGCGGGACAGCAAAAACCCGGCGGACATGCCGCCGAAAGGGCGTTGGGGATCCGCTCGCGAGGTGTGGCATCACAAGGCGGCCCCGCGCAGACGTGAGCGCACCACCCGGTCCTATGAGGTCGCGGGGGTGCAACTCTTCCTGCGTCGCCGGGGGACGGGGCTCGAGGAGCTCCCGGGAGCGCCAGCCTGCCGCAGGCGAGGCGCGGGTCAGGCGAGGATGCCTCGGACCACCTCGCCCT
>CAYLTF010000034.1:3752-27324 GCA_964386625.1 uncultured Akkermansia sp. | reverse complement strand
GAAGCATGCCCCCGACTGCTGGGGCGACGACTACAGGGCCATGTCGTCGATGATGACGAGGACCCAGGGTGGATCACTGGGTGGGAGGGCGAGGCGCGGGTCAGGCGAGGATGCCTCGGACCACCTCGCCCTCGACGTCGGTCAGGCGGTAGTCGCGGCCCTGGAAACGGAAGGTGAGCCGCTCGTGGTCGAAGCCGAGTTGGTGGAGCAGGGTGGCCTGGAGGTCGTGGACGGTCACCTTGTCACGGGCCACCGAGAAGCCGAGCTCGTCGGACTCGCCATACATCGTGCCGCCCCGGATGCCGCCGCCGGCCATCACCATGGTGTAGCAGTCGGGGAAATGGTCGCGGCCGAGGATGCCGCCCTGGGCCGTGCGCCCCTCGCGGAAGGGGGTCCGGCCGAATTCGCCACCCAGCACGACCAGGGTGTCGTCGAGCAGCCCCCGCTGGCGGAGATCCTTGAGCAGCGCGGCCACCGGGCGATCCATCGTCCGGCACTTGTTGGTCAGGCCGTCGCGGATGTCCTCCGACGGGCCCGTGCCGTGGAAGTCCCAGCCCCAATCGAAGAGCTGGACATACCGGACCCCCTGTTCGACGAGCCGCCGCGCCAGGAGGCAGTTGTTGGCGAAGCTCGATTCCCCGGGCTTGGCCCCGTAGGCCTCGAGGGTGGCGGGCGTCTCGCGGGTGATGTCCATCACTTCGGGGACCGACATCTGCATCCGGAAGGCCAGCTCGTATTGGGCGATCCGCGTGGCGGTCTCGGGGTGACCCAGTTCGCGGGCCTGCAGTTCGTTGAGCTCGCGCAGCGTGTCGAGGCCCATGCGCCGCACCTCGCGGTCCATGCCGGCGGGATCGGAGGCGTAGAGCACCGGGTCGCCCTTCGAACGGCATTGCACGCCCTGGTAGACGGAGGGCAGGAACCCGTTGCCGAAGGAGTTCTTGCCGCCGTTGGGCTGGACGCCGCTGGAGATGAGCACGACGAAGCCGGGCAGGTTCTGGTTCTCGGTGCCGAGGCCGTAGGTGACCCAGGCGCCGATGGACGGGCGGCCCGGTCTCGGCGACCCCGTGTACACGAGCAGCTCCGCCGGGGCGTGGTTGAACTGGTCGGTGGTCATCGAGCGGATGACGCAGAGTTCATCGGCCACCGTGTGCAGGTGCGGGATGGCGTCGGAAAGCCAGACCCCGCCCTGGCCGTGCTGGCGAAAGGTCCGCGGGGTGCCCAGCAGCTTGGGGGTGCCCGAGGTGAAGGCGAACCGTTTGCCCTTGAGGAAGGCGTCGGGGCAGTCCTGACCGTTGCGCTTCACCAGCTCCGGCTTGTAGTCGAAGAGGTCGAGGTGCGGCGGAGACCCGGTGAGGTGCAGGTAGATGACCCGCTTGGCCTTGCCGGGAAAACGAGGGCCGCGCGCCGAGAGAGCGGAGGCCGCCGAAGGCACGGTCTCGGCCGGGGCCGCCGAGGTTGGGAGGCTGCCTTTGAGGAGCGACCCGAGGGCGATGGCTCCGAGTCCATGGGCGGTCTTGCCGAGGAAGTGTCGCCGGGTGAGGGCTTGCAGGGCTTCGATCTGGGGAGTCATGGGGCGCTGGGAGAGAGAAGGCGGGGATGTCAGGGGCGATGGATGACCGGAAGTCACCGTTTCATCAGGAATTCATCCAGGTTGAGCAGCACATTGGCCACGGAAGTCCAGGCCGCCGCTTCCGGGGCCTCGAGGCCTCGGGGCAATTCGCCGATCGGTTCGGTGGCCAGACGGCGGGCTTTGGCCGGGTCGGCTTGGAACCGCTCGCGGCTGCGCTCCAGAAGCCCCTGGAGTGCCTGTGCTTCCTCGGGTGTCGGGTCCCGATGCAGGCAATGGCGGAATCCGCCGCGAAGGCGGTCGGCCGGGCTGCCCGGAATCGACGCCATGCGTCGACCGAGGGCCTGAGCCGCCTCGACGTAGACGGGATCGTTGAGGGTCACCAGCGCCTGGAGCGGCGTGTTGGAGCGCTCGCGTCGCACCTGGCAGACCTCTCGGTTGGGGGCGTCGAAGGTGGCCATCGACGGATAGGGGTTCGAGCGACGCCAGGTGGTGTAGAGACCGCGACGGAAGCGGTCTTCACCGGAGCTGGTCTCCCAATCGGTCCCGCTGCCGAAGGCGGCGCTGAGTCCCGACTTGGGTTGGGCCGGCTTCACCGGCGGGCCATGCATGCGTTCGCTGAGCAGGCCGCTGACGGCCATGGCCTGGTCGCGGATCATCTCGGCCGACAGGCGGAAGCGCGGGCCTCGGGCCAGCAACCGATTCTCGGGATCACGGGCCAGGTGTTCCGCGGTGGTCTTGGAAGACTGCCTGTAGGTGGCCGAGGTCGCCATCAGGCGCAGCAGGTGCTTGAGGTCCCAGCCGCTGTCCATGAGCTCGATCGCGAGCCAGTCGAGCAGTTCGGGATGCGAAGGAGGCTCTCCCTGGGAGCCGAATTCTTCGCTGGTGCGGACGAGGCCGGTGCCGAAGACCGACTCCCAGAGCCGATTGGCGACGACGCGGGCGGTGAGCGGGTTTCCGCGATCGACCAGCCAGCGGGCCAGTTCGAGGCGGCCCGGCCGATCGGTCGCGGGTGCCGGTCCCAGGGCCGAGGGAAGCCCTTCATGGACCTCGGCGCCGAGATTCAGATAGTTGCCGCGGAGTTGCAGCAGGGTCTTGCGGCGGTCTTTCCCAGCCAGTTCCTGCAGCACCGGGACCGTCGTCTGCGGACGCACGGCCGAAAGTCGGCGGCGCAGGCTCGACAGTTCTTCCCGTTGGGGTTGGAGCCGCGGGGCCACCGAGAGGTGGTGGGAGGCGATCCGGGCCCGTTCTTCGGCCGACCGCTCCTGCGGGGTGCGTGCGAGCGCCGCCAGCACCAGGGCAGGGGTCCGGGCGACTTCCGCGGCCCGAGGGTCGGAGGTGGTGGAGAGACGGAAGGCGGCCAGGGTGGCGTGATCGGGTTTCGACTTCTGGTCGAGCGTGACCACCAGGTTGGAGCCGGGCCCGATGGTGAAAGGATGCGTGGGCACCAGGGTGAGGTGATGGGCCTCCTTCAGGCGCGGAGCCACCGACCAGCCTTTGCTGGACGGGTCGGGATTCTTGAGCACCAGCCCGGCCTCGGACCCCGGGGCCTCGAAGTCGGCCGCAGCGATCTCGAATGCCACCGATCGGGAGGCGTCGGGCCGCAGCTCCAGGCTGGGTTTCGGAGGTTCGGACACCACCCGGTCCCAGACCGGTTTGCGATGCTCGTCGAGCAGCACGATGCGGAATCCGGAGAGTCGCTCATGGGCTCCGTCGGTCCGGTTCCAGAGGGCGATGCGATCGATGGAGACGGTCCCCTTGAGGTCCACTTCCCACCAGGGATCGGTGGAGGTCTCGGTGTGCGTCGTGGACCGGGCCCCGTTGAAATCCCCGTTGGTATTGCCGTCGATGGCCAGCCGGGCCGGCCCCTCGAACGCCGTGGTGCTCTGGCTGGCCTCGCCACCGCGGGCCAGGTTCTTTTCGCCCTGGTAGACCTGCACCTCGGCCAGCGACAGGATGCGATCCTTGCCCGGCAATTCGATCCGCACGTGGCGGGCCCTCGGCACGAGAGCCTTCTGAGGCACGATCCGCGCCTGCACCCCGGTCAGCACGAATCGACCCTCGGCATGCCCGACCGTGCCTCCGGTGGAATCCCCACCGGGCAGGACTTCCAGCCGCAGCGCCTCGACCGGCGTCGCATCGCGTGGGGAAAGCTCGACGACGTACGCGTCGGTCTTGCCGCCGCGGTCGGCATGGATGTCGCCGTTGGCCCCGATCCGCATCGGGGTCCCGGCTCCGGAAACGGCCTTGACCGGGACGAGGGGCCGCCACGCCAGCGGCTTCGTGATGCGGCTTTCCCAGAGCGCCTGGTCCCGGACGAGTTCCGGGGTGGAACGGGCCAAGGTGGCCTCGAGTCGGGCGATCTCGGACTCCATCGCGGCCCGGGTCCGCTGTTGCTCCTCGGTGAACACGGGCAGCACCGGGCTTTCGTCACCGCGGTCCGCGTCGGCGGTGTTGTTCAGGATGGCGAACAGGCGGAAATACTCCTCCTGGGTGATCGGGTCGTACTTGTGGTTGTGGCACTGGGCGCAGGCCATGGTGGTGCCCATCCACACGGCCATGGTGGTGTTGACCCGATCGACCAGCGCCACGTTCCGGAACTCCTCGTCATTGGTGCCGCCTTCGTTGTTGGTCATCGTGTTCCGGTGGAACGCGGTGGCCACTTTCTGTTCCTGCGTGGGGTTCGGCAGGAGGTCTCCGGCGAGTTGCTCGAGGGTGAAGACATCGAACGGCTTGTTCGCGTTGAACGAGTCGATCACGTAATCGCGGTAGGCCCAGATCGTGCGGGCGGGATCGTCGGCATACCCGCTGGAATCGGCATAGCGCGCCAGATCGAGCCACAGCCGGGCCCAGTGCGCTCCGTAGGCCCGCGACGCGAGGAGTTGATCGACATACCGTTCGTGATCGGGCCGGGTGGCGGCACCCCCGGCCAGCGGCGCGGGCGGCAAGCCGGTCAGGTCGAGGCTGGCCCGGCGTTCCAGGGTCAGCGCGTCGGCCTCCGGGTTCGGGTGCAGTCGCTCCTGCTCCAACCGGGCGAGAATGAAACGGTCGATCGGGTTGCGGGGCCAGTCGGACGTCTTCACCTCGGGCACGGGCGGTCGAACCGGGGCGACATAGGCCCAGTGCCGCGAATAGGTGCCTCCCTGGCGGATCCACTCTTCGAGGGTGGCCCGGTCGGCGGGGGAGAGGGTCTTGCCCGAATCGGGAGGCGGCATCCGATCGTCGGGGTCGGTCGAGGCGATGCGACGGATCAGTTCGCTGGTCTCCGGGTGGCCGGGCACGATCGCGGCGACGCCATTGCGGGCGGCATGCGCGGCTTCCTGCAGATCGAGCCGCAGCGCTTTCTTGCCAGGCTTGCCTCCGCCGGCATCGGGTCCGTGGCACTGGAAGCAATTGTCGGAGAGGATGCGTCGGACATCGCGGTTGAAGTCCAACGGCGCCGGGGCGGCCCCCAGGCCGACGGCCGTCATCAGCCCCGGGACCAGGAGGCCGAAACGTCCCCAGCGGCGGCCTGACAGGAGTGAAAAAAGTGAGCCCATGGAAACGCGGTGGTTGCCCGGAGACTATGGATCCGATTCGTCCCCGCCAAAGCGAAAACCTTCCGGAAGATCGGTGGGTGTCGCCAGGGGGCTGGCGCGATGGGTGGGGGGCACCCAGGGGGGGCTCGGCTTCGCGGTTGCCAGGATCCGGAGTCTGGGTGCCAAGGGCTGCCGGATGATCTTCGGGTGACCCCGAGCCCGGACCAGCGGGGGCGGTTGACCGGGGTTCCCACCCGGCCCACGCTGGCCCGATGGTGAACATCCCCGCATTTCCGGAGCGTTCCTTCCGTCCTTGCCGGCCTTGGATCCGTTGGGCCTGTCTTTGCGGCCTGCTGGGGCTTCTTCTTCCGGCGCAAGCGGGGGCTCCGTCCCGCAAGAAGACCCGCAACGTGATCCTGGTGACCACCGATGGACTGCGGCAGGAGGAGGTCTTCAACGGCGCCGAGGAGATCCTGATCTCCAGGCAGTACGGGGGCGTGGGCAAGACCAACGAATTGAAGGCCGAGTTCTGGAGGCCGGATCCGCAGCGCAGTCGCGAGGTGCTCTTTCCGTTCCTGTGGGGCACCGTGGGGCGTCAGGGTCAGGTCTTCGGCAATCGACGGTTGGGCTCCGAGGTGCGGGTCGGCAACGGCCGGAACTTCTCCTACCCGGGCTACAACGAATTCCTGACCGGCATCGCCGACCCGAAGATCGACAGCAACGACAAGGTGCTGAATGCGAACACCAACGTCTTCGAATGGCTGAACACACAACCTCGGTATCGCGGAAAAGTGGCCGCCGCGGTCAATTGGGACGTGTTGCCGTGGATCCTGAACGGGCCGCGGGCCGGGTTCCCGATCTGGAGCGGCTTCGAGGTGCCTCCAGGGACACGCCGGATGCCGGTGCCGGCGGCGCTCGACGACCTGGTCGAGCATGGCAAGACCGTCTGGTCGGGGGTGCTCCTCGACACCTTCGTCCGCTCGGCGGCCTTCCATGCGTTGGAGACGCAACGACCGCGCGCCCTCTATGTGTCCTACGGCGAGACCGATGACTGGGCCCACGAGGGAAACTATGAGCGCTACCTCCGGTCGGCCCATGGGTTCGATCGGTTTCTGGGCGACTTGTGGAGGCGATTGCAGTCGATGCCCCAGTATCGCGACAAGACCAGCCTGGTGATCACCGCCGACCACGGCCGCGGTCCCGCACCGGTCGCCTGGAAGAATCACGGTCGGGAGATCGTCGACTCGGCCTATTTGTGGATGGCGGTCATCGGGCCCGATACCCCGGCCCTGGGAGAACGCATGAACATCGCCCCGGTCCGACAGGGCCAGGTGGCCGCCACCGTCGCGGCGCTTCTCGGGGAGGATTTCAATGCGGCCAGTCCGCAGGCCGCACCTCCGGTGATCGATGTGCTCGCTCGCTGAGCGAACGCCTCAAGGAATCGCCAGCGCCGGGAATGCCGCGGAAATGCGGGCTTTTCTTTGCCCGGTGCGGCTTTTCAATGGGCCCCAATCATGGGTTCACTGGATTTGATGCGCCTGCAGGTCCGGCCGTTGGCCGAACGACGCAGCCTGACTCGGGTCGAAGACATCCTCATCACCCCGGAGCGTCCTCCCGCTCCCCTGAGTGCCGCGCAGGCCGACATCGTGGGCCGGATGGTTGCCACCATCCGGTCGGCCCGGAAGGCCGGGGCCCCGGTGATCCTGATGTATGGGGCCCACCTGATCCGCAACGGCGCGGTCCCGTTGCTCACGGGCCTGATGGAGGCGGGGTTCATCCAGCACCTGGCCACCAATGGCGCGGGGACCATCCATGATTGGGAGTACGCCTGGCTGGGTCGCTCCACCGAGGGCGTGGAGGAGAACGTCGCGGCGGGGACCTTCGGCACCTGGGACGAGACCGGCCGCAACATCCACCTGGCCCTGATGGCTGGGGCGTTGCAGGGGCTCGGCTACGGCCAGTCGCTCGGCAAGTTCATCCACGAAGACGGGTGCGAACTGCCCGAACCCGAGATGCTGGCCCACATGATCGCGCAGTTTCCCGCCGATCCGATGGCCGGTGCCTGTTGTGAACTCCTTTCGGCGATGACCCGACATGGGTTGGACTCCGGACGCCAGGAGGTGACCCATGGCTGGAAACACGCGAGCCTGCTGGCCCAAGCCTGGCGGTTGGGGGTCCCCGTGACGGTGCATCCCGGTATCGGCTACGACATCATCTCCTGCCACCCGATGTTCAATGGCGCGGTCATCGGTCGGGCGGCCGCGCACGATTTCCGCTCCTTCGCCGGTGCGGTCGAGGGGTTGGATGGCGGCGTCGTGTTGTCCATCGGGTCGGCGATCATGGCGCCTCAGGTCTTCGAGAAGAGCCTGAGTTGCGCCCACAATCTCCGCTTCCAGCAGGGGCGGGGCCCGGTGTCGGGGCACCACATCTATGTGGTCGATCTGCAGGACGGGGGAGGCTGGGATTGGACCCAAGGAGAACCGCCCAAGACCAACCCCGCCTACTACCTCCGATTCTGCAAGAGCTTCTCCCGGATGGGAGGCTCGATGCAGTACCTGCAATGCGACAACGCCACGCTGGTGCACCACTTGCATCGCGAATTGGTGGGGCCCGATGCCGGCGGAGTTTCCCGCGGATGAACCCTCAGGCGGGTCTGCGATGCCGTGGCTCTTGCCCCCGGCGGCCAAGCGCCCGGGGGCTGGATCGGTGAGGCTCCCCGCACCTGTCACCGCTTCCAACGCGCCGCGAGCGTGGCGACTCGGCGTCCCAGCAATTCACCGGTGAGACGGTCCGCGGCATTGGGGGCCACCTCGACCGGTTCTTGTCCGGCCTGGGCCATGACGCCTGAATAGCTGCTCAGACGGTTGATGCCCTGATCATTCATGGGCGTCTCGGGGAAACCCGCCCAGACCATCCCGTGCTGCATGGCCAGGGTGAAGAAGTAGTGGAGCGTGCTGAGCTTGTCGCCGCTCGGACCGCTCGAGATCGTGAAGCCTGCGGCCAACTTGTCGCGCCACGCGCTGCGGTACCAGTGGCCGGCGGTGGCATCGGCGAACGCCTTGAACTGGGCCGCCGGCCCGCCCATGTAGGTCGGGCTGCCGAAGATGACGGCGTCGCTCGCATCGATCTGCGCCATCACGGCGTCGTTGGCGTACCGGCCGCGTTGGATGTCGTCGCCCGAGAGGGAGAGCAGGTGGACGGTGGTGCCGGGGACGGCTGCGGCGCCCTGCCGGACGGCCTCGGCGAGAGCCGCCGTGTGGCCGGAACCCGAGAAAAAGACGATGGAGACAGTGGTGTTCATGGGTGTGGGAGTTTGAGGGTTGGACCGACGTGGGAATGGGGTATGTGAGAGGGGATGGTGAACGAGAGATCGTCGCTGCACCTCAGGCGAGATCGAACAGCAGCACCTGCGTGTCGGATTCGCTGGTGATGGTGAGCCCCTCCGGGCCGGTGATCGCCGCGGCATCGCCGGCCGTGAGCCGTTCTCCGTTGAGCTGGATCGAGCCCTCGGCCACGTGCAGCCACGCATGCCGGTCGGCGGCAAGACGGTGGGTCACGGAGTCGCCGGATTGGAGGCGTCCGAGCCAGAGGTCTGCATCCTGATGGATGGCCAGTGAATCCTCCCGGCCGGTGTGGCTCGCCACGAGATGCAGTCGGCCACCTGGGGCGTTCCCCATGGATCGCTCCGCATAGCGTGGTTCCACCCCCCGGCGTTCCGGGACGATCCAGATCTGGAGCAAGTGCACCGCCTCGTCCGGCGAGGGATTCATCTCGCTGTGCCGGATGCCGGTGCCGGCGGCCATGTACTGGACATCGCCCGCCTTGATGACCCGCCGGTTTCCCATGGAGTCCTGGTGCTCGAGTTGGCCGCTCAGGATGTAGGTGATGATCTCCATGTCCCGGTGGGGATGCAGGCCGAAGCCCATGCCGGGCAGGATCACGTCGTCATTGATGACCCGCAGCGACCGGAAGCCCATCCACCGCGGATCGTAGTAGTCGGCGAAACTGAACGTGTGGTGTGAATCGAGCCAACCGTGGTCGGCGTGCCCACGCTCCGACGACCGCCGCAGGATGATGTTCTTCATGGGGTCAAGGTGGCAGAAGGACCCGTGGCCAGGGAAAGACCGAGTTCTTTGCCTCAGCATAACCCAAAGGTATGGTCGGCGCATGGAACTGCGTCACCTGCGTTATTTCACAGCGGTGGCCTCCCTCGAGAACATCTCGCGGGCGGCAGCCCGACTGCATGTGTCGCAGCCCGCCCTGAGCCGACAGATCCGGGACCTTGAGGACGAGTTGGGGTTTCCGCTGTTGCGGCGCACGGCGAAGTCGGTGCAACTCACCGAGGCGGGGCGGGTGTGGTTCAACGAGTCTCAGGCCGTGCTGGCGCGGGTGGATCAAGCCATCGCGACCGCCCGATCCGTTGCCCTGGGGCCGCAGGAAGAATTGCATGTCGGTTACGCCCAGTCCCCGACCGCGGGGCTGTTGCCGCCGGCCTTGCGGTTGTTCCAGGAGCGGCATCCGGGGGTGCGGGTCCGCCTGCATGATCTCGCCACCAGCGAGATGCTTGCCGGGCTGCGGAGCGGGCATCTCCAGTTGGTCTTCCTGGTGGGCAACGGGGCGGCACGGGGGCGCGGACTGCGATTCGAGCCGCTGGGGAAGCTGAACACCGTGCTCGCCGTGGCACCAGGTCATCGATGGGCCCGCCGTCGGTCGGTGCGCCGAGAAGCGTTGTCGAGCGAGCCGCTGATCACCTTCAGCCGGGCCGATTATCCCGATTATCACGAGGGGCTGGCGGCATGGTGGTCGGCCGTCCCCGGGAGCCCGCGTCCCGCCGAGGAGCATGACAGCATCGCCAGCCTGCTGGCTGCGGTGGAGGCAGGGATCGGGGTCGCGATCGTGGCCGAGTCGCTGGCGGGCAGCGCGGGAGCCCGGGTGCGATTGATTCCGCTCGAACCGGCGCCCGCCCCGTTGGTGGTCGGCGCCGCCTGGGTGGAGAAGCAATCGACCCCGGCGGCCATGGCGTTCTTGGCGTGTGCCCGTGAAGTCGCCGAACGAGGTGGGGCGTCTCGGAGTGGATGGCTTTCGGGTTCCCAGGCGTCCCCTGCGAAGCCTCGAGCGGTTTCCCGCCGCTCGGCGTTGGTCCAGCGGCGGGCGATCCGGTCGTCGCCATCCCAGGATTCGCCGATCCGAAGAACCTGAATGCGGCGTTGGCATGGAGCGCCCGGAGGTCTTGGGAATCGCTCGGTCCTTGACCTCGTTTTCGGTAGCCGATTAGGTGGAGGTTCATGAGAGCATTGGTCACCGGCGGCGCCGGGTTCATCGGATCGCATTTGTCGGAGGCCTTGGTGCGCCGGGGACACGAGGTGGTGGTGCTGGACGATTTCTCGCTCGGGTCCCGCGACAACCTCGCCTGGATCCGCCCAGGCGACCCGGTGCAGGTGATCGAGGGTGATGTGGGCGACGACGCCCTGGTCCGGCGTGCGGTGCAGGGATGCGACTGGGTCTTCCACGAGGCGGCGATGCCGAGCGTGCCCCGGTCGATCTCCGAGCCGGTCTCCTCGAACCACACCAACCTGACAGCGGCCGTTCAGTTGCTTGAGGCGGCCCGGGCGGCGGGCGTGCGCCGCTGGGTGTTCGCCTCGTCGTCGGCGATCTACGGCAACAACGAGACTCCCGCCAAGCACGAGGGGTTGCCTCCGGAGCCCTTGTCACCCTACGCCCTGCAAAAATATGCGGCCGAGACCTACGGCCGGATGTTCCACCAATTCCACGGGTTGCCCACGGTTTCACTGCGCTATTTCAACGTGTTCGGTCCGCGGCAGTCGTTCAATTCCCCCTATTCGGGCGTGATCGCCCGCTTCTGCACGCAGGCGCTCCGCGGCGAAACGCCGGTGATGTTCGGGGACGGGCTCCAGACCCGTGACTTCGTGCACGTGTCGAATGTGGTGGCGGCCAACATCGCCGTGGCCGAAGCGCCCGAGTCGGCGGTCGCGGGGCGCGTGTTCAACATCGCCCGAGGCGAAGGCGTCAGCCTGGTGCAGTTGATGGCCAGCCTGAACGCGATCCTTGGGCAGTCGATCGTGCCTGAGCACCGCGAACCGAGGGTCGGCGATGTGCGGCACTCGCTCGCCGACATTTCCGCCGCCCGTGCCGCCTTCGGATTCGATCCGAAGGTCGGATGGGAAGAGGGCTTGCGGGATACGCTGCGGTGGTATCAGGCCTGAGAGCCCGGAATCGGACTCCCCAGGCACCGCCTGGAACGCGAACAGGCCGCCCGTGGGCGGCCTGTCGATCGTGGTGCAGCTGAAGTGGACGGGGCTTGGGTCCCGTCTCAATCGGGGCGGTAACCGCGCCAGGTCCAGACCAGGGTGTCGGCCAGCGTGTGCTCGAAGACCTTCGAGTCGCAGTGGCCGGTCGCACGGCTGAAGACGTACCGGTAGTGGTATCCTTTGTCGCGCAGGGCCGCCGCCGTGCGTTCACCGGCCATCACCCAGTTGTGGTAGGTCTCCTCGGCATCCTTGGCCCGCAGGTCGTTCTCCGACACATGGGTGAAGAGGCGCAAGGGCTTCTTCGGGCTGCTGGCGATGAGCTTCATGCTCGAGTGGTATTCCCAGGCACCGAGCGGGAATTTCGCCTCTTCGGGGGCGTCATCGTCCTGCTGGTCCACGAAGGTGCCGGAGTAGGCGATCACGCGGCGGAACAGGTCGGGCCGGAACCACGCCATGGTCATCGCGGCGGCACCGCCCGAGCTGCAGCCCATGGTGGCGCGGCCCCACGGGTTGCTGGTGATGGCCAGCTTCGGATAGGCCGCGCGGATGGCCGGGTCGGCCAGGACCGCGGGGAAGACCTCATCGTTGACGAATCGGGCGAAGCGGTCGGACATCGTGTCGTACTCGAGGCCCCGTTCGCTGTTCTTGCCATCGTTGCCGCCGTTCTCGATCGAAACGACGAGGAAGGGCGGCAGTGTCCGCTCGGGATCCTTGGAAATCGTGAGGTTGTCGAGCGCGTTGCGGACGAGCTTGAGCTGGCTGGGGCCGTCGTGGGTCACGAGAACGGGAGCCGGGGTGCCGTCGCGATAGGCCGCCGGGATGTACACGAAGATCTTCCGCTCGGTTCGCACGGCCTTCTTGGCGGGCTCCAGCGTCGGATCGTCGCCCCGGAAGATGCGGCTGTCGGCCAGGCGCATCGAGAACTCGAACTGCCGGCCCTTGGGGTTGCCTCGGTCGGTGAGATCGGGGTCGATCGGATAGGTCGGGCCCACCACGAAGTGTCCGTCGCCCTTCACGCCAGGATCCTCGGGCCGGATTCCCTGGAGACAGCCCAGGCCGGTCATGAGGCTCAGCAACACCACTGGCAGCACTCGTGCAGGAGATCGCCACCCGGAACAACGCATCGGAGACATGGCCTTGGGTCTCGCCAAAGTGGTCCCGAGACAAGTGAAAACCTCTTGGCCCATGCCGTTGGGGCGGAGTCGATCGTCGGGAGCGGAGGCCTGGGGCACAGGTTTCACCGCCGGGCGTGGCGAGGTCCTCGCACCTTGGTGCGCCGAGGCCACGGGCGGACAACCCGGGAATTGGTTTGTCAAACCCGCCGATCTCCCCCCGACACTCCGGCCATGAAATCGATGACCGGCTACGGGCGAGGGGAATCCTCGACCGCCGAGGCCAAGGTGGTGGTGGAGTTGAAGGCGGTGAACCGGAAGCAGTCGGAACTGGTGGTCCTGTTGCCGCCGGACTGGGAAGTCCTCGAGAACCGGATCCGCGAGGCGGTGGCCCGGGTGGTCTCACGGGGGCGTTGCGAGATCCGCGTTTCCCTGGACGTCCCCGAGGGAGCCGACGCCGGTCATCGCATCCACCGCGAGACGGCGCTGGCGTACGCCCGGGAATGGTCCGAAGTGGCTGTTCAACTGGGGCTCTCGGGCGAGTCGGCCCGGATCAGCCTGGAACTGCTGGCGCGGTGCCCCGGGGTGCTGCAATCGCAGACTCGGGTGGTGGATCCCGAGGCGGCGTGGCCGGGCACCTCGGCGGCCCTCGCCTCGGCCCTGGATGCCTTCGATGCCATGCGCCGTCGGGAAGGGGAGGCCCTCGAGCGGGACATGGAAGGGCGGTTGGCCCAGATCCGCAGCGCCCTCGACCGGGTCCGAACCCTGGCTCCCGAGGTGGTCACCCGCTATCGGCAGCAGTTGGCCCAGCGATTGCAGGCCGCAGGACTCGAAGGGGTCACGGTCGACGACGAACGCATCCTGCGGGAGTTGGTGATCTTCGCCGACCGGTCCGACATCTCCGAGGAGATCGCCCGCCTGGACAGTCATTTCCAGCAGTACGAAGACTGCCGCAAGAGCCGGGAGTCCGTCGGCCGCAAGCTCGACTTCCTCGCCCAGGAATTCCACCGCGAGATCAACACCATCGGCTCCAAGGCCAACGACGCCCGCATCGCCGCCGAGGTGGTGCTGATGAAGACGGAACTGGAACGCTTCCGCGAACAGGTCCAGAATGTCGAGTGACTGGTCCGCAGTCCTTTTCCATGCACGCTTCCGCTCCGTTCCTGCTCCTGATCTCGGCCCCCTCCGGTGCCGGAAAGACCACGGTGAGCCAGGGCCTGATGGCCGCCCACCCGCGCATCGGTCGCATCACCACCTGCACCAGCCGGGCCCCCCGGCCGGGCGAGGTGGACGGCGTCGATTACCATTTCTTTTCCCGTTCTGAATTCGAGGCGCGGATCGCCGCAGGGCAATTCCTCGAGTACGCCGACGTGTACGGCGACTGGAAGGGCATCCTCAAGGAGTCCGTGCGCGCCCACTGGGCCACCGGCAAGGACGCGCTGCTGAGCGTCGATGTGCAGGGGGCCGAGACCATCCGGCGCGTCATGGCGGCCGATCCGGCGCTGGCCGGGCGGTTGGTCACGGTGTTCATCACGCCCGCCTCTCGCGAGGAGTTGGAGACTCGACTGCGCGGCCGGGATGCCGACGCCCCCGAGGCCATCGCCCGGCGTTTGGACACCGCGGAGCCCGAGGTCGCGCGCTGGCACGAGTTCGACTACCTCCTCGTCAGCCGCAGCCGCGAAGAGGACCTGCGCCTGCTCAGTGCGATCTACGAGGCCGAATGCGCCCGATCCTCGCGCCAGACCTTCCGCTGGGGCGCCGCCCGCTGAATCGTTCCCGGCCGACACCGCACCGACCTCCCCAGAGCCGTCTCCCCGTTTCACCGCCATGAACATCGTCCTCGGAGTCACCGGATCGATCGCCGCCCACAAGGCCATCGACCTCGCCAGCCAGTTGACCCGGGCAGGGCATCGGGTCAATGCGGTGTTGACCGCCGACGCGCAACGGTTCGTCACGGCGCTGCCCTTCAAGACATTGACCCGGCAGGCGGTGGTCACCGATTTGTATGAGGAGGAGGAGGGGTGGAAGCCGACCCACATCCGCTTGGCCGACGAGGCCGACCTGCTGCTGATCGCTCCGGCCACCGCGAACTGCCTGGCCAAGCTGGCCCACGGGCTGGCCGATGACGCGTTGGGATGCATCGCGCTGGCATTGCGCCCAGAGGCCCGGGTGGTGATCGCCCCGGCCATGAACGGCAAGATGTGGCAGCACCCGGCCACCCGGGCCAACCTGGCCCTGCTTGAATCGCGGGGAGTCCTTCGGGTAGGGCCCGCCGAAGGAATGCTCTCCTGCGGATACGAGGGGATCGGTCGCCTCGCTCCGATCGAAGACATCCTGCGGGCGGTCGGGGTGACGCCCGATTGAATCCCCGTGGAAGCCGAGCGTGGCCGGACTCCCGGATCGACAACGGCGACCTCCTGGCCTCTCGAACTGATCCCAACGAACGCCGGTTTCTGAATCCCCGCCCAGCGCCCCATGCCTGAAGCCATCAACACCGATGCCCTCCGCCAGGGCTGGCGCGGGCTCTTCGAGATGTTCCAGGCTCCGCCCCCGGACCCGCTGCTGTTCCGGCAGCGCATCCGTTTCGTGGAGCGGAACATCGGCATCTGGGTGAAGCTGGTGTTGGCGCCGGTGGTGTATTGGTTCCTCTTCAACCCCAGCGCCTTCGGCAGCGTCTCGGGGCCCCGCGAAGACGTCCTGGGTTACCTCCAGACGTTCACCCTGATGATGACGGCGGTGAACATCGGGGCCGGCATCCTGCTGTGGGGAATGGATGAGATCTCCACGCCTTTGCTGGAACGGGTCGTGTCGGTGACCTCCCTGCTCGACACGGCGTTCCTGGCCGCGGTGACCCTCTTTTGCGGAGGCTTCGACAGCGTCTTGTATTGGGTGTTCCTGGGGCTGGTGATCCGGAATGCGGCGATCATCCCGCGCTCGGAGGTGCAGGTGCTGGTCAACCTGTTCGTCTGCGCGCTCTATGTGCTTTCCGGTGTCCTGGAGCTGCGGCTCAACCTGGTCGAGACCCAGGTGCTCGACAGCTACACCCCGCAACTCGAGTCGAGCGGTGGCACCGCCGAGGCCGTCGCCGAGCCGTTCGAATCGCTGATGCTCCGGGTGCTGCTCCTGCTCCTGATGACGGTGGTCTGCCTGGGCCTTCGCATCCTGATCGATCGCCAGCGCCAGCGTGAGGCCGAGACCCGGGAGTTCGCGCTGAAACAGGAGCAGCTGGAGGCCGCAGGTCGACTGGCCGCCGAGATCGCCCACCAGTTGAAGAATCCTCTGGGGATCATCAACAACGCCGCCTACACGCTGCAGAAGACCGTCCGGGAGGGCAAGACGATCACCCAGCAGATCTCCATCATCCGCGAGGAAGTCGCGCGGTCCGATCGGATCATCACCGATCTGATGGGCTATGCGCGCTTGGTCGAGGGGCGCGTGGAGCGGGTCACCATCCCGGAGATCCTCGAGCAATCGCTGGCCATCGCCCTTCCTCCGGGGGCGGGATTCGCCATCCAGGTGCACCTCGATGTGCCGCCGGCCCTGCCGGTGCTGTTGGGCCAACGAGGACATTTCCTCGAGATCTTCACCAACCTGCTGGTCAACGCTCGGGAAGCGATGGGCACGAGCGGCCAGATCTGGATCACGGCTCGCCCGGCTCCGGATTATGCGGTCCAGGTCACCGTCCGGGATTCGGGCCCGGGGATCCCGGCGGAGGTGATCGGGCGCATCTGGGAATCGTATTTCACCACCAAGGATCGCGGCACCGGGTTGGGGCTCACCATCGTCAAGCACACCACCGAGATGTACGGCGGGCGCGCGCGGGTGGAATCGGAGGCTGGCAAGGGCACCACCTTTACGATCACGCTCCCGGCACGCACCTTGATGAGACTCCGATGAAACTGCCTCCCCTCCTGGTCGTCGACGACGAGAAGAACATGCGCCTGTCGCTCCAGACGGTGCTCGAGGGGGAATCCTACGAAGTCCGTTTGGCCGATTCGGCCGAGGCCGGGCTCAAGATGATCCAGCAGGAGCCCTTCTTCATGGTCATCACCGACGCCCGCCTGGGTGGCATGAGCGGGTATGAATTCCTGAAGATGGTGGCCGAAAAGCGCCCCGATCTGCCGGTGATCATGATCACGGCCTACGCCACGCCGAAGCTGGCGGTCGAGGCCATCAAGTCGGGGGCGACCGACTACCTCGCCAAGCCTTTCGAGCCCGATGAATTGCTGCATGCCGTGGGCCGTTGCGCCGAGCGCCACCGTTTGCTCGCCGAGAACGCGGCGCTCAAGGCCCGGGCCGGCAATGGCATCCGGATCGAGAGCATCGTGGGCGAGTCCCCCAAGATGAGGGAGTTGCGTCAACTGATCCAGACGGTGGCGCCGACCGACGCGACGGTGCTCATCCTGGGCGAGAGCGGCACCGGCAAGGAACTCATCGCCGGGGCCATCCATTTCCACAGTCGCCGCGCCTCGGCCCCGTACATCCGCCTCAACTGCGCGGCCATCCCGGAGACCCTCCTGGAGTCGGAGCTCTTCGGCTATGAACGCGGCGCCTTCACCGGCGCGCACCGGACCAAGCGCGGCTATGTCGAGGAGGCCGACGGCGGGACCATTTTCCTGGACGAGATCGGCGACATGAGTCGGCCGCTCCAGGCCAAGTTGCTGAGGTTCCTCGAGGACGGGTCGTTCACCCGGGTCGGCGGCACCCAGGAACTCCGGGTCCAGGTGCGCCTCATCGCCGCCACCAACCGCAACATCGTCGAGGCCATCAAGAAGGGGGAGTTCCGCGAGGACCTCTTCCATCGGCTCAACGTGATGCAGTTCCGGCCGCCGCCGCTGCGGGAACGCGGGGGCGACATCCCGCTCTTGGCGCTGAATTTCCTGCGGGGGTTCGCGGCCAAGCTGGGGCGCAACGTCAAGGACATCAGCCCTTTGGCCATGCAGGCACTCCAGGCCCACAGCTGGCCGGGCAACGTGCGCGAGTTGCGCAATGTGATCGAGCGGGCGGTGATCCTCGAGTCCACCGACCGGATCCAGCCCTCGAGTCTCCCGGACTTCGAGGTGGAGTCGCGGTTGCGCGACGGCCCCGTGGAGAAAAGCGGCGGTTCGCACGGCGGCTCGTTGCCCGAGGCTCTCCTGCGCTTCGAGAAGGAGATGATCCTCGAGGCGTTGGAGGCCAGCGGTGGCAGTCTGTCCAAGGCGGCTGCGGCGTTGGATCTGTCGCGCCATTCCCTGCGTTACCGCATGAGTCGTCTTGGGTTGGGGGTGGACGGCGGCGTTGACGAGGACACGGACACCGGAACAGGCTCTGGGGTCCGATGAGTCCCTTGTCCACCCATTCGATGCTGATGCTGGCCAATTCCGCATCACCGCAGTTGCCGACGGGCTTCAATCCCGAGACCCAGAAAGCCTTCAGCGGCTCCGCCGTCGCGTTCGTCGCCGGCTTGTTGGTCTTGGCCATCGGGGTGATCTGGGCGGTGTTCTTCCGGAAATCCGACAAGCAGAAGGCCCGGGGCGTGATCACCGAGTCCAAGGGCTCGGGCCGTCGCCGTCGCCGTCGGCATAGCAAGGATCGGCCACGCAACCCGACCCTCGCCGACACCGGAGGCCTCCCGGCCAAGGGTTCCGGCAATCTCAATCCGCCGGAGCTGTGAATCCAGGCGTCTCGGAGCAGATCACCCGGAAGGCCGCCTCGAACCTGGCGCTGGCGTTCATCCTGTTGCCGCCGGAGAAGCGGGCCGCCATGTCGGCGCTCTACGCATTCTGCCGGCAGGTCGACGACGCGGCCGACGAGGACTCGATACCGGTCGATGAGCGGCGGAAGACGCTGGCCGCCTGGCGTGCCGACATCGCCGCCGCCTGCGAGGGCAGGGAACCGACGATGGAGGTCAACCGCGAGCTCGCTCCGCACATCCAGACCTACCGGTTGCCGTTCCGCTTGTTCGACGAGCTGATCCTCGGAGTGGAGACCGACCTGGTCCAGACCCGCTACCAAGACCCGGCCGAGCTGGAGCTCTACTGCTACCGGGTCGCCAGTGTCGTCGGGTTGCTGAGCATCGAGATCTTCGGATACACCGATCCCGCCTGCCGTCTTTACGCCGACGCCCTCGGCAAGGCCCTGCAGTTGACGAACATCTTGCGCGACGTGGGCAATGACGCTTCCCGGGGGCGCATCTACTTGCCGCTCTCGGACTTGCAACGCTTCCGGGTCTCGCCCGATGAGATCCTGCGCCGGGAGTGGTCGGAGCGATTCCACCAATTGGCCTTGGAGATCGACGGCCGCGCCCGGGGATTCTACCGCAAGGCCCGCGAGGTGCTCCCGGTCACCGAGCGGTCCTCGATGGTGTCGGCGGAGTTGATGGGCAACGTGTACTGGCGGTTGTTGGAACGGTTGGAGGCCTCGAGGTTCCACGTGCTGGACGAGACCCCTCAGCGTCTGAGTCGTGCCCGGAAGATCGGGATCATCCTCAACGCCTTGCTGCGCTCGCGCCTGGGGCTTCGGGTCACGAGCTATGGCGTCTAGTCTCCGTCCAGGTGCGATTGTGCCGTATCCCGTGGCCTCCGGCGGTCTCGGATGGCGGGCCGGTTCGGCGGATCGTCGCCCATGAGTTCCTCTCAGACCATCCGCCTCATCGTCAACGCCGACGATTTCGGGATCTCCGACAGCGCCAACCGCGCCATCGAGCGGGCGCATCGCGAAGGTATCCTCACCTCGGCCAGCCTGATGGTCGCGGGCGACGCCGCCGACGAGGCCGTGCGGATCGCGCGGGCCAATCCCGGGCTCGGCGTCGGCCTGCACTCGGTGCTGGTCTGCGGCCGCTCGGTCTTGCCTCCTTCGGAGATTCCCGGGTTGGTGGACGGGCAGGGGCGGTTCACTGATCGCCCGGTGGTGGCCGGGCTCCGATACTTCTTCGTGCCTGGCCTGCAGGAGCAGGTGCGCCGTGAGTTGCTGGCCCAATTCGGGCGGTTCCGGGACACGGGATTGCCCCTGGACCATGTGAATGGTCACCTGAATTTCCACCTGCACCCCGGCGTGTTCCGCGTGTTGCTCGACGAGGCCGAGGCGCTCGGGATCCGCTCGGTCCGCCTGACCCGCGATCCGCTGATCCAGAACCTGCGGTGGGCTTCCGGGGAATACCTCTACCGACTCTCCCATGCCGGGGTGTTTGGAGCCCTCTCGCGCCGGTGCGAACCGCTGTTGGCGAGCCGCAGCCTGCGTCACGCCGCCGCGACCTACGGCCTGCTCCAGAACAGCCGCGTCACCGAAGAGTATTTGCTGCGCCTGTTGCCCGAGCTTCAGCCCGGGACTTGGGAGCTGTATTGTCATGCCGACGAGCATGCCCATCGCCATGAACTGGAGGCGTTGCTCAGCCCCCGCGTGCGGCAAGTCATCGAGTCGCGGGGCATCCGCTTGTGTCGTTATACCGATTGCCTATGAGTCGCCTGATCCTAGTCCTGTTGACCGGCCTTTGCCTCGAGGCCATCGGGGTGGTGTTCCTGAGCCGCGGCCTGAAGGAGATCGGCGAGATGGACCGGGTGAGCGTCTCGGAGATCCTCCGGCTCATCCGCTCCGGTTTCACCAACGTCCCGCTCCTGCTTGGCATCGGTTTCGAGGCGGCCTTCTTCGGATGCCTTCTGTACCTCATGTCCCGCGGAGACGTGAGCTTCGTGTGGCCACTCACCTCGCTCGGGTTCGTGCTGACCACGCTGGCCGCCCGCTTCGTGCTTCACGAGGTGGTGAGCCCGCTGCGGTGGGTGGGGGTTTGCCTCATTGTCCTTGGGGCGGGAGTCATCACCTACACCGAGAAGGTGAAACCCCCATCGGTGAAGCCGACCGAGGCGCGGCCCGGGCATTGAGGGTTTCGGCGACATGAGCGTGTCGGCTTCGGCAACGGCTTCCGAATGGGCCATGAATCTGATTCGACGTGGTTCTCCGGCTGTGACCTTGATCGGGCTCCTCGGCCTGATGCTGATGGGGTTGCTCACCGGTTGCCGTACCCGCCCGGTCGACCCGGTGCGTTGCGAATACCGGCAGACCCACATGGGAATGCCGTTCCGGATCGTGCTCTATGCCGCGGACCAGGCCTCGGGGGACGCGGCGGCGGCGGCGGCCTTCCAGCGGATCTCCGACCTCAACCGCATCCTCAGCGACTACGAGGCCGAGTCCGAATTGAGCCGCCTTTCGAAGACCTCCGGGACCGGGGCGGTGGTGCCGCTGAGCGGAGACCTGGCCCGGGTGCTTGAGCGGGCGGAGGAGATTTCCCGGCTCAGCGAGGGCGCCTTCGACATCACCGTGGGCCCCTTGGTGGACGTGTGGAAACGGGCCCGCCGTCAGCGGGTGTTGCCCGAGGCCTCGAAAGTGGAGGTCGCGCGTGCGGCGACCGGTTGGCGTCACGTGGTGCTGGGGCGCGGTGCCGACGGGCGCAGGACCGCCTGCCTGACCGTCCCGGGCATGCGACTCGACCTGGGCGGCATCGCCAAAGGGTACGCCTTGGACGAGGCGACGCGGGTGCTCCGGGCCCGGGGTATCCGGTGTTCGCTCGTCTCCGGCGGCGGAGACTTGTTCGCAGCGGGCGCGCCGCCGGGACAACCGGGATGGAAGGTCGAGGTGGGCGAGTTGGATGTGCCGAACGCCCCGCCGGGCCGCGTGGTGTGGTTGAAGGATCGGGCCTTGGTGACCTCGGGCGATCGATTCCAGCGGGTGGAATTGGGTGGGGTCCGCTACTCGCACATCGTGGATCCGCGCACCGGTTGGGCGCTGACCCATCCGAGTCAGGTCACGTTGATCGGGCGTGAGGCGATGGCGACCGACGCCCTGTCCAAGGTGTTGAGCGTGCTGGGCCCCGACGCCGGTTTCCGTCGCCTTCGCGGCCATCCCGTCGAAGCCTTCCTCATGCACGCCCCACGCGGCCCCGTGGAAATCCGCGAAACTCCCGGCTGGCGCCGCTACGAGCGCCCCTGACTCTCCGCACGGATCGCTCCAGAACCTGGAGGGTAAGCGTGCGGTGGTCCTCATGGTTCTTACTCCGGTCCGAACCAAGCGACCGTACTGGATGGATGACATCCAAAGTCCCCGTTGCCGCCGCAATTAATGGACACGGGGGTCTGTGGTTGGGGCCTCTTGGATCACTGGGTTCTGGCGAAGTATCTGCAGCACCGGACGCTGTGCCGTGTGCAGCCATGATCGCCCCGCTATACGGCATCGAGAACGTGGCTCGCGAGAGCGGATGGTTGCCCGAGGCCCGAAAAGACCTGAGGCAGCAGCATGCACCGGCGAAGTTGGACCGGCTGCATCGCCGCTCGCTGGAGTTGAATCCTGCCCGAGTGGATTCGCCTGCGTTGCCCAAGAACCCGCTGGTATCGACTCGATCCGGCAGTTTGTTTGACCGACGCGCCGCGTCGAATCCCGACCTGCACCCAAGCCAACCTGCCCGGGTTGCTACCCTGGAACTGGAAGCCTCAGGCGGCCTGATTGCTGAGGTGGACCGGGCACCAGAGGCGAACGATCGTTCCAGACAAACCCAGAATCATCACACCCTAACGCCAGAGTGGGAACCATGGGGTTCACCCCACGCTCACACTCCAGGTGAAGGCACAGGGTGTCGGCCTCCGGGAGACGGACCGGTAGTTGGGAATGCCAGTGTCCTCGATGGCCAAGGTCTTGAAGGAGACCCAGACCCCATCCGTCCCCAAACCCCGTAAGGCATGACGGGAGCCCCGCGCCAGATGGTTCTCATTCCGGGCCATCCAACCACACTGGCCATCAGGCCAAGACAAGTCGGAAGCATCACGGCTGAATTGGCGACCCAGTCACAGCTAAGCCAAAGAATCAGGGAGCCGCCTTCGGTCTTCGACAAATCGGATCAGCTTCGGATCCTGGGATGCCTTCAGCACTTCCCAAGGAAGAATCTCGCTCCAATCAAAGTCCATTTCCCTGGCCACCCGTTTGGCGGATTTGGTGGCAGTCCGCTTCAGCAAGAATCCGACGATGTTCAACCAGGTTCTCGAATCGACCTGGTTTTCACCGCCGCCCGTGAGCAGATCCCCGAGAAAACAGCGAACGCAGTGGACCAGAATCCGCAAGTGCCGGATGTCTTGCCGGTTCTCTTGGGAAACCGTGGCGCTAAGCTCCAGCTTTGATGCAAAAAGGGAGACGGGGTCCATGACCCGAAGGGTTTGGCCGTTCGCCTCGATCTGGATCGCCCGGCTTTCCAGGTTCTGAGGTGCACCTGGAACCACTCGGACGACCTCGATGTTGGACTCGATGTCTCCCCATGTGAAGGGGATGGAGCCTGCCAACGCGGTCATTCCAACCTTCCCGGGTAAAACCGCGCGGAGCTTCAGTTGAGCTGCCATGTGTTCGACATCGGACCTGTTGCCTTTGAAGTCGATGTCTTCGCTGGTGAATGGCTTCAGTTCGGCGAGGGCCGATTCGCGGACCGCGTAGAGACCCGCCCAGAAGTTGACGGCTTGGCCTCCGATCAGGAGGTAAGGAAGCCCTTCCCGATTCCTCAGCGCCAACACCCGGTCGAACTGGTCGAGCCGGTATAGCGACTTCATCGCCACGAAGACATGGCTTTAGCGGCGGCTTTCAGGTTGGTGATCCTCCACTTTGAGCTGTCACCTACCAGCGAGGCCCGCTCCTGCTGAGCATCTGCTGCGGCCGCGCTTCGTTCTGATCGCTTCAAAGCGGCCAGTCGGCTTTGAGCCTCCCGCCGCTTGATGGCATTGAACGAGATCCCAGACATATTCAATCAATACTTCCGAATTCCAGGCTCCCGCAAGACTTCTTCCGACCCGTATCTATTGTTCGGGAAATCCAGCCACATCCAAAGGCCAAGTAAGAATCGCAGCCCCTTTTGCAAGGAGCAGCCGCCCCTGAACCACGGTTTCGATGCCGGCTGGGAAGACTTCGGAAAACGGGCTGATCCGGGCTGCTTCGTAGGACACTCGTAACACAAAGCCCGGGAAAACTGCGGATTTACTGAGGAAAAGAGTGGAGCGGGTGAAGGGAATCGAACCCTCGTTTCAGGATCGAGTGAACCGACGGATACAACCACATCGCCAACCTCAGGGGAGATGTCTTCACATCGTGAGAGGTTCAGGG
>CAYLTF010000034.1:0-3652 GCA_964386625.1 uncultured Akkermansia sp. | reverse complement strand
TACCTCGGGGCGGGGAGCATGACGGAGGCACCGGCCGGGTGGACGGCTGAGGGGTTCGATGATTCGGCCTGGTTCGAGGGGCCCGGTGGCTTCGGGACCAGTTATTACGGCGAGTCGACGCGGTTCCCCAATACCAACGGGTGGGAACGGGTGCTCCTGCGCCGGGCCTTCGTGGTGCCGCCCGGGGCGGATGTCCGGTGGCTCTCGCTGCGGGCGGACTATTCGGGTGGGTTCGTGTTGCACCTCAATGGCCAGGAATGGGTGCGACGAGGTCTGCCAGGCAAGCCGGGAACCCCGGTGCCACTGCCGGCCTTGACGAATCCGCGCGCTGCGGGAAACCCGGAGTTCATCCCCCTCGGTTCGGCGGCCGGTTGGATTCGGCCTGGCACCAATTGGCTGACCGTCCAGTTGCATGCCGATGGGTTCTATTCCCGGTGGCCGGTCTTCACGGCCGAGGTGCTCGCCAACTTCTCCCGGGCACCTTACTTGCAGAATGTGTCGTCCAATCGGGCGGAGATCCGATGCCAGACCCCTTGGCCTCGATCGATCCGCGTCGAATACGGGGTCGATTCGTTGGGTGAAGCGGTCGCGACCGGCCCTGAGGGGACCAACCATGTCGTGCGGTTGAAGAACCTGAAACCGGGCACCCGGTACCAGTATCGGGTGATCCTGGGCAAAGATGGGGATGGCGGTGCGACCGCCCCGGTCTCGTTCCGCACGCTTCCCGAATCAGGCCCGCTGACGGTCCAAGTGATCGGCGACTCCGGTTGGGGAGACTTCAACCCGCATGCCGTGGTGTCCCAGATGATGCGATCGGAGGCCGACTTGGTCCTGCATGCAGGCGACCTGGTGTATCCCGGGTTATCCCCCGCGCTGGCCGATCACCGATTCCTGAGCGTCCAGCGCCCGTGGATGCGGACGCGCGCCTCGGCGTTCGCGTGGGGCAACCATGACCTGTATTACGGCATGGAACCGCTGGTGGAGATCTTCGGATCGCCGACCAACGACACGCCGGACTGGGAGCACGTCGCCGAGAAGACGGTCCCGCAGGCCTACTACTCGTTCGATGCGGGCGACGTCCATTTCGCCGTGCTGTTCCAACCCTTCCTTGGCCAGTACCAGATGCGCACCAACAGCCCGCAGGCTCGTTGGCTCGATCGGGACCTGGCCGCCTCGAAGAAGCCTTGGAAGGTGATCATCGCCCACATCCCTTGGGAAACCTCGTCGGCGCATCGGGTGGATGATTCCAATTACAATGGGCGCCCCGACTGCCCGGAGTTCGCCGAGGTCCTCCTGCCGATCGCCCAACGGAACGGGGTCCAGCTGTTCCTGTCCGGCCATGACCACAACTACGAACGGTTGATCCCCGTCGAGGGCATGACCTCCATCGTGACCGGAGGCGGGGGGGCGGTGCCCTACGGACTGCGCGAGACCTCCGCGTTCCAGTCGGCCTTCCGGGTGGTGTACCACTTCACTCAATTGCGCTTCGAGGGGGATGCTCTTACGATCCGCTGCATCAACACGCAGGGGCAGGTGGAGGATCAATCCGTGATTCGCCGCCGGTTGGGGTTGCCGATCGAAGGCGTGGCCTTGCCGGGGGCTCCGGATTCGCAGCCGTCGGTGCCTGGGCTTTCGTGGGAGGCTCATGGCCTGTCGCGGGCCACGGCCATCCCGTCGCTGACGGGGCGCTCGAGCAACCTCGGCCAGCTTCGGGCGATGATGGACAGCACGAACCTCTACCTTTCCCTGGAGGGATTGGCTTATTCCCAAGGTTCCGATGTGTACCTGTTCCTGGAGGTTCCGGGCCTTCCGGGCGTCGAATCCCTGGCGGGCTTGGGTGATGGGCGGGCGGATTTGCCCGAGGATTCCTCGGCCGAAGGGGCCGATGCCTTGGATCTGGCCGAAGGGGTGGCGTTCGAGGGGTTCCGCCCGTCCATCGGCATCGTCGTGAGCGATGTGCTGGCCCAGCGGCAGGACCGATCATTCCGCAGGCCCCGGTCCGCGCTGGCGCTGGGGCAGGGCGTGTTCCGCCTGGACCGTGCGCTCGGCTCGGTGCCGGATGTCGAGATCCGCGCCTGGAATCCAGATTCGGTCCGCGGGGTGGTGACGCCCGGGATGACCAGCGCCGAGGCCGTCCGCATCGCGATTCCGCGCGCGGCCCTGGGCGGGTTGAAGTACGGGCAAGTGGTCCGTGTCGCCGCCGGGGTCGGCCTCGACGTGCCCGCCGGATCGAAGTCCCGCCGATTCGATGCCGGATACATCGGGGTTTCCGGGCCCACGGTGGCGGGTGAACGCCCGGTGTTTTCCGGCGTGCCGATCCGCTTGCCGGAGCCTCCGCCGCTGAAGCTCAAGGCCGCGTGGGAGCCCGAGGGGCGCGTCCAGATCCAGTGGACGGCCCTGGCGGGGCAACGATACCGGCTCGAAGCCTCCGACGACTTGCTCAAGCCCTTCGAGCCGATCCGGGAGATCGACGCGCAGCCGCAGGATGGCGCCTCGGGCGTGAGCCTGGTGGTCGATGCCGGGGCCCGGTTCTTCCGGGTCCGGGGCCTGGATTGATCCCGGGTGGACCTCCCGTGGCCCGCCGGGACGGTGCATGGGGGCGACCGCAGATCCCAGGCGGGTGACACGATCCGAAATCGGCCGTCCATTTTTTCCTGCCGCGAGGCCCCGGGTGGCGTACGATGTCCGGCGTTTCGGATATGCTGAAGAATCCTGCCACGAAGTACCGCCCCGCTCCTGCGGTGGATCTGCGCGACCGTCAATGGCCTGCGCGCACGCTGACCGCGCCGCCCATCTGGTGCAGCGTGGACCTTCGTGACGGCAACCAGGCGCTGGCGGTGCCGATGAACGTGGCCCAGAAGCTGGAGCTGTTCCAGACGCTGGTGCATTGCGGGTTCAAGGAGATCGAGGTGGGGTTCCCGTCGGCCTCCAACACCGAGTTCGCCTTCAATCGACGGTTGATCGAGGAGCATCGCATCCCCGATGACGTGACCATCCAGGTCCTGGTCCAGGCCCGGGAAGACCTCATCGAGCGCACCATCGAGTCGCTCGTCGGTGCCAAGCGGGTGATCATCCACCTGTACAACTCCACCTCGCCGGCCCAGCGCCGGGTGGTCTTCGGCAAGAGCCGCGAAGAGATCAAGGCCATCGCCGTGCAGGGCGCGCGTTGGATCCAGGAGCGTCTGCACCGCCTGAAGGGCACCGATGTCCGCCTGCAGTATTCGCCGGAGAGTTTCAGCGCCACCGAACTCGACTTCGCACTCGAGATCTCGGAGGCCGTGATGGCGGTGTGGCAGCCGACGCCGGAGCGGAAGATGATCCTGAACTTGCCGTGCACCGTCGAGGTGGCCACCCCGAACGTGTACGCCGACCAGATCGAATGGATGTGCCGCCACATCCGCAATCGCGACAGCCTCATCATCAGCCTGCACACCCACAACGACCGCTGCACCGGCGTGGCCGCCACCGAGTTGGGACTCCTGGCCGGGGCCGACCGTGTGGAGGGCACCTTGTTCGGGAACGGCGAGCGCACGGGCAACCTGGATGTCATCGCCGTGGCGTTGAACCTCTACATGCTGGGGATCCACCCGAATCTCGACTTCTCCAACCTCGGCCAGATCCGCGAGGTGTATGAGCGCTGCACCGGGCTGAC
>CAYLTF010000033.1:0-28029 GCA_964386625.1 uncultured Akkermansia sp. | reverse complement strand
TCCATCCGCCATCGAAATCCGCTTCGGCATCCCCGTAATAGGCGGTGGCCAGCCCATAGCCCCGTTCCAGGATCCGCGCGATCGGCCAGGCCGCCGCATCCGATCCCCGGCTGGATTCCGAGGCCACGTGGTTGGTGACTCCGCTCCGCGGCCGGTTGGCCACCCAGCCGCGAGCCAGCGGCACATCCGGTTCCGAGGTCACGGTGTGGTTGCCGTCGAAGTTCAATCCCAGGAACACCGGCACCGGTTTCGAGGCCGAGACCGGACGATACACGAGCAGATCCATGACGACCGGTCGTGGCCCCCGGGTCAATGGCACCTGGATCCGTTGGCGGATCGCCTTGCCGCCGAGGGCGTTGGTCCGTGTCTCCACCACCCAGCCCGCTCCGCGAGGGAGCCCGTCTGGCACTCTGCCATACACGTGTTCCTCGAACAGTCGGACGAGTTCGGACCGCCGCCGGGGCCATTGGCCGGACGAGGTGATCCGCCGCCCATTCTCCAGCGTGAGCGCCTCGGGCAGTGTGTAGGGCGGGACTGCGGACTCCACCTCGTTGATGGGGACGGACACCGGGGCAGCCCAGGCTCCCAGGCAACAACAGGCCAGCCATCCGGTCCAAAACCGCAGGGAGATCATGCGGGTGAGCGTCCTACCCAGGGCTGGACACCGCAAGGCCCGAGAGTGATCCGCGCGACGGTCGGAAGGGCACGGCCGCGATGCTCGGCTATGATTCCTGAGGGCTGCGACCTGCAGGGACTGCCGGCGCGAGCGGTGCCGTGGCCTGGCACTGCCGCAGGCGCCCCAGGCGGGGTGATTCAGGTCCCGCCCACGATGGAGACTTCAATAGCCTGGTGACGATTCGGCAGATCGACGACCAGGATGCCGGGCTCGGCCGATTCCGCCGCCGGTTGCACCACGCGGTCGATGCGCACCCGGGCGGACGGTGCAGTGTCCCAGACAACCAGGCGCCATTCGCGGACCCGGCTGGTGAAACCGCCCTCGGCCGGTCCGATGTCCAGCCGGGTGGTCCGGCCTTGTCGACGCAGGGTCAGGAGCCTGCGATGGAACCCGCCCGACTCGTGCTCTCGGGTCCGCCCGTCGTCTTCGTACCAATGCAGCGCGCCTTCGGCCCCGGGCCAGAGGTGGAGCTGCATCGTTCCGTCCACCGGGTCGCGGGTGGAATTCCGGGCCGCCGCCAATGGCAGGATCGCTCCCGCCCGGACATAGACAGGAATCCGGTCCAGGGGCGTCTCAGCGAGGACGGACCGCCCCCCGGTGACGCGCTCGCCGGTCCAGAAGTCGTACCAGAGGTCGGTCGGCAGGTAGACGCTCCGGGCAGGGCATCCTGGTTCCAGGACCGGCGCGATCAGCAGGTCGCGTCCGAGCAGGAACTGCGAATTGCAGGCCACGGCCACTGGGTCGTTGGTGTAGTGGTAGAGAAGGGGCCGGATCATCGGCTCCCCTTCGCTGGCGGCACGTTGGGCGAGGCTGTAGAGCAGCGGCAGGAGTCGGTATCGGAGCGCCAGGGTTTCCCGGGCGATGGCCTCGATTTCCGGACCGAAAGCCCAGGGTTCCTGGTCGCGGGTGCCCAGGTTGCTGTGGTTTCGGAAGAAGGGCGTGAATGCCGCGAACTGGAGCCAGCGGACGAACAACTCCGGCGAGGCGTTGCCAAGGAATCCTCCGACATCGGCGCCGCAGAACGGCACGCCGCTGAGCGACAGGTTCAACAGCATGGGCACGGCATCGCGGAGGTGGTCCCAATGCGACGAGGTGTCGCCCGTCCAGACGATGGCATGCCGCTGGATGCCCGCATAACCCGCCCGGGTGACCACGAAGGGGCGCTCTTCTGGCCGGTGCCGCAAGAGGCCTTCGCGCGAAGCCTGGGCCATGGCTTGCCCGTAGAGATTGTGGACCACCGCATGGGGCCGGGGGCCGGAATCGGTGAGGTGCTGCGCATCCGGGGCCAGTGTCTTGTCGGGCCGGGCGAAGTTGGCCGGCTCGTTCATGTCGTTCCAGACTCCGTCGATGCCCTGATCGATCAACGCGCGTTGCTCATCGCCCCACCACGCGCGGACCTGGGCGTTGAGGAAATCCGGGTAGCGAGCGGCCCCGGGCCAGACCTCGCCCATGAAATCGGTCTTTCCGTCGGCATTGCGCACGAAGGCCTTGTTCCGGATCCCGCGCCGGAGCACGGGGAATCGCGGGTCGTCCTTCACGGCGGGGTCGACGATGGCCACCGTCCGGATCCCCTGACGCTTCAGTCTGCGGGTCATCGCCGGGAGGTCTGGGAACGCCTTGCCCACCGTGAACACCCGGTAGCCCTCCATGTGGTGGATGTCGAGGTACAGGGCGTCGCAGGGAAGGTGACGGCGACGGAACTCGCGCGCCACGGCCTCGACGCGGGCCTGGGTCTCGTAGCTGTATCGGGACTGGTGGTATCCCAGGGCCCACTCGGGCGGCATCGGCATCCTGCCCGTCAACTGTGCATAGCGACCGAGCACCACCTCCACGGTGGGGCCCAGGAACAGGTAGAGGTCGACGCATCCCGAGTCGGCCGTCATGCGCCAACGGTCCGGCTCTGTGGAACCCAGGTCCCAATGTTGGCGAGCGGGATTGTCCCAGAAGAGGCCACCAGCCCGCCCATGGCGCAGGGAGAGGGCGAACGGAATCGAGACATACAACGAGGCCAGGGAGGGGTGGATCGCGGGAGCGTGGCCCAGCACATCGATGTTCCAGAACTCGCGCACGGTGCCGCGCCGATCCAAGGTCCCAGTCACCTCGCCCAACCCGAAGATCGACTCGTGCTCGATCAGGTCCAACGTCAACCTGGGGCCACCCTCTTCCGCGAATCCGCTCAAGCCCGACGAGGAGGAGAACACCACGAAACCGTGGGCGTCGCACAGGTCCCAGCCTCCGCGGTCATCCCAGGAGAACACGCCGCACTCGGTCGCCAAGCAGGTGCGCTGCCCGATCCGATCGGTGGCCGTTTCCGGGGGTTCCCAGGCATGTCCGGCGAGGGCCATGGACTCGGGAGGCCTCGGGGCATCGACCCGTTCGATCCGAAGCCGGAACAGATCCGGCGCCAACGCCTCGACCCGGGCGGTGATGCCTGCGGCGGTTGGCAGGGTGGTCATGCTCAGGCCTTGTCGCCGGAGCCACCGGAAGTCTTCACCTCGATCACGTCGTGAGGAGCGGCCTCTTTCTGGCCGGCGGGACTCACGCGGATGTAGCGGGCACGCTCCCGGAGGCTCGCCAGGTTGGCCGCCCCCAGATAACCCATGCCCGACTGGATGCCTCCGATGAGTTGTCCGACCACAGAATCGATCGACGCGGCGACCTCCTTCAGGGCCTCGATGCCTTCGGCCGCGGCCTTGCGCGTGTTGTCGGCGGAGTGTCCGTAGCGGGCGGCAGAGCCTGCCTTCATGGCCGCGTGGCTGCCCATGCCGCGGTACTGCTTGTAGAGCTTGCCGTTGATCTCGACGATCTGCCCCGGGGCCTCGGGGCATCCGGCGAACATGCCTCCGCAGATCACTCCCTGGGCGAGGGTGAGCGCCTTGACGATGTCGCCCGACTTGGTGATGCCGCCATCGGCCAGGGGGGTCACACCGCAGGCCGCCGCCGCGCGGGAGGTGACATACAGGGCGGTGAGCTGGGGGATGCCGACGCCGGCGACCACACGAGTCGTGCAGATGGACCCGGGCCCCTGGCCGACCTTGATCACGTTGGCGCCATTGGCGGCCAGGAACTCCACGCCGGCCGCGCTGGTGACATTGCCTGCGATGATCGGCAGGTGTGCGTAAGCGTCCCGCACCATCCGGACCACTTCGCCGACACCGCGGCTGTGGCCGTGCGCGGTGGAGACGGCCACGCAATCGACCCCGCGCTCGATGAGCGCACCGACATGCCCGAGCACCCGATCGCGATCGATGCTGCCGTCCTTGCGCCGGACCGTGGAGATCGCGGCGCCGCAAAGGAGCCGGAATTGCGAGTCGCGGGCCGGCTTGAGGGCCGCACCGGTCTCCTGGGTGATGCGCTCGATGTCGCTCAGGGTGAAAAGACCCTTGAGACGATCCTGGTCGTCGACCACGAGCAGTTTGTGGATGCCGAGGTTCTCCGTGAAGAAACGGTCGGCTCGGGCGATCGGGTCGGCCCCCAGTTCGCGCTCGGGGATGGTCCGGACCTGGGCGCGGGGCGTGAGCGCCTCGGACACCTTGCGGTGCGCGTAACGCGGCTTGACCACATGCCCCGGCAGGAGCCCCAACAGGGTGCCGGCGCCGTCGACCACCGGGAAGGTGCTGAAGCTGAACCGCTTCTTCTCGATCAGTTCGAGGACATCCCCGATGAACTGCTCGGGGTGGACCCGGATGGGATCCTGGATGAGGCCATGGACATGGTTCTTCACCCGCGACACCTCCGAGAGCTGCTCCTTCTCGGGCATGTTGTAGTGGATGAGACCGAGCCCGCCATTGAGTGCCATGGCGATGGCCATGCGGGCCTCGGTGACGGTGTCCATGTCGGCGGACACCAGGGGGATGTTGAGGTGCAACCCGTCGGCAAGACGGGTGTCTATCTGGCTCTCTTTGGGGAGGATCTCGGTGTAGAGGGTCGCCAGCGTGACGTCGTCGTAGGTGAGGGCCGTCTTGCCGTGGCCGGGGAAGAACCGGGAGGCCGGTTGGTAGAACTCGGAATCGACCTCGTGAACTGGGCTCGCGTCTGCCATGCGCGACGATGGAAGGACCGCGGCCGGGAGGCAAGGAAACTGACGCCTCCGAGAATGTTCGGCCTACTCCACCACCTTGGGCACCACGAACAAACCGCCAGCCTTGGCCGGGGCATTGCGCAGGGCCTCGTCATGCGGGAGGGAGCCGGTCACGACATCCGGGCGCATCACATTCACCAGCGGGAAGGCGTGTGCTGTCGGCTCGACCTGGGAGACATCCACCTCCTTGAGCTTCTCGATGTAGCCCAGGATGTTGTTGAGCTGGGCCCCGAGGCGCTCCTCTTCTTCCGGGGTGAGGGCCACCCGGGCCAGGTTGGCGACGTAATGGATGTTGAAGTCGGACATGGCGGATGATTGGTCTGGAACGGGTTCCCGGGACAAAGGTTCAGTCTTCGCCGAACTTCGCGTCGACAAGGGCGCACAACTCGGTCAACGCCGCCTGGCAGTCGCTGCCGGTGCAGACGATCCGCAGCTTGCTCCCGGGCCCGGCGGCCAGCATCAGCAACCCCATGATGCTCTTGCCGTTGATGGTCTCGCCATCCTTCTCGATGAAGACATCGCAAGCGAACTGGCTCGCCAGTTTCACGAAGGACGCCGACGGACGGGCATGGATGCCTTGACGGTTTTGGACCGTGACATCCCGGTACCGGGTGTGGGATTCGCCTGTGCCGGCGGCCGAACTCATTGCCCAAGGTTGTTTCGTCATGGCGTTTCTGCCAATCCGGAAATCAGTCCGGCGAGGGGCCCGGCCCCATGGATGCGCGGATCAACCGCTCAGGGCGTGGGCGCTTTCAGTCGTTGTTCGTAGGAGCGCGCTTCCCAGTTGTTCCAGGGATTGATGGCCAGGGATTGTTGCACGAGCGTGCGGGCTCGAACGGTTTCGCCGCGGACGATGAGGTTCCAAGCCAGGGCGTTGAGCACCGGGACATCGTTGGGACCCAGCTTGAGCGCGGTCTCGAATTCCTCGGAGGCCGACTTGAGGTCGCCAAGCCACTGGTGGCACAAGCCCATGGCCACGTGGGTCCGGGCATTGAACGGGTCCAACTTGGCGGACGTCTCCAGCCAGCGGAGGGCCTCCTGGGCCTGCTTCTCCCAACCCGGCAATCCCTGCCAGCTCAGACGGCGTTTCTCCTCGCCGTACCAATAGGCGGTCATCGGATTGCCCGGGGCCAGCGTCGCCGCCCGGGCCAGTTCAGCGAAGAACTCGTCATCGACCGCGGGGCGAAGCTCGGCGCGCTTGAGGTGGAGGTCTTCCCGGGCGGCGGTCGCCCCGAGCGGGATCATCCAGAACAGCATCCCGCCCAGGCTTGCCGTGGCCGCCAGTCGAAGGGGGATGTAGGACTTGATCCAGAACCGCTCGGTGGCGAACCGGGTGTTGGAGACCAGGATGCCGCACAGCACTGAGCCGGTCACCGCGATGGCCGGGATGTGCAGGTTGAAGTCGAACAGGCAGTGGACCCCCAGGCCCACGAGGCCCGCCACGCTGCCGGCGAAGAATGCCGTGCGGTTGCTCTGCTTGACCCCCAGGTCCGAGGAACCGCGCTCGACATGACGGGAAGTCCGGTAAAGCCCGTACCCGAACGCGGCCAACCCCAGCCCCACGATGCCGGCGCCCACCACGCCGTACTCGACAAGGAGTTCAAGGTACTCGTTGTGCACATGCTGAGGGCTGAGCGGCGTGGTCGGGGTTCGGTAGGCCGGGAAACGGGAATCGAACTGTCCCGGGCCCACCCCCTGCAGGCGATGGTCGGACCACATCTGGAGTGCCGGCTTCCAGATCCAGGCCCGGAACAGGCCGCTGTCCTTCTTGCCGGAAACCGCCAGTGCGTCTATCCGGGCTCGAGCCTTCTCGGAACGGGACAGGAATGTCCCGGCACCCAGGCACAGGATGGCCATCAGGACCGCCATGGGGATCCGGTACTGGGGCCGGCGGAGCAGCCAGAGCGAGAACGAGGCGACCGCGGCCGCGGCCCCGAGCCAGCCTCCCCGCGACATGGTCACGGCGATGCCGCCCAGCATCATGAGGGCCGCATAACCGGCGACGATCCGCTGGACGGCCCCGCCTCGCCCGAGGAACGCCTGCGATAGCGCCAGCGGCATCAGCATCAGCAGGAACGCCGCGAGATGATTGGGGTTCACGAAGGTCGCCCCATAGCGCTTGTAGTACACCAGCGGTTGGGTTTCCCACAGGATCCGCTGGGAGTTTCGGGTGAACTGCAGGATGGCGTAGGTCGAGGCGAGGAATCCGATCACCAGGAGTCCGTTGACCACCCAACCGGAGGTCTCCTGGCGATGCAGGTTGTGAAGACTGGTGAAGAAGGCGATGGCGCAGATCCCCAGCAGGAACACCTCTTGGAGCGCCCAATAGGGCACCCGGGCGTCATGGCACCGCCAAGCGGCATACCCGAAGAACAGGACGACCGTCCAGGTGACCGGGGGCAGCAGGAACCGGTGAGACGATTCCACCCAGGTGCGGAGCATCCAGATCAGGGCCGCCAAGCCGACGGCCGCGAAGCCCGGCCAGGCCTGCCGAGGGTTGACCCCGGCGAACCAGAAGGTGAGCCAGGCCGCGGCGAACAACAGGAGTCCACCCACCAACCGTTCCAGGAGTTTGTCGAATGCCGAACTCGATCGCATGTGCCGGCCGAATCCTAGGAGACCGTGGAGGGACTCGGGAAGGATTTAGGCCGGATATATTCAGGCCGTGTCCCTCAGCCGATGGAGCCAGCGCCAGACCCGGAGCACCTCGGTGACGCTCCAGGCCTGGGCATCGCATCCTCGAGGCAGGTGGGGGGCATCGCCGTCCAGGATCTCGGGCAATTGACCGACGCAGCCCTTCAGCAGGTGGGCATCAACGCTGGTGAGGTAGGCCCGTGCAGCCTCGAGCGATTCCGGACTCCGGTCGTAGGCCTTCACGAGCGCCTCGCAGAAGCTGGGGAAAGTCCAGACCCAGGCCGTGCCATTGTGGTAGGCGGGTTTCCGCCGGGTGTCTTCGTCGCCTTCGTAGGATCCCCAGTAGGGTTCCTCCGGGTGGTTGAGCAGTCGACCATGGTGCCAAACCGGCAGCGGCGGATGGACTGGCAGCGGGGCCAGCGACCGAAGGGCTCCGGGAACCACCAGGTGCCGCCGCGCCGCGTCGACGGTGCGCCGGGCCTTTTCGCCTGCCACCAGATCGAGCGCGACGGCCAGCAGGGCATTGCTCCGCAGGGCGTTGTCGCGGATCGCCCGGGCGGCCGGGTGGTCCTGGTGGGCGTGCAGGCAGTCGGCGAACCATCCGAGTTCCTCGATCCAGAACAGACGATGGAACGAGGCTTCGGCCCGCAGGGCCAAGGCTCCCCACCCCTCGGAGGATTCCGCCGGAAGGCATCCCAACCGGTCGAGCAGTCTCAGGAGACGGATCCAGAGGACCTGGATCTCGACCGGGTATCCCTGGCGGGGCGTGCCGGCCGGATGGTTGGTGTCCATCCAGGTGAAGTGACTCGGGCTCCAGACCAGGGCGCTTTCGGGATCGACCCGGATGCCCTGGGGCGTGCCCGCCAGGTACCCGGCGGCGATGGAGCGGAGGACATCCCGGACGGTGCGGCCCAAACGGTCGCCGGTCGCCAGAGCGAAGACGGAATCCGGTCCCTGGGGATCGGCCGCGGCCAATTCCTCGGCGACAATCCCATACCACAACGACGCGTCGCTGGTCTCGCGGTTGGAGGCGTTCTCGCCGTGGATGGAGTTGGGCAGGGTGCCCGCCTCCTCGAAACGACCAAAGGTCACCAGCAACTGCCGCACATCGCTGAAACGGTCGGCGGCGATGAGGCCCCGCGCGGCGATCAGCGAATCACGCCCCCAGTCCAGAAACCACGGGTATCCTGCGATGACCGTCATGGAATCTCCCCGGCGGACCATGAAGCTGCCGATGGCCCGCCTCAGCAGACTCTCCCAGGGACACGGGACACCGGCGCAGGCCGAGCTCTCCTGCCGGCGCTGGATGAACCCCGACACCTCTTCATCGGAGACTTCGACCGACTCGGCGGAGACGGTGATCGTGGAGGAGTCGCCGGGATTCAGCGGGACCTCGAACCATCCCGGACTGTAGGCGTCTCCGGAGGCGCTCATGCCCCGGCTTGCCTCCACCGGATGAGGGATGTCTCGGCACCATTCCACCGCCGGATGGAATCGGCCTCGGCTCACGGCAACGCGCAGGCCCCGGGTGGGGTCCGGTTCGAAGACGAATCCCGAGGGTTCGCCCGGGGGTATGGTCCCGTTGGAGGGCCGGTGCAGGCTCCGGGTGGCCCGGATGAAATGCCCCTCGGTCTCGGGGTTGAGGCGGGTCTCCCAATGGAAGTTCCGGTCTTCCAGGTCCACCCGCACCACCAGTCGCACGTCGCAGGAGGGCGGCAGCGGTCGACCAAATCGGGAATCGTGGCTGGCCGTGGCCGGACGATTGAACTGGAAAACGGTGGTGTTCTTTCCGTCCAGCATGTCGGCCACGACCCGGATCTCGACGCTCCGGCCGTCGCCGGCGTTGGCGATGAACCGCCAATGAGTGGGGGCCGTGGTCTCGACGTTCACCAGGTTGGAGGCGTCGAGCGGGGAGATGAAGCCATCGGCGTTGACCCAAAGGCGGATCCGCTTGGCCATGATGTGCCGATCAACCGGCACCTCCGGGTGCAGGTTGGCGCCGAGCAGGCAATCGTACTTGGAATGGATGCGCCCCAGGTCGAGGCAGATGCGGGCCATGCCCCCTCGGCCGTTGGTCAGCAAGACCGTCGTGTTGGCTGGGTCTGGCGGCACCGAGGGCAATTGTGCCGGGACCGTATCGAGATAACGGAGGGTCGCCCGCACCCGCGGGGTCTCGGGAGCGTACCGTTCCATTTCCAGGGTGGCATCTCCTCGATCGGTCCGAGGCGGGATCACCGCGATGTGACCCGACTCGACCGGGATGGACTCTTCGTGATGTTCGAGGCCATCGGGTTGCGGGGTCACCCGGATGCGGAACCGATGAGTGTCGCGGATGAGCACCCAATGGCCCGGTGGCACCAGTGTGATCCGTTTTCGATCCCGGATCTGCCAGACGACGACCGGATGGTAAACGCCCGGAACCGGTTCTGGACAGGCACCGTCGCGGGTGGCCGCCGCGAGGAAGCCCTCGGGATCCCGAGACACCCATTCGGCCTCCCGCTTCCAGTCGCCGGGGCAGGCGGGCACTCCGCGACTCGCGCGGGCACGACAGGCGGCCGCCCAATCGGCTCGGCGACGGGAGTCCCGGTAGGCGTCCCCGGACATGCCGCGGGGCGTGACGGAAGACGCGATGCAGTGGGTGGCCCCTGGTGCCAGCGTGATGCGGAGCCATCGACCCGGCTTTGTCTCCGACGTCGGAGCCTCCTGCCAACGGGGAGCCGGGAGATGCCCCACGAGATCCACCAGGTGGCGCCGGTCGACGGCGTCGATGCCGGGGCTCCAGAGGGCCTCCCACTCGGTCCACTCGATGTCGATCGACCGTTCCTCCTCGAACTCGGTGTTGGCCAGCACCAGGACCCGGTCCAAACCTTCCGCCGAGTCGCGCCTCAAGGCGTACACCTTGGAATTCGGTTCGCTCAGGCGTCGCAGCGCAGCGCCATCGAAGAAGCAGGGGTGGTTGCTGATGAGGCGATTGAGGGATGACAGCTCCGCCACCAGAGACTCGGGCCAACCCCAGGCCAGCCCGCGGCTGCTGTGGACATTGATCTGCTCGGTGGCGCACCACTCGACCCCGGCGGTGAACCCGAAGCCCCCCTGGATCGAAGTCAGCGCCGCCAGACGGTTCCGGAACAGCGACCAGCGTCTCCCGTCAGGGGTGGCGGGTTGGCCGGGGACACCCCCATTGGCCGCCAACCGGGAATTGTCATGGGTCTCGCTGTAGTGGATCAGGGTGCCCGCGCTGGCGCTCGCCCTCAGATGATGATCAAGGTAGCCGCTGATCCCGAGCGCCCCGTGGTTCTGGAAAAGTTCGCTGTAAGCCCATTGCATTCCGCCTTCGGCAAGGCAGGCCTCGGTGGCCTCCCATGGGCCACCCAGGCCTTCGAGCAGGAAGACGGTGTCGGGAAACTCGCGGCGAACCTTGGCGGTGATGAACTGCCAGACATGGGGCGGGATCTTGTAGCCGGCATCGCAGCGGAAACCGTCGACACCCCGTCGGCACCAGACCAGGAAGGCGTCGGCGAGGTAATCCCAGAGGGCCACATGCCGCTGGTCCATCTCCACCAGGTCTTCCCAAACCACGTTCCAGGCCCCCGGACTCTCGAATTCGCCATCGGCTTTCCGGACGAACCACTCCGGGTGCTGCTCCCACTCGGCGCTGCCCCAGCCGGTGTGATTGATCACCAGATCGAGCATGAGCCGACCGCCCCGGGCATGGACCGCGGTGGCCAGTTCCAGGAACTGATCGACACCGGTGGTCCGCCGATCGAATTCGACCAGGGCTGGGTCGATCTGGGTGAGGTGCTGGAGGGCGTAAGGAGAGCCGTAGCGTCCGAACCGCGCGAAGGTCGTCGGTGTCGGGCTGACCGGGAGCAGGTGCAGAATGCGGCAGCCGAGTCGGTCGATGATGTGCGGCAATTCCGTGATGAGCGATCGCAGGGTTCCGCTGGGCGGGATCACGGTGAACCCTTCCTGGTCCAGCGCCTTGAGGATCGGGGTGTGGTGGTCCTCGGCGGTGGAGATACGGTGCTTCGACCAGGCACCGAACATCCGGGGAAATGCGCAATACACCGTGTTCGCGGTGCGCGTCCACGAGGGGTGGATGCTGATGCCGACGTCGGCCCCGTCGGGCCAATGCTGGAAGCCCTTGGGGTCGATCGCGTAAGCCTTGGCCTTGAAATAGCCCACCTCGGTCAGGGGCAGGGTGACCGACCACTCGCCGTCGGCGGTGGGGCTCAGTGGCAGGTCGCGCCATGCGGCCCCGGCCAGGGGGAGTTTCTCGAAGTGGGACTGGAGGATCTCCTCACGGACCCGCTCGGCCCTGCCCAGGTTGGTGCGCAGACGGGCCTGCCAACCGGCGCCGATCTGTCCATTGTGGGACTGGAGCGTGAAGGTCAGCGAATCGCCGGCGTGTCGGACGACACGGGTCCCGGGCAGCGGCGACATGGAAAGTCCAGCCATGGGTTTGGGTGGCCGGCCCACGGAACCTGCTCCGCGGAACCGGCTGGATGATCATGGTGCCCAGGAAGACCCGGGGCAACCTCGGATCAACCGGGGGCGACGAACTGGCGAGGCGTCCGGCGCTCAGCCGACCGAACCTGGATCAATCACGGATGCGCAGACGGCCGATGCACGAGGGCAGGGCCGCTGCGCAGACCAGGGTCACGGCCAAGGCGATGCCCGCATGGGTCCAGCGTCCGTAGATGGCCCAACCGCCTGCGAAGATGAGGGCCCAGATCCCGAGGGAGGCGAGGATGGAGCACACGATGCCGGCCCCGAGATCAGAGCCCTTGCCCAGCTTGGGATCTTGGATCTGGAGGCGTTCGTGCTCCGCGCGATCGAGGATGGGTCTCCACCCGGCCCCGCCGGGTTGCACCCGCAGATAGAACTCTCGGAGCTTCTCCGTCTCGGTCGGTCCGGTGACCAGGGCCACCACCAGCGAACCCACCGTCGTCACCACCACGCCGATCACCATTTGCTGCCACTCGGGAAGATCTTTGCCCGAGTCGGTGAAGTGCCAGAAGAGGGCCATGCCGAACGACAGAGTCATGGCGGCGATCTCGGCCGCGGCGTTGATGCGCCACCAGAACCACCGGAGGATCAGCACCAGGCCCGTGCCAGCCCCGACCTGCATCATGAGGTTGAAGTTGGACAGCGCATCTTTCATCTGCAGCGCGATGCCGCAGGAGGCGACCATCAGCACAACGGTCACGATCCGTCCCAACCAGACTTGCTGCGAATCACTGGCCTTGGGATTGATGAAGCGAAGGTACAGGTCGCTGACCACGATGGACGACCCGTAGTTCACCTGGGTGGACATCGTGCTCATGAAGGCGGCGGCGAGCGAGGCGACCATGATGCCCATCAGCCCCTGGGGCAGAAAGGTGAGCATCGCCGGGTAGGCCAAATCGTCCTGGACGATCTTCGGATCCAGGTGAGGGAATCGGGCCTGCAGCGAGGCGACATCCGGGAAGACCACCATCGAGGCGAGCGCGACCAGGATCCAAGGCCAAGGCCGCAGCGCGTAGTGCATCACGTTGAAGAAGAGGCAGGCACCGAGGGCGTGCTTCTCGTTCTTCGCGGCCAGCAACCGTTGGGCGACGTAGCCGCCACCGCCGGGCTCGGCCCCCGGGTAGTAGATGCTCCACCAGGTGACCAGGAGGGGAATGAGGAAAACCGCCATGACCACGTCGTGGGGCGTGGTGGCGAAGTCGGGCACCAGATCCATCTTGGCCTGGACCCGCGGATCGGAGAGCAGTTTGCCCAGCCCGCCGACCTGAGGCAGGCCCACGACATGCACCGCCGCCCAGATCGCACCGACCATGGCGATCACGAACTGGACCAGGTCGGTCAGCAGCACGCCAGTCAGGCCGCCGACCATGCTGTAGGCGACCGTGACCACGGAAGCCACGACGATGGTGTTCATCGGATCGAGCCCGAACATCACACCGCCGATCTTGATGGCCGCCAACGACACGTTGGCCATCACGAGGATGTTGAAGAAAATCCCCAGGTACACCGCCCGGAATCCCCGCAGGAAGGCCGCTGGTCGACCGGAGTAACGCAATTCGTAGAACTCGATGTCCGTCATCATGCCGCTGCGCCGCCAGAGCTTGGCGAAGAGGAACACCGTGGTGGTGCCGGTCAGGAGCAGCGCCCACCAGACCCAGTTCCCGAACACGCCATTGCGCCGAACAATGCCCGCCACCAGGTTCGGGGTGTCGGTGGCGAAGGTGGTCGCCACCATCGAGGTGCCCAGGAGCCACCACGGCATGGTCCGGCCGCTGAGGAAGTAGCTCTCGTAGTCCTTCCCGGCGGATTTTCCGACAAAGAGTCCGATGGCGAGATACAGGACGAACGTGGCGGCGATGATGATCCAGTCGAGCGTCGCGAGGTGCATGACTTCGGTGCGTTCAGTGAACTATGGGGCAGGGGGAGAACCGGCGCGGAGTCTTGGTGGAATGCCTGGAATGGCAAGCCTTGCCGCATCGGGTCGGGTCAGAAGTACGATTCCTTGTCCTTGAAGAGCAGGTTGAACGTGGTCATCGAGCCGTAGCAGCGGGTGATGTACTGCTGCCAATCGAACTTCTCGGCCGAGGCGAGGGTCTCGCTGGCGTTGACCTTCTGCTCCAAGACCCGCAGCTGGTTTCGCATCAGGACCAGTTTGTGGAAGAAGGCCTCCAGCTCTACTTCCTTGGCCTGCAGCGACGGGTCTGCCGGTTGCAGGAGCAGTTTTCCTCCTTTCCAGCGGGTGGCCAGTTCGTGCACGGAACCGTCCGGGCGCTCGATCCCCAGGCGGTTCACCGCGGCATCCACGACTTGGCCGATGAGGGACTCCAACGGCATGGGCAGACCCGACACCGTTGCCTGAGGCTCCGCTGGCATGAGGCCGCTGGTTTCGGGCTCGACCGGTTTGCGTCCCTCGAGAAAGAGGATTTCCGCGGCGAATTCATTGATGGCCTTGACCGTCCCTTCGCCGAGTTGGGGGTGGATCACGCGTTGGCCGAGGTGCAGTTCCGACAGTTTCACGGGCCAAGTGCAGCAGTTTTTTCAGCCCGTGCCGAGTGTGGGATGGTTTCCATGAGCATTTGAAATCGAGGATGGTTTCGAGTGCCCACTGAAAAATCCTTAGCCGGTGGCATGGAACGGGCGCTTGCCAAGATCCGTGCCCTCCGTAGTCTCCGCCTTTCATTTTGCAATCCATGTTGTCCAATTCATACGTCGCCATGATGGCCCTGGGCGGCCCCCCTGCGGGGTCGTCTCCGGAAGAACAGAAGAAAGCCATGTTCATGCAACTGGGCATGATGGTCTTCATGGGTGTCATCTTCTACGTCATGCTCATCCGTCCGCAGCAGAAGCGGGCCAAGGAGCAGGCCAAGATGCTCAGTGAGCTCAAGGCCGGCGACAAGGTGACCACCACCTCCGGCATTGTCGGAGTGGTCGTGGGCCTCAAGGACAACTCCGTCACCATCCGCTCGGGCGAATCGAAGCTCGAGATCACCAAGTCGGCCATCGGCGAAGTGGTGCCCGGCACCTCGGCCTCCTGAAACCCGGCCTCAAATCCCCAGCAATTTTCCCCATGAACCGCAGTCACCTCTGGAAACTCGTCCTGATCCTGCTCGTCGTCGCATGGTCGGTGAGCGAGATCTATCCGCCGACCTCGAAGAACCTCATCGAGGCCTTCGAGCAACAGTCCTCGACGCCCAACAAGACCTTCGACGAGATCGTGAAGAAGGCCCAGCAGTTGGACGCGGCGAACACCGATCGCTCCCCGGGGATCACCTACTCGAACCTGCTGGTGGCGATCGGAACCAACGACATCCGGCCGTTCTTTCCGAGCAACTATGTCAATGTGGCCGTCGAGCGTGACGTGACCCGCGGCATCCTCAACCGCGTCCAGCGGTCGGCCGCCGGTCAATTCCGACTCGGCTTGGACCTGCAGGGCGGCACCCAGTTCCTCCTGGAGATGGACATGAGCCGAGCCCAGACGAATGCAGGCGTCTCGATGAACGTGGACTTCATCGCCGAGCAGGCGGTCGAGGTGCTGCGCCGACGCGTGGATCGCTTCGGCGTGGCCGAGCCGGTGATTGCTCCGGCCGGCGGCGGTCGCATCCTCGTCCAGTTGCCCGGCCTCAGCGAGGCCGACAAGCAGCAGGCCAAGGAGCAGATCCAGAAGGCCGCCTTCCTCGAGTTCCGCATGGTGCATCCCGACAGCGAGGGCCAGTTGTCCCGCGGTGTCGTGCCCCCGGGCTACGTGAAGATGTACGAAATGGTGCCCACCGGCACCCCGGGCCAACGCATCCCGCAGCCCATCCTGGTCAAGCGCACCTCCGAGCGTGGTCTTTCCGGCAAGCACGTCGAGGGAGCCGGCGTGGGGCACGATCCCGCCACCGGTTCGCCCTACGTCAGCTTCAGCCTCAAGCCCGAGGGAGCCCAACTGTTCGGTGAGATCACCCAGGCCGCCGTGGGCGAGCGCCTGGCGATCATCCTCGACGGCGAGGTGATCTCGGCCCCGCGCATCAACGGGGCCATCCTGGGCGGCAACGGTCAGATCACCGGTTCCTTCACCGACAAGGAGGCCTTCGAGTTGGCCACCTCGCTGGAGAACCCGCTGGCCGCTCCGCTCGAGGTCAAGGAGGAGCGCGGTGTCGATCCTTCGCTCGGTGCGGACGCCATCGCCTCGGGCAAGACCGCCACGCTCCTCGGCGTGGGCGGTGTCGCGGTCTTCATGATCGTCTACTACCTGACGGCCGGCTTGGTCGCCAACGTGGCCTTGATCCTCAACATCCTGATCATGCTCGGGGTGATGTGCTCCCTCGACGTCACCTTCACCCTGCCAGGCATCGCCGGCATCGTGCTGACGGTCGGCATGGCGGTGGATGCCAACGTGCTCATCTATGAGCGCATGCGCGAGGAACTGGCGGCTGGCAAGTCGGTCCGCGGGGCCGTCGCCTCGGGCTATGACAAGGCGTTCGGAACGATCTTCGATTCCAACCTGACGACCCTCATCTCTTCGGTGCTGCTGATCATCCTCGGCACCGGTCCCATCAAAGGCTTCGGTGTCGCCCTGACCGTCGGTCTCTGCGTCTCGATGTTCACCGCCCTGGTGGTCACCCGACTGATCTTCGATTTCCTCCTCGCGAAGAACATCCTCAAGTCCCTGCCCATGCTGCACATCATCAAGGGCACCAACATCCGCTTCCTCAACTTTGCGAAACCGGCCTTCGCGGCTTCGTGGTTGTTGATCGTCGTGGGCATCGGTTACGGCATCTTCGTCCGCGGCAACAACATGCTGGGCATCGAATTCGCCGGTGGCGACGAACTGCAATTGCGCTTCGCTCAACGGGTCGAGACGGAAAAGGTCCGCGAGACCCTCAGCAAGGGCGGCATCGGAGAGACCCGCATCCAGTACCAGACCGAGGGCGCCGGTGCGACCAAGCGCGAGTATCTGTCGGTGACCTCGTCCAAGGACACCGGTCTGAAGGCCGAGGAAGTGCTGAAGAAAGCCTATCCTGCCTCGAAGTTCGAGCGGGTCCGCTTGGACTCGGTCGGCGCGACGATCGGCAAGGAGATCCAGAAGTCCGGCGTGATCGCTTCGGTGCTCTCGCTCTTCGGCATCCTGGTCTACGTCGCCTTCCGCTACGAGTTCAGCTTCGCCGTGGCGGCGGTTGTCGCCGTCGCGCACGACGTTCTGATGACCATTGGTTGGTACTGCCTGACAGGCACCGTGGGCGAGGGGCGTCAGTTCAACGCCACCTTCGTTGCGGCGTTGCTGACCATCATCGGTTTCTCGATCAACGACACGATCGTCATCTTCGACCGCATCCGTGAGGACCTGAAAATGGGAGTGGCCGGTTCGTTCAACGAAATCATCGATCGGGCGCTGAACCAGACGCTCAGCCGAACCATCATCACCTCGGGAACGGTGTTCGTGGCCACCATCGCCCTCTACGTCTTCGGCGGCGGCGCCATCAACGACTTCGCCTTCACCTTCCTGGTGGGCATCATCACCGGCACCTACTCGTCCATCTACATCGCCAGCGCGCTGGTGGTCTGGTGGCACAAGGGCAAGCGCCCTGCGATGGGTGCGATCACCCCGGTGGCCGGGGCCACCGCTTCGGCCGCGCAGGCCTGAGCCTGAATCGGGTCTCGAACGGGCGGGAGTCCCCAGGGGCTCCCGCCCGTTGTGTTTTCAGGGGGGGCGAATTGTTGGCACTGACAGGTTCCTTTGCTGGATCCTGCGGGGGGGGGGCAAGGCGGGGCTGGACCCGGGCTTGCGATCAAGGGTGGACGGGCAGGGGGCGGCGCCGGATCTGCAGCCCCTCGGGCTCCGGTGCCCCGTCGAAGGTCAGGCGACCATCGCAATTGCGGACCCCCTCGAACGGGTCGTTGGAGATCAGCACATTGCCGTCGAGGTCGAGCCAATCGGTGAGCGCGGTCAGGTGCGCGGCGGCGCTGATGAGCAGCGATGATTCGATCATGCAGCCCAACATGGTCTTCAGGCCCAGGCACCGGGCGGCCTCCAGGGCTTCTTTGGCCGCAGTCACCCCGCCGGTCTTCACCAGTTTGACGTTCACGCCGTGGAAGCATCGGGCGCAGCGTTCGGCGTCGCGGGCGTCCTGATACGACTCATCGCCCACCAAGGGCAGGGGCGAGCGCTCCTTCAGCCAGAGGGCGTCCGACTCGGGAACCCCAGGCGGCATCGGTTGCTCGACGAACTCGATGTTGCCGTCTTCGGCCAAGGCGAAAATCCGGTCGAGGGCCTCCTCGCGGGTCTTCCAGGCCGCATTGGCATCGACCCGGATGAGCTTGTTCGGCGCGGCTCGGCGGAGGGCGGCAAGGTTGGCCGCATCGGTCGGGGCCCCGAGCTTCATCTTCAGGATCGGGTAGTTGGCCGCTTCACGGGCCTTGGCTTCCATCCGTTCCGGCGTGTCGAGGCCGATGGTGAACGACGAGAGGGCCCCGGCCGCCGGATACCCCAGCCCGAGAAATCGGTGCAAGGGTTGTCGCGCCGCCCGGGCAGCGCCATCGAGGAGGGCGATGTCCACCGCACAACGCGCCGGCATGCTCGGTTGGGACAACGATTCGAGGTAGGCCCGCGAGGCGGGCAGGTCTTCGAACGAGAGCCGGGACGGATCGACGCGCCGGAGGAACCGCGCGACGGTCTCCCAGTTTTCACCGTATTGACTGGAGGGAGACGCTTCACCGAGGCCGGTGCGCCCGAGGGCGTCGGTCAATTCCACGAACACCACCGGGTACTCCGACTTGCCCTGCACCCGGCCCGAGTGGACATCGGTGGCGATGGCCCAGGAGTGGGTGAGCGCGAGGTCGCACCGGGTGTGGGTCAGCGATCGGATGGGGGTCATGGTCTCAAGTGCGCCCGCGGAGGCATCGGTGTCAGGAGGTCCGCGTCGAACGGCGGACGGGCGTCTCCGGGCCCACCCGTTTCTCGAGCAATTCTTGGGCATGGCGCAGGGCCGCAGGGCCGCCCCCGAGCATCCGCCCGAGCTCGGCGACGCGTTCGCCGGGATCCAGGGTCCGGATCCGGGATTCGGTGCGCCCGTCTCGGACCTCCTTGAGCACCTGATAGTGCGTTGAAGCGGCCGCCGCGACCGGGGCCAGATGCGTGATGCAGAGCACCTGGTGACGGGAGGCGATGGTGGCCATCTTCTGCCCGACGGCATGGGCGGTCTCACCGCCGACATTGGCATCGACCTCGTCGAAGACCAGCACGGGGACCGCATCTTGGTCGGCCAACACGGTCTTGAGTGCCAGCATCACACGGGCGAGCTCGCCACTGGAGGCGATCGCCCTCAGCGGTCGGGCCGGCTCGCCGGGGTTCGGCGCGAAGAGGAACTCCATGCGATCCATGCCCGTCTCGGTCGCCTGCGCGGGATCGGCATCATGGGTGAGGGTCGCCTCGAACCGGCTCTGCCGGAATCCCAGGCTGCTCAACTCGGCCTCCGCGGCCCGGTTGAGGCGGGGCAGGACCGCTTGCCTTCCTTCCGACAGCTCGCGCCCGAGCTTCCGCAGATCGGATTCGACCCGCTGCAATTCCAGGTTCAGGCGCTCCAACTCGGCATCGCGGCCCTCCAGGGACTCGAGCCGCTCACGGGCTTCGGCCCCGAAGGCGATGACCTGCTCGACGGATCCGCCGTATTTGCGCTGGAGCGATTGGATGAGGTTCAGCCGTTCCTCCAGTTCGGCCAGGCGATGAGGGTCGAGGTCGATGCGGTCGGCGTAGCGAGAGAGTTCGGCCTGGAGATCCCGCAACAGCCCCGCGGCCTGTCCCTGGATTTCCAGGAGGGACTGGGCGCCTGGATCGATCCGGCTCAACTCCTGCAGCGATCGACCCACGGCCCCCAGGCTGGTCAGCGTGGCGTCATCGGTGTCGCCGAGCGCGGCCAGGGCACCCTGGGACAGCTCGAGCAGTCGGGCCGCATTGGCCACGCGGCTGTGCTCGGCCTCCAGTTCGGCCTGTTCCCCTGGCCGCAGTCGGGCTTCCGCGATCTCGCGGGCCTGGTGGCGGAGCAGGTCGAGCTGCTGCGCGTAGGTCCGTTCATCCACGATGAGCGCGGCCTTGGACTCCTGGATCCGGGAGCGGTGCCGCAACAATTCAGCGAAGGCCTCCCGTCGGGCATCGAGGCCGCCATAGGCGTCGACCAGGCTCAACTGGAGCCGGGGTTGCAGCAGTGATTGGTGGTCGTGTGGACCATGGAGGTCGATGAGCCAGCCCCCCAACTCCTCGAGGGTCGACAGGGTCGTGGGACTGCCGTTGATGAATTGCCGGTTGGTTCCGGCCGCGGTGAAGGTCCGCTTGAGGACCAGTTGACCGGATTCACAGGGCTCGAGCCCGCGTTCCTCGAGAAAACCCGCCAGCGGAGCCCGCAGGTCCTGGACCTCGAAGATCGCCTCGACGGTGCAGGAGTCGGCTCCCGAGCGCAGGGCGCCGCGGTCGGCGCGGCGGCCGAGCACGAGGTTCAGCGCCCCGAGGATGACCGACTTGCCGGTGCCCGTCTCACCGGTGATGGCGCAGAAGCCCGGGTGCAGCTCCAGGGTGAGGTCTGCCACCAGGGCCAGGTTTTTGATCCGAAGCGTGCTGAGCACGGGCGGATTCAAACGCCTTATGGGGGCAAAGGGGAACTCCAAAGGCGGCCCTCCCCACGGAAGCCGCCTGGGCGGCCGATCAAAATACCGCTAGGCAAAGACGGGCCTTTGACCGCATTTTCCGCCCGTGTCAACGGCAGCCAAGTCCGCTCCCACTGCGGAAAATGCGGCTTCATTCGAAGAGGCCCTGAAGAAGTTGGAGTCCATCGTCGAGGCGATGGAGTCCGATGACCTGCCGTTGGACCAGTTGATCCAGCGCTTCGAAGAGGGGGCCGCGCTGGCCAAGCTTTGCCAGGACCGCCTCGGGGAGGCCGAGGTCAAGGTGCGCCGACTGGAGGAGAGCCTCGACGGTGTCCTCGTGGCCCAACCGCTTTCGGAAGACGCCCCGGGCGTCGCCTGAGAGATCCAGATTTTGCCCGTAGCCCCAACAACATGAGCCGATATCTCGAAATGGTGGACCATCCGTCGCACGTCAAGAAGCTGACCCCCGAACAACTGACCGAGCTGGCAGCCGACATCCGGCAGGAACTGATCGAGGGTTTGGCCAAGAGCGGTGGGCACCTGGGACCCAACCTCGGCGTGGTCGAACTCTCGATCGCTCTTCACCGGGTCTTCGAGACGCCCAAGGACAAGTTCGTCTGGGACGTCAGCCATCAGGTCTACGTCCACAAGATCCTCACCGGGCGTCGCGACCGTTTCCGGACCATCCGCACCACCGACGGTCTCAACGGGTTCGCCTTGCGCACCGAGAGCGAGCACGACTGCTACGGAGCCGGACACGCGGGCACCGCATTGTCGGCCGCCCTGGGCATGTGCGCCGCACGCGACCAGAAGAAGACCAACGAGAACGTCGTCTGCATCTTCGGCGACGCGGCCCTGACCAACGGCATCAGCTTCGAGGCGCTCAACAACATCAAGTGCACCACGAAGAAATTCATCGGCATCCTCAACGACAACGAGTGGTCCATCGCCAAGAACGTCGGTGCCATCGCCGAGTACCTGGGCAAGCTGACGGCCAGCCCGCGCTACAACAAGCTGGCCCGGGATTTCACCAGTTGGCTCAAGCGCCTGCCCCGGGGTGAGCAGGTCGCCATGCTCGGAGGCAAGGCCGAAGAGGCCCTCAAGGGCATCGTCGGTTCGCTGGCCCTGGAACCGGCCCACAATCAACTCGATGTCGATGGCCGTGGCGGCCACGGCAGCGCGCTCCTGTTCGAGGAATTCGGGCTGCGTTACCTCGGCCCCATCGACGGCCACAACATCCCGTTGCTGGTCAGCACCCTCGAATTCGCCAAGACCTGCACCGAGCCCGTGGTCATCCATGTCCTCACCCAGAAGGGCAAAGGATACGAGGCGGCCCTCAAGCATCCCGAGAAATTCCACGGACTGGGCACGTACGACGCCGCCACCGGACAGACCCCGGCCCCGAAGGAGGGCGCTGCCCCCATGTGGCAAGAAGTCTTCGGGCGGACGATGGTCAAGCTCTGCCAGAAGGACAAATCGGTGGTCGGCATCACCGCGGCCATGCCCAGCGGCACCAGCCTCAAGCTGCTGGAGCAGGCGGTCCCGGGCCAATACTACGACGTGGGCATCGCCGAAGAGCATGCGGTGATCTTCGCCGCGGGCATGGCGACCATGGGGTTCCACCCGGTGGTGGCCATTTACAGCACCTTCCTGCAGCGGGCCTACGACTGCATCCACCACGACGTCTGTCTCCAAGACCTCCCGGTCATCTTCTGCATGGATCGCGCAGGCCTCAGCGCCAATGACGGCCCGACGCACCACGGGCTTTTCGACATCTCGTACCTGCGCTGCCTGCCGCTCATCATCGGCATGGCTCCGGCCAATGAGGACGAACTCCAGGACATGATGTTCACGGCGACCCTGCAGCAGCATCCGGTGGCCATTCGCTATCCGCGCGGCAACGCCGAGGGAGTGCCCATCAAAGATCAACCCGCCGTGGTCGAGATCGGCAAGGCCAAGGTCGATTCGCAGTTCGAGAACAAGCCGGGCGCGGTCAAGGTGGCGCTCTTCGGGTTGGGCCCCATGCTCACGCTCGCACGCCAGGCAGCCCAGAAACTGCGTGCCGATGGTTTCGATGTGGCGGTCATCAATCCCCGTTACTTCAAGCCGCTCGACACCGAAGTGCACCGCTTCTTCGGGTCCGCGGCCGACATCGTGGCCACCCTCGAAGACCATGTGGCCATGGGTGGCTACGGCAGCGCCGTGCTGGAGTGCTTCAGCGAGGCGGGCATCCAGACGCCGGTCTATCGACTGGCATGGCCCGACCAGTTCATCGAGCACGCTTCCAGCGTCGATTACCTTCGCCAGAAGCACGGCCTGACGGTCGAACGCCTCATCGAGGAGGTGAAGGCCCGGGTGCCGGTGGCCCGATCGGCTTCCGGGACCCAGCGCGCCATCGGCTGAACGCGGAGACGGGCGAGTCGGTGGAGGTTCCGGGCCGAGGATCGTGCACCGGGTCGACGCCCGACGGGCTTCTGTAACCAAAGATCCTGAACGTGGTCGCTCCTGAGGGTTTCCTCAGGGGCGATTTGCGTTAAGGACCGGGCCATGACGCACGATCCTCCCGGGTGACCCTCCAGCTTCCATGAACACTCTCCTCCGTTGGTTCGCCTGCGCCGGAGTCGCATGCCTGGCGCAGGCTCCGATCCGGGCGCAGGTCGTCATCAATGAGATCCTCTACCATGCGCCCGACGATCTGGATGACCTGCAGTTCCTCGAGTTGCACAATGCCGGCGAACAGGCGGTAGACCTGTCGGGTTGGTCTTTCTCGAAAGGTGTGCGATTCCGATTCCCTGAAGGGATCCGCATCGACCCCAAAGGGTTCCTGGTGTTGTCGGCCCAGGCCGACCGTTTCCGCCAAGCCTACCCCGGCGCGCCGTTGGCGGGAGTCTTCGAATCGCGACTCAGTCGCAAGGGCGAGCGGGTGGAACTGAAGGACCGCTCTGGCAAGGTCGTCGACTCGGTCAAGTTCAGCGACCGTTCGCCCTGGCCCACCGGGGCTGACGGACATTCCGGATCGCTGGAGCGGATCTGTCCTTCCGCCCCGGGCGACGATCCGGCCAACTGGATCTCTTCGCCGCTGTCCAAGACCCGTGAGACACCCTCGGGCACTCCAGGCAAGGCCAACGCAGGATTCGCCTCCAGCCTCCCGCCAGTGGTCCGGTCGGTGAGTTTCTCTCCCGAGGTGGCACGGTCGGGGGAGTCGGTCACTGTCGAAGCCGCCCTCGGCGCGGGGCCAGCGCCCTCCTCGATGGCGCTGCGATATCGCTTGGCCGGTCCTGGGTTCGAGCGGGACGAGACCGTCATCTCGATGGTGCCGTCGCCTTCGGGCAAATATGCCGTGACCATCCCGGCTCCACCCGCCGGGCAATTGCTCCGGTTCCGCGTCGAAGCCGTGGGAGCATCGGGCGTCCGCCGTTTCTTTCCGGCCGAGACGGAACCGCGTCCGGCATTCTCGGTGTACGGAATGGAGCCGGTGATCCAGGCCCAGGTTCCGGTGGCGTGGATCATCCATACCTCGGCCCAGGAGATGAAGGCGGCCGAAGAGAGGGCCAATGCCCCGATGTGGGGAGCCCCGCCGCCGCCGGACCCCGAGCGCGAAGCCCGCGACCGGGGGCGTCGGTCTCTGGAGGAGTCCCTTGATTTGTCATCGGCCTGGTACGCCTGGGCTTTCCGCCTGGGGCCTGTCGATGCGGCCCGTGTGACGCGGTCCCGCGCCCAATGGTTGGCCGCCGTGGAGGCCCGGCAGGCCTGGATGTCCCAGCAATTGGAGTCACCGGGTGTCTCTGAGCGGGTGGATCGATTGCCGCAAGAGGCGGCCCGGTGGTTGCAGACCACCCTGGAAAACCTGTCCCAAGGACTGGATGACGGCGAACGCACCGGCTGGAAGCGTTGGGTGGAAGGCCGATCAGCCCGCTTGGCCGCCGGGGAGCGCATGATGTCGAGTCGCGCCGACCTTGAAGGCCTTTGGTTCGCCCTGACCCTCGAACCCGCCTCCGACCTTTCCCGCCTGCCGGAATGGATGGGAGTCTTCCAGGACTTGGATCGTCAGCGTGAAGCATTGATCTCCGAGGTGATCGCCGGGACCGGCAAAGACTCGTTCTTCCGCGACCAACGGGACCAGGCAGACGACCTCGCCTCGCGGGTTCCGGGTGCCTTGAAACCGCTGTTGTCGACCGCGGCTGCGTCGTCTTTGGATCTATGGCAACGCGGTCCGCGAGAAACCCTGGTCCGGCTTCGTTCGCGGGAAGGCGGGGGCGAGAGCGGGTTTCCTCCCGGGGCTGGAGGTCCCTTTGGCCGCGGTGGCCCGGGTGGTCCAGGGCCCGGGGGCTTTCCGGGAGGCCCCGTGGGCAACCCCTTCGGTGGATCCCCGACGGAGCCGGGATCGTTCCGCTCAGCCTTGGTGTTCTTGGAGCCGGGTTCGCAGCGTCCCCAGTTTTTCGACTTCGTGCAGGTCAACGGGCGCAAGGGCGGGCAGAAGGTCCACCTTCACAAAGACCGCACCCTTCGTGGCATGACCACGGTGGGCATCATCTTCGAGGGTGAGTCGGCGGTCGTGGTGGAACCCTTGGCATACGAGGTCTACCGGAAAGCCGGGATGGCGGCCGAGGAGAGCTTCCCCGTCCGGTTGGTCGTCAACGGCAAGCCCTCCGGCTATTCGCTGCTGGTCGAGCAACCCAACCAGAACTTCTTGCGCCGGAACCGGGTCAAGGATGGCGGCAATCTCTACAAGCTCCTGTGGTTTGGGCAGGGCGTCGCTGGTCAACACGAGAAACACTCCAACCGTCATGCCGGCCATGACGATCTGGTCGCTTTGGTGGACGGCCTGGAAAAGGTGTCCGGGGCGGAGCAGTGGGACTACATCCGCCGTCATTTCGACGTGGAGCAGGTGGCCACCTACTTCGCGGTCAACATGGTGCTGTCGCACTGGGACGGCTTCTTCAACAACTACTTCACCTACCACGATGTGAACGGTTCGGGGAAATGGACGATGTATCCCTGGGACCAGGACAGCACGTGGGGCCTGCGCGCCATGCAGACCGACGACTCGGTCTTCACCCGCATGCCGCTGACCTTCGGCATGAATGGCGATGCTCCGGTGGACGGGGCCGGATGGTGGCGCGGACCCGGTTGGTTCTCCGGCCCGCTCCTGGCCAATCCCGAGTTCCGCAAGGTCTTCCTGGCGCAGACCCGGCGCATCCTCGACACCGTTTACACCGAGGCCGTGATGGGTCCGGTGATCGACCGACTTGAGGCGGAACTCCTCCCGGAGGTTCGGGCCCGGGCCCTGCAAGAGCGCCAAGACCCCGAGCAGGCCCTCCGCGCGCTCAGGTCCGACCTCGCCCGCGTCCGAGAGCACCTGCGTGAACGCCGCCGCTTCCTGCTTGAGCAACCCGAGCTGAAGGCTCTGTAGTTGAGCATTGATCGCAGGATGAGACGCCCTCGACCCTCGGACCTGTGATCGGGATCCTGTTCAACCCCACCGCCCAGGGAGAAAAGGCGCTCCGGTTCCGGGCACGCCTCTCGGAATTGGAGGGCGACGTCCGGGTCATCGCCACCCGAGGCCCGGGCGACGCGCGCATCCTGGCCGCGGATCTGGCTCGGGAGGGCCTCCAGACGGTCGTCGCTGCAGGTGGGGACGGCACGGTGAACGAAGTCTTGAACGGCCTGGCTGACGTGCCCGGCGCGCTCGACAAGACCCGGCTGGCCGTGATCCCCCTCGGCACGGTGAACGTCCTGGCCAAGGAGCTCGGGATTCCGTCGGGCTTCGATGCCGCCTGGCGCGTCATCCAGCAAGGACGCGAACGGCGCATCGATCTACCGCAGGCGACCTTCACGGGCTCGGATGGGCACCCGGCAACACGCTGTTTTGCCCTCCTCGCCGGTGCCGGGCTCTCCACCCGCTCCATCGCGGGAGTGGACTGGTCGCAGAAGAAGCGCTTCGGCCCCTTGGCTTACCTCGTCGCCGGCATCCGTGCGATGCGTCCGCCGCATCCCCTCATCTCGGTGACCTCCGCGTCGCACTCCGCTGCAGGCCCCCTCGTGGAGATCGGCTCCGGCCACTACTTCGGCGGCCGCCTGGAACTTTTCCCGGGAACCCGACTCGACGATGGCCGGCTCGGAGTCACCGTCGTCACCCGGCTCAACTGGGCCACCTTGATCGGAACCTGGATCCGGATGGTCCTGCGCCGGATCCGCACCTCGTCGGTCCGCCAGGTTTTCCAGACCGATCAGCTCCACCTTGTCTGTACCGAGCCCATGGGTTTGCACCTCGATGGCGACCTCGTCGGGAGCCTCCCAGCCTCCATCACCGTGCGCCCGAGGGCCCTCCGGATCGTGGTGCCCTGAGCCGGAGTGCTGAGCAGGGCAGGAGATGCGGAGGGTTCCTGCAAAAGTCCCCATGAACGCGCGGTCGAAGCAGGCCCGCGGATCTGTCGGGGCGGTGTGCAGCATTCGACGGAACGGTCGTGTCGAAAGCCATCAGGCCGGCTGGAATGAACCCAGGGCTGCGGGTTCAGTCGACGCTGGCGTCTTCCATGGAATCCGAGGAATTTGCCGCCACGCCGTCGCACATCGAACAAAGTCCTGACGACCCATGAACCTCCCTGCCGTCTTCCTGAGCCTTGCGCTCGCCTCCCTGACCGCCATGGCTGCGGAAACGAACAACGCCCCGGCCGCTCCTCCCCGCGACGGAGGCCCTCAGGGGCCGGGACCGCGCCGCGGATTCGGTGGGCCGATCGTGCTCAATGACGACGACAAGCCTGCCTTCGCGAATGCCCCGGCGGGTTTCGACCAAGTGCGGGAGGGTGTCGCCCAGGGGCGGTTGGAGATGGTGGAGTATGATTCCAAGTCGGTCGGCACGCGGCGCAAGGCCCTCGTGTATCTGCCGCCGGGGTATTCGTCTTCGGGCAAGTATCCGGTGCTCTACCTGCTCCATGGCATCGGTGGCGACGAAGAGGAATGGCGGCGCGGAGGCGCGCCCCAGGCGATTCTTGACAACCTCATCGCCGACAAGGCGGCGGTGCCGATGATCGTGGTGATGCCCAACGGTCGTGCGCAGGCTGAGGATCGACCGGGCCCCAATCCCATGGCGACGGCCGCGGCCTTCGGGAAGTTCGACCAGGACCTGTTCGGCAGCCTGATCCCGTTCATCGAGTCGAAGTATCCGGTCTACCAAGACCGTGAACACCGGGCACTGGCCGGCCTGTCGATGGGCGGCGGACAATCGTTGAACATCGGATTGGGCAACCTCGACCGGTTCGCCTGGGTCGGCGGCTTCTCTTCGGCCCCGAACACCCGGCCCGCACCGGAGTTGGTTCCGGATCCCGAGCGGGCGACCCGGAGCCTTCGACTGCTTTATCTCTCTTGCGGCAAGCGGGACGGCCTTATCCGTGTCAGCCAAAACGTGCACGCCTACCTGAAGGAGAAGCAGGTGCCACACCTCTGGCACGTGGACGACACGGCCCATGACTTCCAGCACTGGAGGCAGGGCTTGCACCACTTCGCACGCCGG
>CAYLTF010000032.1:25022-28341 GCA_964386625.1 uncultured Akkermansia sp. | reverse complement strand
ACTTGGAGCGGCTGACGCGACGCTTTTCGACGCCGGCGGCGTCGAGCGTGCCACGGACGATGTGGTAGCGGACACCGGGAAGATCCTTCACGCGGCCGCCGCGAACCAGCACGATGGAGTGCTCTTGGAGGTTGTGGCCTTCATCAGGGATGTAGGCGATCACCTCGTAGCCGTTGGTCAAGCGGACCTTGGCCACCTTCCGCATGGCGGAGTTCGGCTTCTTGGGCGTGCGGGTCATCACCTGCAGGCAGACGCCGCGACGGAAAGGGGCATTTTCCAAGGCCGGAGACTTGGACTTGTAGTTGATCTTGGTGCGGCCCTTGCGGACCAACTGGTTAATCGTAGGCATCGATGCCGAAAGGTTATCGCCTCCGTCAAAAGCGACGGAAACGGGAGCGCGGACCTTACCAACCGATGAGGCCCGTGCAATACGTTTTTTGAGAAAAGTGGAAAATCAACGGAATGCGAGGGTGGGTTCTCACGGTTGGGGCGAGGATTTGGGCCCGGATTGTGGCATCGGGTGGTGTTCGATGCGGACCAATTGGGTGTCTTTGTTCCCGACCCAAGCCGTTCCGTTCTCGAGGACGTACAGACAGCCATCCGGGCCGATCTCGAGGTCCATGGGGCGCATGAAGGTCATTCCCGGGCAGAAGCGCTCCATTTGGAGCTTGCCATCCGCGGTTTTGGCGATCTTGTGATCCGCATCGAGATGCACGGCCACGATCCAGTTCCGGGACCATTCGTAGATGAACAGGGTCCGGTCGTATTCCTTGGGCAGGCGATGGGGTGATCCGGACCGCTCATCGTAGCGGTAGACCGGCCCAGCGCAGGCGGTGCGCCCGCCATTCCGGACCTCCGGGAATCGGGTCGAGGCTCCGTAGGGGTACCAGATGAACGCCGGTTGCGCCGGTGGCAGGTCGATCGGCCCCGTGTTCAGACGCGATGGGTTCACCGGGTGGGCCGGGTCCCACGGTTCACCGGATTGCCGCGATTCGAAGTCGTAGCGGTGGTACGGGCGATTGTCGCCCGCGAAGTACGGCCATCCGAAATTGCCTGCCGAACGGGCCTGGTTGATCTCATCGAAACCGGCGGGGCCGCGTTTGTCGTTGGGACCGCCGGCATCGGGCCCCACCTCGCCCCAGTACAGGTGGCCGGTAGCCCGATCGACGCTGATGCGGAAGGGGTTGCGGTTCCCCATGACGTAGATTTCGGGGCGTGTTTTTGGGTTTCCCGGAGGAAAGAGGTTGCCCGCGGGGATGGTCGCCGTCCCGTCGGGTTCAGGATGGATGCGGAGGATCTTGCCGCGCAGGTCGTTGGCGTTGGAGGCCGATTTTTGCGCGTTCCACGGCTCCCGTCCGGGGCGCTCGTCGATCGGGGTGTAGCCATCGGATTCACCGGGATGGGTGTTGTCTCCGGTGGCCGCATAGAGGTTCCCGGCACCGTCGAAGGCGAGCGAACCGGCCGAATGACAGCACTGGTCTCGCTGGGTCGGGATGCGCAGGAGGATCTTCTCACTCGAAAGGTCGAGGGATCCGTCGCGGAGGTGGAATCGCGAGACGCGGTTCTCGCCGGTCTTGTGCTGAGAGGCGTCGATGATGGTTTGCGGGGCCGAGTAGAAGAGGTAGATCCAAGCATTCTTGGCGAACGCCGGATCCAGGGCGATGCCGAGCAGGCCGTCCTCGAGTTCGTTGTAGACCTGGAGGGACCCGGCGATGGTCGTCGCGCGGGTGGAAGGGTTCCACACCTTGAGGATGCCCGCCCGTTCGATGAAGAAGACGCGCCCGTCGGGAGCGACCGCGATCTCCATGGGGTTGATCACGGTGTCCTCGGGTTGGCCATCGGCGTCGAGGTCCCGGTCCGAGTCCAGGACCACTTTGCGGAAGGCTCCGTCAGTCTGGGGTCCGGAGGGTTTCGGGCTGGGCTTGGGGTCTGCACCGAGGGTGTCGAGGCCGGTGCCAAGGCCCAGGAGGCTCATTGCGGCCAAGGTCGCCGTGAGTCTGGGGACCCGGGAGGAGGAAAGGAATCGGGACATGCCCGCCAGTCAATCGGAGTCCTGGCGGGGAGACAGTCTTTTTCGGAGCCCCGGTCAGCGCGGGACTCAGGAGGCCCAGCGTTCACGATGCCCGCACTGGGCCTCGTGTCGGAGGGCATGGTCGATGAGGGTGAGGGCCGTCATGGATTCGACCAGCGGCACCGCCCTCGGCAACACGCACGGGTCATGGCGGCCGCGGCCGCGCAGGGTGGTGTTCTGGAGGTGGACGTCGACGGTGTCCTGCTCGTGCATCACCGTGGCCACGGGCTTGAAGGCGACGCGAAAGTGGATGGTGGCCCCGTTGGAGATGCCGCCTTGGATGCCTCCGGAACGGTTCGAGGTGGTGGTGATCTTTCCGTCGATGTTGCGGAAGGGATCGTTGTGCTGGAGGCCGGTGAGCAGCACGCCCTCGAAGCCGGACCCGATCTCGAAGCCTTTGGTGGCCGGCAACGAGAGCATGCCTTTGGCGAGGTCGGCTTCGAGTCGGTCGAACACCGGATCGCCCCAGCCGACCGGCACGTTTCGGGCGACGCCCAGGATGATGCCGCCGACGCTGTCCCCTTGCGATCGGCGCTCCTCGATGAGTCGGATCATCTCGGGCGCGGCCGCGGTGTCCGGGCAGCGCAGGATGTTGGACTCGACGGCCGCGGCGGTGACCGTCTCGGGATCGACCGAGGCCTTGAGGTGCTGCACTTGCGTGACGCAGGCGAGGACTTCGACCCCCCAGAATTCGCGCAGGAGCTTCTTGGCGATGGCGCCAGCGGCGACGCGGCCGATGGTTTCACGGGCGGAGGTGCGTCCTCCGCCGGGCCAGGCACGGTGCCCGTATTTGACCTGGTAGGTGTAGTCGGCGTGGGAGGGGCGGAATTTCTCGGACATCTCGTTGTAGGCCTCGGACCGGAAGTCCTCGTTCTTGACCCACATGGAGATGGGGGTGCCGAGAGTGAGTCCCTCGAAGGTGCCCGACAGGATCTTGACCGTGTCGGTCTCTTTGCGGGGGGTGACGATCGAGGATTGGCCCGGGCGACGGCGGTCGAGGTCGGGCTGGATGTCGGCTTCGGTCAGGGGCAGACGGGGCGGGCACCCGTCGACGACCACTCCGACGCCGCCGCCGTGCGATTCGCCCCAGGTGGTGATGCGGAAGAGGTGCCCAAAGGTGTTGCCCATGACGGGGGGAATCCTGCGATGAAGGGGCGGGGGGAGGAAGTTCAAAGGAGGGGCTCCGCGGGACACGGGCCTCCGCACGCAGGGAAGCTCCCGGGAGGATGAGCTTTCGCGCGGTGCGCG
>CAYLTF010000032.1:0-24922 GCA_964386625.1 uncultured Akkermansia sp. | reverse complement strand
AGGGGGAGAGTTTGATCGCTTCCAGAGCGTGCTTCGGCCCGAGTCCCGCTCCGCCGGAGGAAAAGGAGGGTGGCGGGCCTCCGCACGCAGGGAAGCTCCCGGGAGGATGAGCTTTCGCGCGGTGCGCGAGGGGGAGAGTTTGATCGCTTCCAGAGCGTGCTTCGGCCCGAGTCCCGCTCCGCCTGGAAACAGCAGGGGGACCCGGCCCGCATGGAACAGCGAGGGCGGGAGTCACAGTCGGGTGAATTCGAGAACCCAACCGCATTCGTTGTGGCTGTGGATGGCGGGAACCTGCGCGCCGATCGAGAAGTTCCAGCGGTGGGGAAGGAACAGCACGAAACCGACCACACCGACTCCGATCGGAGTGCTTCCGTGGATGTAATCCGCCTGGAAATGAAGTCTCTCATGCCAGATCGGAATCTCCAACCCGGCCATGAAACCAGCCTCGCTCTTGGCTCCGGTGTAGGCGTCGTTGGCGAAGTATCCCCCGGCGAACACCTTCCCGAAATCTCCCAGGCGAACCTGGTTGTTCACATAGCTGAAGGTGGAGAACCGCGTTTCATCACGATGCAGCGGGACCATGGCTCCGAGTTGGGTGCCGATTCCCAGGCCCCACGACTCGGTGAGGTCGAAGCGCTTCTGCAGGTTCAGCAAGGGCTCCGGATCCATCGCCTCGCCTCGCCGATGATAGAGATCCAGTCCGAACAGGTTCAGCCCCACTTCGAGGCCCTTTCCAAGGCCGTAGTCGACCGTCGTATTGCTGACGCCGCTGGCGCCCAGGTTCAGTTGCTCCTGGAAGAACCACTGTCCTTTTTCAGTGATGTCGCTGGAAGGGACGTTGAACAGGTTTTGTTGCCCCAACGCCGTGCCGCAGAATCCCGCGATCGTCAGGGTTGCCAGGGGGAGGCTGGGAGTCTTCATGGGTTCAAGGGAGACAAAGCCTGCGACCTGAAAAGGCCGTCGGTCATCGTGATCCCCACGATGGTCGGGTTTCCCGGCCTGCTGAGGGATCCCTTGCAAAGGCGATTTTTCAGCACATGAAAACGGGCCGTCGGGTTCAATTTGGCCGCTTTTTGGGGTTCCTCTGAAGGAAATGCGTGTCGATGGCCGGAGGCCGAATCACGCGCGTGAGGGGGGCTTTGGTTTCCTCGGGCTTCTGGCTTGATGGGGGCGAAGAGTCCGCAGACCTTCAGTGCTGCCCCGTCCCAATTCCTGAAATCCATCCCATGAACCGTTCCTGCATCCGCACCGGAGTCGCGCTTTTCCTGGCGCTGAACGTCGCCGCCGAGGTCTTCAAGCCCGAGCCGGGATTTGTTTCGCTCGTTGCCGGCAAGGATCTGAGCGGCTGGAAGTACAAGCCGGCCGAGCACTTCGACGGCAAGGTCGAGTCGAGCGATGGTCGCTACACCGCCAAAGAAGGGCAGATCGTGGTCAACGACTACAATCCGGCCAAGGGGCCCCACCTGCGTCAGTTGTGGACCCAGCGGGAGTTTCCGAAGGATTTCATCCTGCGCCTCGAGTTCCGGGCCTCGGTGAACGCCGACAGCGGCATCTTCCTGCGCGGGCCGCAGTTGCAGTGCCGCGATTATCTCGTGGCCGGCCCGTACAAGACCCTCAAGAAGTACAAACCTCAGGATTGGAACCAGATCGAGGTGGTGGTGAAGGACAACGTCGCCCACTGCACCTGCAACGGCGAGGTCTTGGAGGCCGCGCTCAAGCTGCCGGAAACCGGGCCCATCGGCCTGGAGGCCGATCGGGGGCAAATGGAATACCGTCGGATCCGGGTCAAGGAACTGAAGGCCAAGTGACGCTCGCCGTGGTGCCGCGAACAGGGAGGAGCCCGGATCTGCGGAGCAGCGGCTTTACGGGTTCCCTCCAGCGCTCCTGGGGCGCAGTATCGGCCCCGTGACGAGACGGTCTCTCCTTGGTCGCTTGGCGCGGCAACTGCCGCCGGGCGAATTGGTCTTCACCCCGGAAACCCTGGCCGCCCATGCCGGCGACAAGTGGTTCGCCTCCCGTCAACCCGAGGCCGTGGCCTTGCCGGCCTCGGTCGAATCGGTCTCGCGGGTCCTCGCCTTCGCCTCGAGGCACCGAATTCCGGTGACTCCGCGCGGGGCCGGGCATGGCTATGTCGGCGGTTGCGTTCCGGTGCAGGGCGGCATCGCCCTCTCGGTGGCCGGGATGGATCGCATCCTGGAGGTCAGTGCCGATGACTTCGTGGCGGTCGTTCAACCGGGGGTGGTGACCGCGCAATTCCAGGAGACGGTCGAGCGCCAGGGCTTGTATTACCCGCCCGACCCGGCCAGTCGCGCCGATTGTTCGATCGGCGGCAACATCGCCACCAACGCCGGCGGGCCCCGATGCCTCAAGTACGGGGTCACCCGCGACTATGTGCTCGGTCTTCAGGTGGTGCTCGCCGACGGGACGGTGACCCGCCTGGGTGGCCGCACTCACAAGAACAAGACCGGCTTCGACCTGCACCGGCTCTTCGTGGGCAGCGAAGGCATGCTCGGGGTGGTCACCGAGGCGACCCTGAAGCTGTTGCCGCTTCCGGCCTACCGCGCCTGCATCGGGGTCGGATTCGCCGACATGAAGACGGCGGCCCGCGCCATCCGGGCGCTCTTCGCCGCCCGATTCCTCCCCAGCGCCCTGGAGCTGGCCGACGGTTTCACGGTCGATGCCGCCCGGCGTCGGACCGGTTCCAAACTGCTGCGGGGCGCCGGGGCCCTGATGATCGTGGAGTTGGATGGCCGTGAACGGGGGGTCCGCTCCGAGATCTCCGAGCTGGGGCGCCTGCTCGCGCAGTTCCGGCCGACCTTCGTGCAGCGGGGCCTGGGGCCGGAGGGCTGCGAGCGGTTCTGGAAGTTGCGCCGGGAATTCAGCTACTCGCTCCGGGACACCGGCCTCACCAAGCTGAACGAGGATGTCGTGGTGCCCCGAGGCTCGTTGGAGGCGCTGTTCCGCCTGGGGGCCTCGCTGCAGAAGAAGCACGGCATCCAGGTCGCCTGTTTCGGGCATGCCGGCGACGGGAACATCCATGTGAACCTGATGCTCGATGAATCGGTTCCGGCACAGCGGGCGGCCAGCGACCGGGCTCTCGACGAACTCTTCCAGGGTATCGTGGAGTTGGGTGGCAGCATCACCGGCGAACACGGGGTCGGCTTGGCCAAGAAGCCCTGGTGGAACATCGCCGTCGCACCGGAGTCCGACGCGCTCCACCGCCGAGTGAAGGCTTCCCTCGACCCCTCGGGCGTGCTCAATCCGGGCAAATTCCTGGGCTGAGCCGTTCAGTCTTCGTCGTCCCAGTGGAACTGGTGGAGCACCCGGTGGATGACCGGGGTGAAGATCAGAGCGGCGGTCACGATGAAGACCAGGCCGGCATACAGCGCGTAGCTTCCGGCGAAGAGCTTGCCCATCTCGGTCTTCGGATTGTTGACCGGCCCCATGCCGCCCAGGAGCATCGCCGAGTTCAGGTAGGCATCCATGGCCGGCAGGTCTTCCAGGGTCATGTATCCCACCATGCCTGCGGCCAGCGAGACGGCCAAAAGGCCCGCGGCGACTCCGAGGTGGACCAGCAGTCGGCCGACGAATTTCCGGCCGTGCAGGGGCGTCTCTGTCCGGGATTCGTACATGGTCGGCGACGGCGGGTGGCTACAGGCGCGGGTTCATTTGCATCATCAGGCGGCGTTGCAGGTCCTCGGCCGGGTTCACGCCGCTGAGCTTGAGCTTGGTGTGCAGGGCCGCCACCTCGATGACCCGGGCGATGTCGCGGCCGGGCCGAACGGGCAGGTCCATGTGGGGCACTTTGATTCCCAGTAGATCGGTGTGCCCCTGGTCGAGGCCGAGGCGATCGATCTCGCCGGCCTTCTCCCAGGCCTTGAGGGTGACCACCAGGTCCACCCGCTTTTCGGCACGGATGGCCGCGACGCCGAACAGCGCGGCGACGTCGATGATGCCGATGCCCCGCACTTCCATGAGGTTCCGGGTGATCGTCTTGCCCGTGCCGAAGAGCTCTTTGCCGTCGGCGACCGTCAGGCAGACGATGTCGTCGCACACCAGGCTGTGCCCGCGCTCGAGCAATCCCAGCACGGCCTCGCTTTTGCCGATGCCACTTTCGCCCTGGATGATCACGCCGATGCCCTGGATGTCGACCATGCAGCCGTGGATCTGGGTCCGTGGGGCGAAAAGCTGCTCCAGGGCCAGCGTCGCCTGGCTGATGAACTTCATGGTCACCAGTTCGGTCTGGAACACCGGCACGCCACGGGCATCGGCCGCGGCCAGGAATTCCGGCTCGGGACGGATGCCCCGACACAGCACGACGCAAGGGATCTTGTACCGAAAGAGCTCGTTGTAGCGCTGCCGACGGAGGTCCGGCTCGATGGAACGCAGGTAGGAGGTCTCGACCGCGCCCAGCACCTGCACCCGCTTGTTGGCGAAGTAGCGGCGGAACCCCGCCAGCGCCAGGCCGGGTCGGTTGACCGTGGGCTCCTGGATGAGACGGTCGAGTGAATTGCCCCCGGTGAGCAGTTGCAGTCCCAGCGGTCCGGCGTGGTCGGTGTAGAACTTCTCGACAGTGACGTTGGACTGCTTCATGGGCGGGACCTTGGAGGGGTTCACATGTTGAAGTCGGGACCGAGGTAGATGTCGCGGGCCTTGGGGTCGTTGACCAGGAACTCGGCCGTTCCCTCCACCAGGACCTTGCCCTGGTGAATCACGTAGGCGCGGTCCACCAGGCGGAGGGTTTCGCGCACGTTGTGGTCGGTGATGAGGATGCCCAGTCCCCGGTCGCGGAGTCGCCGGACGATCTTCTGCACCTCGTACACCGCGATCGGGTCGATGCCGGCGAAGGGCTCGTCGAGCAGCAGCAGCTTCGGTGAGGTGACCAGGGCCCGGGTGATCTCCAGACGGCGCTTCTCGCCACCGCTGAGTTGGTAGGCCAGGCTCTTCGACAAGCGGGCCAGATCGAGTTCGTCGAGCAGGTGGGCCAGCCGGGATCGGCGTTCGCTCGATGAGCCTTCGCAGGTCTCCAGGATGGCGAGGATGTTCTGCTCGACCGTGAGCTTGCGGAACACGCTCGGCTCCTGGGTCAGGTATCCGATCCCGAGGCGGGCCCGTCGATGCATGGGCAGGCGTGTGATGTCGGTGCCCTGGAACCGGACCGACCCGGCATCCGGGCGGACCAATCCGACGGTCATGTTGAAAGAGGTGGTCTTGCCCGCGCCATTCGGGCCGAGGAGCCCGACAATCTCCCCGGCACCGACATGGATCGACACTCCATCCACGACCCTCCGTCCCGAATAAGCCTTCGCCAATCCCTGCACGGACAGCAGCGGTGGCGTGGCAGGGGAGGCCGGCTGGGAGACCGCCTGCGGCGGGGGCTGCGCAGCGGTCCTGGGGGCTGTCTTGGCTGCGGAGGCCATGGTCAACGGGTTTTCGGGGCGTTGGTGCCGCGGTTGAACAGGGTCGAGCCCTTGAGGATGTCGGCTTTCAGCTCGATCCGGTAGGAGCCCCGGTTGCGCATGGTGCGGGACTTCAGGTCGTAGATGAGGGCCTCGGTCCCGATCATGGTTCCGGAAGCCGTCTCGATGCGCGGCTCGCCGGTCAGGATCAGGACCTCTTCCTGCGATCCGTATTCGGCCTGCCTGCCGAAGGCGCGGACCACGTTGGTGGAACCGTTGGCGCCCGGTTGGAACAGTTCGATCACCACGTTGCCGGAAGCCACCAGCGACTGGAGCTTCCCGCCGGTCGGGAGCGGGCCGGCCGACGATTGCGCCTTGTCCTGCGGCAGGGCCGCCCGCAGGTCGTCGCAGGTGATGCGCAGGATGCCGGGCGACTCGACCCGGACATGATCCCACAGGTGGTAGACGCCTTTCTCCAATTCGAGCACGCAATTGGTGGCGGACAGCAGGATCTTGTCCTGTTGCTGCGCCTGGGCGGATCCCGGGATCAGTGCCAGGAGAAGAGCCACGAACGGGGCGAGGAAGGCTGCGGAGACGCTGCGGGTCATGGGGAGGAAGGTTTGGACTGGAAGAGGCGGGTGCGCAGTTCGATGTGCACCGAATTGGTCACGGTCAGCCGTCGCTCGGTGCCATCGAATTGGAAACCCTGTCCGCGGACGGAGATGCCGTCGGCCTCCCGCCGGGCCGTGAAGGTTCCCGGCGATGTCGCATCACGGGTGGTGACATTCACTCGGCACGAGGGCGACTCGATCACGAAGTCCGAGCGCTCGTCGGCCCGGAAGGACTCCAATCGGAGCCCGGTGACATCCCAGAGGGCTGGCACGAGGACGCCCTTGCCGGAGGTCACGGGAGCGGCCTCGGTCGAGGAGAATCGCAGTTGGACCCTGCCGGTGACGTTGTCGCGGAGGCTGATGCCCCACTGCCGGATGGTCGCCGACGGCGCCGGCGCCGCGGCCGGGGTGTTCGTGGCCGCCGTCGATCGATCGCCTTGGCCCAAGGCGGCGCAGGCGAGCAGGCCGGCGAGGCCGGTGAGCCGGGATCGGACGCGCGACGACGAACGCATGGCAGGCAAGTCTTGGAATCCGGGCGGCGGGTTAGGAAGCGAATTTCTCGACCATCCGCTCCCAATGGCCCTGGGCCTTGAGCAGCAGGTCGACCGCCTCCCGGACGGCTCCGTGCCCCCCGGGCTTGGGGGTGACCCAGTGGGCGATGCGACGGGCCTCTTCGATGGCGTCGGCCGGCGCGATGGCGAGTCCGGCGCGCTTGAGGGCGGCGAGATCGACCCAGTCGTCGCCCATGTAGAGCACCTCGTCCCAGGCGATGTTCGTCTCGCGCAGCCATCCTTCGATCGCCGCGACCTTGGGGCCCGAGGACTGGTGCAGGAAATCGATCTTCAGGTCTTGCGCCCGCTGGATCGTGGCTTCGCTCGGGCGCGCCGACACCCACCCCACCCGGATCGAGGCCTCCGTCTGAAGGAGTCGCAGGCCCAACCCGTCGCGGATGTGGAACACCTTGGTCTCGGTTCCTCCGCCCATGGTCACGGTGGCGTCGGTCAACACGCCGTCCACATCGCAGATGAAGAGGCGGATCCGGCGGGCTCGGGCGATCAGTTCCTCGGAATACGACATCGTGCGACGACCATCCGGCAATGCCTCGAACCGGGCAAACAGGAATCCCACACCGATCAGGGCGATCGACGGAGCCGCATCTCCCGCACATTCGGGCTCCAGGCATGACGCTGGCTCAGCCCTCCCGGCCAGCGGACATGGACCGCGGTCGGCGGTGTCGCCCCGGTGATCAACACCCGTGACGAATCCTGGGACCACCATCCGGATCCGGCCCGGATCTCGATGGCCGGCCCGCTGGCGCTGCCGAACTCCGCCCGGACCACCGCGCCGATGGCCATGGGGTTGGGGCCGGGTTGCTCGAGGCGCAGACCCCAGCCCGGTCGGGCGCCGCGGTTGTGGAGCAGGGCCGTGGGGCCCGCCTGCTGCGTGACCACCAGATCGATGCGTCCGTCCAGGTCGTAGTCGCCGGCCGCGCTGCCGCGCCCTTCCCCGGGCAGCACGATGCCCGAGGAGGCCGGCGAGAGGGCCTTGAAATTCCCCCGGCCATCCCCGGCAAGCAGCAGGCCCAATCCAGCGTCATGCCGCGAAGTCTCGGCATCGACCCCGAAGAAGTTCTGCGACAGGAAAAGATCCTGATCCCCGTCGCCATCGAAGTCGGCGGCGGTGATCCCGAAGGCGGGTGCCCATTGGGCCTCGACCGGCAGCGGGCGGACCTCGAAATGGTCTCCGCGGTTGAGGAAGACGGTGGAGGCGTGCCACCGGGATTCCACCTGTCGGGCGCCTTTCCCATGGTCCCCCAACAGGCCGGCGAGGCCTCCCCGGCCATAGGCCTCATGGGTGGGAGACGTCTCGGCGGCGAAGGGCAACGCCTCGCGGACGGCACCCCATTCGCGCCAGGGGACCTCGCGCCGGTGGAGAGGATCCCATGCGTGGACCAGCGGCGTGACGGTGCCGGGCAGGAACTCCGCATAGGTGATGCGCACGGTGTCCCGTGCGGGATCGATCCGGCCTTCGCCGAAATTCCAGCCCCAGTTCCCGGCGGCGAGGTCGAGCCTGCCGTCGTTGTCGAAGTCGGCCGCGGTGAGGCCGGTCCAACGGCCCTGGTGGTCGAGCCAGTCGGTGGGCTTGCCCTCGGCGGTGACCAGTCCCGGAGTCCATGGGCGCAGCGTCGTCCCGTCGGACCGGAAGAACCGCAGCGGGCCGAATTCCGCGGCGAGGACCAGCTCAGGCCGACCGTCACCGGTCAGGTCGGTGCCGAGGAGTCCCGTCGCCAGACCGGTGTTGGTGAGGGTCAGCCATGGCGCGTACTGGCCATCGCGTGATCGGAAGAGTCGGGTGTCCGCCGATTCCGGCCACCGACCCGGCACGTGACGCCCGGCCACGGCGAGGTCGAGTCCGCCGTCGCCGTCCCAGTCGGCCAACCCCACGCTGCCGGAGGCTTGGATTGATCCTCCCAGTTCCTGGGCCGGTCGGCCGGGGCGCAGCAGGGATCCCAGCGACCCCAGACCCGTGCTGGCGCGAGCCGCCGAATGCCCGGTGCCCATCAGGAACCCATGGTGGTCGACGGCGGCGGCGATGCCCGTCACCGAGTGGGCCTGTCCTGTCTTGAGGCTCAGGTCGGGGCGCGGTTGGAAGCCGCCGGCGCGGTCGTTCCTGAAAACGAGCCACTCGCCGCGACCGGCCAGGAGCAGGTCGTCGAATCCGTCGGTGTCGATGTCGAAGAAGGCGACCCCGGGGCCTTCGGTGGACAACCGTCGTGGCAGCAGCGGTTGGCGCTCCAGATCGTCGGAGGCCTGGGGATCGTGCCGGTGGTTGAGCGCGGTGGAGATCTCCTCGAACAAGGCCGTGGCGGCGACCGCGGGCGCAGTTTCGGGACGAGCCCGGGCCGATTCTTCGCGGATCTCCACGTGCGAGTCGGGTGGGATGCCTTCCACCCGGCTGACCCGCTTGCCGGGCCATCGCACCTCCACGGTCACCGGTCGATCGGATCGTGCCGCGAACACCCGCAATGCCTGGTCCCCGGACAAGTAGCGTCCGCCGGCGGCCATTTCCTGGCCCTGAGAGACCGGGCCGCCTTCGACAGTGATCTGTGCACCGATGCCGGAGCTGTTGCCACCGCTCCCCCGAAGGCTGACAGCCACCCGGGGCGCACCCGCCTCGTTGCGGTAAAGCCCGGCGGCGTCGCCCAGGTTGCAGGTCACCACGTCGAGGTCGCCGTCGTTGTCGAGATCCCCGAGGGCCATGGCCGTGGTCACCCCGCGGTCGTGGAAGCCCCAGTCGCGGCTCATGTCCTGGAATCGCAGATCGCGCTGATTGCGGAAGGCGAGGTTGGCGGTGTCGAGCCGGGGAAACCGACGGAGGTTGCGCAGGCGTTGCTCGCCGCTCGGGATGCTCCGTTCGCGGGATTGCTCGGCCAGGATGTCGGCGTGCTGGGCATCGTGCGCGTTGCCGTTGGCGATCAGCAGATCTTCCCAACCGTCAAGGTCCACATCCAGGAAGGCGGCGCTCCAGGACCATTCGCTGGCGGCCAGGCCGGCGAATTGGGCGATCTCGGCGAATGGACCGCCCGCCCGGGCCACGTGCAGGGTGTTGCGGGTGACCTCGGGCCGGTATGACGGGTCATGGATCGGCGGGCGCAGCACCGAGGCCATGGTGTTCGGCCGCTGCCAGGCCCGTCGTTCCTGGTCGCGGCTCAGCATGTCCACCACGAACAGGTCCACGAGTCCGTCGCGGTTGAGGTCGGCGACGTCGGCCGCCATCGAACTCAGGCTCTGGTTGCGGAAAAGCGTCCGGGGGGCGGCCTGGAACCCGGATCCGGCGCGATTGAGCCACACGCGATCCTTCCAGTGGACGAAATCGTTGCAGATGTAGAGGTCGGGCCACCCGTCGCCGTCGAGGTCGCGGAACAACACGCTCAACCCCCACTCCATCGGCGGAGCCTCCAGCTTGCGACCATCCTCATCGAGGAACGTTCCCTGGGTCCAGGAGATCGGCGCGAAGTCGCCGCCCCCTTGGTTGAGGTAGAGAAAATCGCGCTCTCCGCGCTCGAGGATCTCCGCGCTGCCATCGCGTTCCCCCACCACCAGGAACCGGTCTTCCGGCGAGACTCGCACGGTCCCGTCGGCCTCGCGTCGGGCCTCGACCTTCAGTCCGGGCGGGTGGTCCTTGAACGTGGTGGTCCGGTAGTTGGTGACGTAGAGGTCGAGATCGCCGTCGCCGTCGATGTCTGCCAGCGCCATCGAGGTGGCCCCCAGGCGCTTGGAGAGGCGGTGGCGGGTGGCCTCGGTGAAGCGTCCTTTGCCGTCGTTCAGGAACAACCGGGTGCCGAAGCCGAGCCCGTTCACCAGCAGGTCGAGGTCGCCGTCGCCATCCACGTCGGCCATGACGGTCCCGGTGCTGGGTTGACCCGCGCAGGCGGCTCCCCCGGCGTCGGGTTGGCGCTCGAACCGCCAGCCGCCGCGGTTCAGGTACAAGGCATTGGGGCCCTCGAGGCACGTGAAGTACAGGTCGCACCGGCCGTCTCCATCCACATCGCCCAGGGCCACGCCGGATCCGTTCTCGAGGATGCGGTTGTTGGCCATGGCCGCCTCGTGGACGGTGTTCGTGAGAGTCACGCCCGTGTCGGCCGGCGACATCCGCGTGAAGCCGGATCGCGACGAGTTCCGCTTCGGCAAAGCGCGGATCCGGGCCCCAGGCAAGTCGCGCCAGTCTCCGGCCGAAGCGCTGTCTTGCGCCAAGGGCGAGGAGTGTGACTGGCACTGGGCCAAAAGGGCCAGTCCCAGCGTGCACCCGAGGGGCGATTTCCTGGAGAACCAGTGCATGGGGATCTGTCGGTGGCTCTAGCAGCAATCCGCCTGTGGAGGGAAGCATGGACTGGGAGCGAATCCGGACCCGAATCGCCGAGTGTGTCGATGGAGCGACCGGAATGATCAGGTCATTCCTGGATTTCCGAGGACCGAGCCAACACCTCAAGGGTCGCGGTGACCACGCGTTCCACGGGGATGGAATCCATGCAGCGGAAATCCACGGGGCACTGGCGCAGGAAGCACGGGGCGCACGCGGCTTGGCCGAGCAGGAGTCGATGGCGAGGATCGCCGGGCAGTCCGGGGCCGGTGAGCTCCGGCGAGGTGCTGCCGAAGGGGACGACCACCGGGACGCCGAGTGCCGCCGCCAAATGCATCGGACCGGTGTCGTTGGTGATGAGCACTTGGCACAGGGCCAGGGCGGCCATCAACTCCGCCAGGCTGGTCTGCCCGGCCAGCGAGGTGACATGCAGGCCCTTCAGGCGGCCCGTCAGTTCGTGGGCCAAGGGGATGTCCGCCTTGCCCCCGAACAGGATGAACCTTGGGGCCACCCGGCCCGGGAGCCGTGCCAGCATCCGCTCGTTCAGCAACCGGGCGGTTTCCGCGAAACGGTCGAGGGGCCAGCGTTTGGCGGGCCCGTATTCGGCCCCGGCATTGAGGCCGATCCAGGGGGCGCCAGAGGCGATCGCATCCGCCAGTCGGGTGCGCATCGACACGGTCGCCGACTCGGCGGGGCAGAGGCGGGGCGGCAACGGGGACGAGTCGGCCCCGAGGTGCGCCGCAAGCCTCAGGTAGTGGTGCAGTTGGTGGGAATCGGCCGGGTAGGCGGTCCGGCCCACGGCGGATTTCTGCGCTGCGGTCGCCGTGATCTTCCGGACCTCCTCCACGGTGCGCTTGCGCATGCGTGCGACGCCCGGCGGTGAAGCCACCCGGTCGGTCAGGAACCAAGTCCGCGGGAATCCCCCAGAACCGACCCGGCGCGGGATGCCCGCCGTCCATGCCTCGAGGGCGGATCGGAGGGAATTGGGAAACACGACCGCCAGATCCGCGTCGATGGAGCGCAGCTTGCGCGAGACCGACAGCAGGCCCTCTCGCGGCGCGAAGGTCGTGACTTGGTCGATCGCTGGATGCGAGGTCCACAGGTCCCGCAGTTTATCCGCACAGAGCAGGGTGATCCGCGCATCAGGGAATCGTTCGCGGAGCCGCTGCACGGCCGGGGTGGTCATCACGGCGTCGCCCAGCCAATTCACTCCCCGGATCACGACATGGCCGGCGCGTTCGGGTTTCATGGGCGGGATGGAGCAACCTCGGCGTTCCCGGGGCTCGCGGTGCGCGCCTGGGCCACTTGGTGGGCCGACGGTGCTTTCCAGCGGCGATGGACCCAGAACCAGTTGGCCGGATCGCGGCGGATGGCGACCTCGTACTCTCGCTGGATATCCCGGGTGATGGCCTCGACGGAACGTTCGCGGCCTTCCGGGTCGTGAGTGGAGATCACGGGACCGACCTCGATCCGCCAGCGGGCCAACTCGGTGCGGTAGCAGATGGCCATGGCCAGCGCGGCTTTGTACCTGAGGGCGATCACCGCCGGAGCGGTGCTGCAGGAACAGGGACGCCCCAGGAAGGGGAGCCAGAGCCCCTTGCCTCCGCCGTGCTGGTCGGAAAACAACGCCAGGATGGCCTTGCCCCGGCTGAAGAGTCCGGTGATGGCGTGCGCGGCCTCGTGTCGCTCGATGAACCACACCCCGGTCCGGGCGCGCAGCCGTTGAAGGGCTCTCTCGAGCGGGACAAACCGCTGGGCCCGGTAGGTGGTGGCCAGCCGCCAATCGGGCCAGCGCTGTTGCCCATGGGCCAACAGGTCGAAGCTGCCGAAGTGTCCCGTGGCCACGACCAGTCGCTCGGCGCCGCTCTGGAGCACCGCATCGAGACCGACGATCTCGATGCGGGAGAGCAATGCCTCCGGGGCCATCCCGGGCGTGCGGATCGCCGAGGCGTAGGCCTCGCCGACGCGGCGGAAGTTCTCAAGGGCGAGGGCCCTGACCGTGCTTCGATCCAGCTCGGGGAAGGCCTGCGCGAGATTGTCTTCGGCCACGCGACGGTGGCGACGATCGAGGCGACAGGCCCAGCCGCCGAGCAGACGCCCGAGTCGGGCCACCGTCACCAGGGGCAGGCAGCGGATCAGTCCCAGCAGGGCGGTCAGGCACCATTCAACGACTCGGAAAAACACGACGTGGGCGGGAGGTTGCCACGAAAGCGGGGGTCATTCCAAGGCCTCGCGCATGGCCTTGAACCAGTCTCCGCCGTCGTCCTTGTCGACCGGGCGCGAGGCCGCCTCGTCGGCATCCTCGACACATTCCGGGGGTAGTTCCCGCAGGAAGGGCGAAGGATGACAGGGCATGACCTGATCGTAGCGCCGCCGCCCGGCGCAATGGCTGATCCGCAGGGTCTCCTGGGCCCGGGTGATGCCCACGTAGAAGAGGCGGCGCTCCTCGTCGAGCGTGCCCTCGTCCTTGCTGCGAGAGTGGGGCAGCAGGCCGTCCTCCACCCCGATGATGTGGACGTGCGGGAATTCCAGCCCCTTGGCCGCATGCATCGTGATGAGGGTCACCTGGTCCCCGGTGGTGTCCTTCTCCTCCTCGCGCTCCTGATCCAGGGTCACCCCGGCCAGGAATTCGTCGAGGCGGTCCATCGGCTTGCCGAGGTACTCCGGGGCCGCGTCTGGCAGCAGGGGGCCGCTCGGCCTCGGGGCGGCCGTCATGTCGGAGAGCAGTCCCTCGGGGTCGTTCTCGAGGTCGACCGGCTTGGCGGCCTTCTTCGGGGTGATGGCCTCGCGCTTCTTGCGACGGGCCTCGGCGGTCAGGTCGCCATCCAGTTCGTCGAGCAGTTCCTGGATGTTTCGGACCCGGTTGTCGGCCACGTCCTGGTTCTTCTCGCCGCGGCGGAGGTCGGTGAGGTAGCCGGTCTCCTCGAGCCAGGCGTCGGCCCAGTTGCTGAGGCAGATCGGCGAATCCTGGAGCAAGGGGGCCCGCTTGGTGTCGATCCAGTGGGCGAAGCCGGTGATGGCGTCGCGGGTGCGGGCCTGGAAGGAGGCCAGCACATCGGTGTGCCGCATCACCGTGTACACGCTGGCCTTGCGCTCGGCGCTGAAGGCGAGGAGGCGCTCCATGGTGACGTCGCTCAGCCCCCGGGCCGGTTTGTTGGCGATGCGCAGCAGGTTCACATCGTCGTTCGGGTTCACGAACGTCTTCAGGTAGGCGAGGATGTCCTTGATCTCGCTGCGGTCGAAGAAGCTCTGGCCGCCGATCAGGCGGTAGCGCACCCGAGCCTTGCGCAGGGCCGATTCGATGGGCCGCGACTGGATGTTGGTGCGGAAGAGGATGGCCTGCTTGCCCCAGGGGATCTGCCGGGTGAGGCGATCGTACTCGATGTTCTCCACCACGGTGCGGCCCTCGGTCTCGTCGGTGTCGAAGGCGTACAGGGTGATCTTGCTCCCGTCGCCCTTGGCCGACCAGAGGCTCTTCTCGCGGCGACGGGTGTTCTGGCGGATCACGGCGTTGGCCGCCCGCAGGATGGTGTTGGTCGAGCGGTAATTCTGCTCGAGCTTGATGATCTTGACCTCGGGATAGTGCTTCTCCAGGTCGAGGATGTTGGCGATCTCGGCCCCGCGCCACCCGTAGATGGACTGGTCGTCGTCGCCCACCACGCACAGGTTGCGCGACACGCTGGCCAGGTGGTGGATGAGCTCGAACTGGCTGGAGTTCGTGTCCTGGTACTCGTCGACCATCACGTAGCGGTACTTCCGTCGGCAGGCCTCGAGCGCGTCCGGGTGTTCGCGGAAGAGACGCAGCGTGAGGAGGATCAGGTCGTCGAAATCGACCGCGTTGCAGGCGTGCAGGGCGCTCTCGTAGCGGCGGGCGACATGCTCGGCCAGGGCGCGGACCGAGGGGTCCTCGAAGCCGCCCCGGCTGCCGCCATTCTTGAACTTGCTGAGCATGGTCAGCACCGCCCCGGCATCGGTCTTCTCACCCTTGGCCGAGATCTGGCTGAGGATCTTCTTCATCGCGGCGAGCTGATCGCCGGTGTCGTAGATCACGAAGTTCTTCTTGTAGCCGAGCTTCTCGATGTGCTGCCGGAGGATCCGCACGCAGAGCGAATGGAAGGTGCAGAGCGTGGGGCGCTCGAGAAACGGGTCTTCCGGGGCGCCGGGCTCCCGGCGGGATCGGGGCACCTTGGGGATCATCTCGTTGACTCGCTCGAGCATCTCCTTGGCCGCCTTGTTGGTGAAGGTCACCGACAGGATGTGCCCGGGCGCGATGCCCTTGCTGATCATGTGGGCGATCCGGCAGGTGAGCGTGCGGGTCTTGCCGGTGCCGGCTCCGGCCAGGATCAGGACCGGGCCGGTGTGGGTGACCACGGCGGCCCGCTGCTGCGGGTTGAGCGATCCCAGATCAAACATGGGGGCGGGAGGATGGGGCGAGGCCGGGCGGGGTCAAGGGGCGCTCCTGGGAAATCGCCCCCCTCCGGGTTGCTCTCGTCGAACGGGGCATCCCGGAGGGGCGTCGGAAGCTCAAGGACGGCGCTCGCGGATGGAAGCCAGCAGGTCTGCGATGACCTCCGCACGGGGCTTGGCTCCCACGTTGCCCTTGCCGTGCAACCGCACGCTGACGGCACCGGCCTCGAGGTCGCGCTGCCCCACGACCAGCATGGTGTGCACCTTGGCGGTCTCGGCGTCGGCGATCTTGGCCTTCACCGGGTTGGCACTCCAGTCGCCCTCCACGCGGACGAACTGCGAGCGCAGCTCGGCAGTGATGGACTTGGCGTATTCCACCAGGGGGGCCTCGTCGTTGAGGGTGAGCACCCGCACCTGCTCCGGGGCCAGCCACAGAGGGAAGTTGCCCGCGTAGTGCTCGATGAGGAAGCCGATGAACCGCTCGTGCGTGCCCAGCGGGGCCCGGTGGATGCACAGTGGTGTCTTCTCGGTGTTGTCGCGGTCGCGATAGGTGAGCCCGAAGCGCGCGGGCACCGCGAAGTCGACCTGGTTGGTCGCGATGGTGAATTCGCGGCCGATGGCGCTCCACACCTGAACGTCGATCTTCGGCCCGTAGAAGGCCGCCTCGTTGGGCACCTCCACGTAGTTGATGCCCGACTCGATGAGCACCTGGCGCACCATGTCCTCGGTCTTCTTCCAGAGCTCGGGCTCGTTCACGAACTTCTGGCCGAGGCGCGCCGGGTCGTGGGTGCTGAAGCGCATCTGGTAGCGGTCGAGCCCGAAGATCTTGAAGTACTTCAGGTACATGTCGTTGACCGCCCGGAATTCCTCGGCGAACTGCTCGGCCGTGCAGTAGAGGTGCGCGTCGTTCATGTTCATGCTGCGCACGCGCATGAGTCCGAAAAGCTCGCCCGACTGCTCGTATCGGTAGCAGGTGCCGTACTCGGCCAGGCGCAGGGGCAGGTCGCGGTAGCTGCGCGGTTCCGCCGCGAAGATGCGGTGGTGATGCGGGCAGTTCATCGCCTTGAGGTAGTACCGGCCGCCCAGCAGGGTGATCTCGGTCTCCAGTTTCTGGATGTCGTGGCGCACCTGTTCCTCGGTGTAGCCGCTGGGGTTTGGCGCGATGGCCTTGCCCATGCCTTCGGCGAGTTGGATGAGGTCGGCGCGCCGTTCCATCAGCGCATCCCGCTTCTGGCGCTCGTCCTCCTCGAGCATCTCCATCGGGGGGAACATCGACTCGGCGTAATACGGCAGGTGGCCGGAGGTCTTGTACATCTTCTCCTTGGCCAGGTGCGGCGTCTTCACGCGCACATAGCCCGCCTGGAACTCGGTCTCCTTGGCCAGGCGCTCGAGCTCCTCGACGAGCACCGTGCCCTTGGGCAGCCAGAGGGGCAGGCCGGGCCCGACGTACTCGGCGTCCATGGCGAAGAGCCCCATCTCGGCGCCGATCTTGCGGTGGTCGCGCTTGCGGGCCTCCTCTTGCATCTTGAGCCAGTTGTCCAGCTCCTCCTTGTTCTTGAAGGCCGTGCCGTAGAGGCGCTGCAACTGGGGGTTCTTCTCGTTGCCGCGGAAATACGCGCTGGCGACCTTGAGCAGCTTGATGCCGCCGGGCTTGACGTTGCCCGTGCGCATCACGTGCGGCCCGGCGCACAGGTCCACGAACTCGCCGTTCTGGAAGAAGCTGATGGGCTCGCCCTCGGGGATGTCGCCCAGGCGCTGCACCTTGAAGGTCTGCCCCTTGCCCTCGAAGTACGCCAGCGCCTCGGCGCGGGTCTTGATCGATTTCTCGAAGACCTGGTTCTCCTTGGTGATCTTGCGCATCTCCTCCTCGATCTTCGGGAAGTCGTCGGGGGTGAAGCGGTGCTTCAGGTCGAAGTCGTAGTAGAAGCCCTCCTCGGTGGGCGGACCGATGTCGAGCAGGGCATCGGGCCAGAGCCGCAGGACCGCCGTCGCCAGGATGTGGGCGCAGGAGTGGCGCAGGCGCATCAACTCGTTCATCTGCTCCCGCTGGTCGAGCGTCTTGCGCTGAACCTCGGACTTGGCGGATTCAAACTGGGGCTGTTGTTCGTCGTTCATTCAGGGATCGGGATGGACTGCAGATGGCCGCAGAGGATGGACGCAGATCAATGCAGATGGAAGGCGGTCGTGGCAACACCGGGGGAGGACCGCCCGATTCCGGTGCCGGGGCGGTTCACGGCGCCGGTGAGGCGACCGGGCGCGCCTTGGGCACGAAGAGGCCGAGCGAGGCCGTGTAGCCGTGGAGGAAGTTCTGGCGGGCCACCGGACCCAGTTCGCCGTGACCGAAGAACCCGGTGATCGCTGCCGGTCCCAGTTGCTCCTGGACGAGACCCGCATCGTGGTCGGGCACGCCGAAGAGCCGCGTCCCGCGGCCATTGCAGACCGTCAGGCACCCCCCGTAGATCGGGCGACCGGCCAGGCGGGTCCGCGCCTCGGCCAGCAGGGCCGAGAGTTCGGCGTCGGCGGTCTCGGAATCGCGACGTTGGAATTGCAGCGTCTGTCCGGTCCGGGGGTAGGCCCCGACGGCGAGGGCGCCGTTCTTGGGATCTCCTCCCAGCAGGTTGCGAACCAGGAAATCACCGCAATGCAACTCGTCCCTGTACTCGTCGATGGCCAACCCGACGAAGAGGTTGTTCTGGCTCTTCTTGCGCTCCTCCTGGCTCAGGCCTTCGAAAGTCTCCATGAGGACCGAGTAGGCGGGGCGGTTGCCGATGCCCAGGATGAAGTTCCGGTCGGCACGGGTGATGGTCCAGCTCTCCCCGATCGGGGTGCATCCCTGGGAGACCACGGTTTCCAGTGTGACTTCGCCGCGGATGGCCACCGCCACGATCCCCTCCTCGTGCACCGTCCCGTTCAGGTACACCTGGGAGAGTTCGGCCGAGAAATCGCCGCTGGCCAGCCCCCCGATGGCCGGGATGCCCGGGTAGGCCTGGTTCCACTGCCGGAGCCAGGCCTCGCCGTTCATGCCGAAGGGGTTGGCGAAGACGATCCAGCCGTTGACGTCTCCTGCCGGGAGCCCGGTCTTGCGGGTCCAGAACCCGGGCTCGTCGGCCGAATCGGCCTCGTCGGTGCTGAAGTGGAATCCACTCACCTGGGCTCCGGGAAGGTGGTGCAGGCCCAGGACCAGGTCGGCCCCTTTCTCGAATTCTTGGCCTCCGGACACCAGGCCGACGCCGGAGCAGCCGGCCAGGCAGGGGATCCGGCCGTGGAGTCGCAGGATCTCCAGCACCTCCTCGGCGTGGGAAAACAGCGACGGAGCCATGAAGGCCAAGCCGAGGGTCACGCCCGGGGCCGTCAATTGCGACCGCAGGGACTCGGCCCAGCGGATCAGCCCCGCCTCGTTCCAGCCCCCTTTCCAGACACCGGTGACCCCATGGATACCCTGCATGCCACGGATCATAGCCTCTGTGGTGAAATCGGGAAGGGGCGTGTTGTCCTTGAAGTCGGGACCACGGAGTCGGCTCGTTCATGCCGGCTGCCGCCGCGTCGTCCCGGGGACAACTCGCGCCTGCCAGAGGGTCTCCGCTTGCCGGAGGGGCGGTCGGTCCGGAGAGTGGGCCCATGCTGGCTCGGAGCGAGAAACCAGGTCGGGTGGTGGGCTGGACGGCGGGAGTCGTCCTGGCCCTGTCGGTCTTCGCAGCCGACGGGCCAGACCAGGTGGCCTTCGACGCCGCCTTGCGCTCGTTCTCCATCGGCGCATATGCGCGTGCCGTCGAGGAGTTCACCGCATTCTCCGGCCAGTTTCCCGAATCCGCGCTCAAGCCCGAGGCCTTGCGACGGGCTCTGTATGCCCAGGGCGAGGCCGAGGCGGGGCGGGGGGATTTCGCGGCAGCCCAGAAGACCTTCGGTCTCTACCTTTCGCGGTTTCGCGGCTCCGATCTGGCCCTGCCCGCCTCGGTTCGCCAAGCCGATGCCCTGCTTCGGAGCGGGCAGGCGAAAGAGGCGGCCGCACTGCTGGACCAGCCCGACGGCGCCTTCCGGCAAGCCCTGGCCGAGGGGAAGTCCGCCGAATTGCTGTGGACCGGTTCGATGTTGTCCGCCGAGGCGCACCTGGGCGCCGGCGACTGGGAGCGCGCCCGTTCCGCCGTGATCGCCGCCACCCCGTGGGCTCAGACTCCCGCGGCCCGTTGGGATCGGCTCCGGCTGGAGATCCGGATCCTGGAGGCCGGACGTCAGGGCGAGGCCGCCATCGCGGCGGCCGAGGCATTGCGGCGCGTCGCCGATGCCGATGGATTGGCGGCCCGACGGCCCGAGTCGGCGGCGCTGCTCGGGCGTCTGCTCTTGGCCGCGGGGCAGGGGAAGCGTGCCGTGACCGCGCTCGAGGAGAACCTCGCCCCGGCGGTCCCGGCCGCATTCCGTGTCGAGGCCATCGGTCTTCTGGCCGATTGGTGGGTGTCCCAGGGGCAGTTGGCCCCGGCCCGCGAACGCCTCGAGTCCGTGCTCGCCGCGCTCGGTGCCGACGGCTCCGCCGCCGCGCTGCGCCTGCGACTGGGGCAGATCCATCTCCGCGAATACCTGGCCCGTCGCTCCGCACCTGTGGCCGGTCCGGTCGCCGCGGAGTCGAACGTGAGCCTTACCCGGGCCGTGGCCGAGCTGGAGAAGGCCGCCCAGCTCAATCCGCCTTCCGAGGTCCGCGGGCCACTGGCCCTGGCCCTGGCCTGGTGCCGCTGGGAAGAGGCGATCTCGGGCAACTCCAAGCCGCTGATGACGCAGGCCCTGTCCGGATTCCAATCGGCGTTGCCGCTCCTGCCCGGCACGTCCACCGAACGACTGGTGGCCCGGTACAAGGCGGCCGACGCCTCCGCGTGGCTCGGCGATCCAGCGTCGGCCCTCACGGGCTATCTCGAGGTCGCCGACGCGGTGGCCGAGCGACCTGCCGAGCGCGATGGGTGGATGCCGATGGCGCTGGAGCAGGCCGTGGTCGCCGCCATCGCCAGCACCAACGCCCCGGCCGGCGAATCGTCCCTGCGCCGGTTGCTGGCGCTGCCCCAGGCGGCCGCCCGTGCGGGCCAGAGCGTCCTTTGGTTGGGCTCTTCGCTGGCGCGCCAGGGTTCCGGCGAGTCGGGTCGTGGACTGTTCCAGGACTACCTCAAGCGTTTCCCCGACAGCCCTGTGCGACCGGAGGTGGAGCTGGAGTTGGCCATGCTGGGCCTGCACGACGAGCGTTGGGCCGATTCCGTGGCCGAGCTGCGGCGATGGCTGGCGGCCCATCCGCAGCACCCCGGCGCAGTCCGTGCGGGATTCCATCTGGCGTATGCTTTGTCCCGCTCCGGAGACCCGGCCGCGGCCATGGCCCAATTCTCCGAGCTGGCCGCCAAGAACCCGGCCGATCCTGGAACCCTGTCGGCCCAGCTGTGGCTCGCCGGGCGCTTCTTCGAGCAACAGGACTACCTCCAGGCCGGTCAGGCCAGCGCGTCCATCCTGACCAACGCCGCGGTCCGCACCGTCCGCGGCGACACGTGGTACCGCGCCAAGCTCTGGGCCGCGGAGGCCGGGCGAAAGCTCCAGAATTTCGAATCCGCGGCCGACCACTATCGCGAGCTCATCAACGACAAGGCGGCCCCTGCCGAGATCCAGTCGGCGGCCCTTTTCCACTACGGGGAGCTGCTCCAGTCCAAGCCGGTGGAGTCGGGGGGCGACCCGCTGTCCCGCTACCGTCTCGCGCTCGAGGCGTTCACCCGGGTCCTGGAGTTCACCAACAGTCCGTATGTCGCCCCGGCCCTCGGGATGATGGGCAATTGCCACTTCCAGCTGAGCACCCTGAATCCGGCCGATTACACCCGGGCCGCTGACCTGTATCTCCGGGCCGCAAAGCTTGCCGGTGCCGGGGTGGAGACCCGGTGCCGGGCCTGGTTGGGCTATGCCGCGGTGAACCGCAGGATGTCGGAACTGCGCAGCGGGGCCGAGTCGGGCGAGTTCCTCGAGCGTTCCATCCAGGCCGGACTCGATGTCGCCCTGGGCAAGATCCTCTCGCCCGGGGAGAAGCTCTCGGCCGACATCCTGACCGAGGCCGCCCGATCCACGGGTGAGATCCTGGAGCGTCTGGGGCGGACCGGCGAGGCCGCCGGCCTGTATGAGCATGTGGCCCGTGAGCTGCCTGCGGTCGCGGCGACCTGGGGGCAGCGGGCGCGCAGGATCCGCGAGAGCCAGCTGGAACGTCCCCGCTGACCGCGGTCCCTGGTCGACGGGAGCGGCCCCGTGTTTTGCTTGAGCTTTGGCGGTGGGCGTTGTTTCTGGAGCCATGAACTCCCGCCGCCAGTTCCTCTCGAGCCTGCCCTTGATCGCCGCAGCCCCGGCCCTGAACGCTCGGGCCGAAGACAAAGCCAGCGGTGAGTTGCGCGTGATGACCTACAACCTTCGCTACGCGTCGCCGAAGGGGCCCGAGGCCTGGCCGGACCGGCGTCCCGCCATGAAGACGCTGCTTCAGCAATACGCTCCGGACCTGATGGGCACCCAGGAGGGCGTGTATTTCCAACTGCGGGAATTGGCCTCGGATCTTCCCGAGTACGACTGGATCGGCACGGGTCGCGATGGGGGCAGTCGCGGCGAGTTCATGGCGATCTTCTTCCGTCGGGACCGTTTCGAGCCTCTGGCCTACGATCATTTCTGGCTGAGCGACACGCCCGAGGTCATCGCCTCGTCCACCTGGGGCAATCCCAATCGTCGCATGCTCACCTCGGTGCATTTCCGGGATCGTCGGACCGGCAAGGAGTTCCATCTGTGGAACACCCATCTCGACCATGCGCTCCAACCGGCCCGTGAGAAGGGGGCGGCCCTCATCCGGACCCGATTGGCCAAGATCCCGGCTCAGGAACGGGTGATCCTGATGGGCGACTTCAACGCCGTGGCCACCCGCAACACGGTGTATGACGCGCTGACCAAGGAAATCGGGTTCACCGATTCGTGGTTCGCCGCGGCCCAGCGCAAGAATGAGACCCTCAATTCCTTCAACGGGTTCGGGAAGTCCACCTTCAACAGCGCGCGGATCGATTGGATTCTCTACCGTGGAGAGGCCGAGGTGCCCTGGGCCGAGGTGGTGGACATGACCCCGGGCGGACGCCAACCGAGCGACCATTTCCCGGTCTTCACCCGGATGACCTGGAAGTAGCTTCTTCGGGCTTGGGATCCCCCGCTTTCGCGGGCGGTCTCAACAGAATCCAGACATTGGCGGCCAGGATGCAGGAGCCGCCGAGGATCAATCGCTGATGCAGGAATTCGTTCGGGTAGGTCAATCCGGTCGTCCGTGAGATCCAGCCCGGGACGAAGAGGCAGACCAGGCTGGTGAAGACCGGTTCGGTGCAATAAAGCAGGCCGGCCTGGGTGGCCGTCACCTTGGGTTGCCAGTGGTTGGCCAAGGGGAAGGTGACCAGCGTGCAACCGAAGAGCAGGAGCAGGAACAGGAGGACGATTTCGCCGGACCCTGCCGCCCTCACGACATCGGACGGGTGACGGGCCAGGGCGAAGGCCAGGGGCCAGGCCGTGATCGCCATCGCTCCGAACATCACGGTGGTGGCGCGCACGGAGTCGTTGGCCGCGAAGCACGGGCGTTCCAACCACAGGATCTGGCCCGCGAAGAGCACCGAGCCCGCCAGGGTTTCCAATTCGCCTCGTCCCAGGTGCAGGTGGTCCGGGCTCACGCCGGCCAGCAAGGCCGCGCCCAGGCCCACCAGCAGGCAGGCGCCCACGACGGACGCGCCGGGCAGGCGGCGTCCCGTCAGCGCCACCCAGACCGGGATCAGCACCGCATAGCCCTGCGTGAGGAAAGCCGAGACGGATCCGTCGGTGTAGGCGAGGCCGTCCATCTGGAGGATGAGCCCGAGCGAGCCGAAGACGCCGATGCCCAGGCCTTGGCTCCACTCCAGGGCCGTGGGGCGGAGGCCGATGCGCCCCCCCTCGCTGTCGCCACCCGCCCGGCGTCGCCATCCGCAGCGGATCGCGTTCCCCACGACGAACAGGGCCGCGGCGAAGCTGAAGCGGAATGCGACCAGCAGCGTGGAGAGGAAGAGACTCGAATTGCCCGGGGCATTGCGTCGCCCGAGTTGCTCGATGGACTTGAGCAGAGGGAAGCTGAAGGCCCAGAGCGCACAGGTGCCGACGAGGACCAGCGAGGCGATGACGCGAGGTGACATGGATGAAAGCAGAAACGCCGCCGAAACCGGCGGCGTTTGAGGACCCAGGACGGGTTTGTGTCGGATTCAGCGGCCGATCACTGCGTGGAGACCGTGGTGTTGTCGGCCATCCAGCCCACATCCAGCAGCGACTTCGGGTCGTTGGCCGGGATCACGCCACCCAGCGAGATGTAGTTGCCGGTCGCGTTGAAGTTGACCTTGGCCTGGCCGATCTTGGCTCCGAGCCAGCGACGGATCTCGGCGTGGCCGTCGGAGAAGGAGAAGCCGGCGGCTCCATTGTGGTAGTTGGCCGGTTGATCCACCACCTTGGCACGGCCCGCCTTGCGCGCGTCGGTCATGATGTTGGCGAAGGCCGCATCATTGATGCTGTCCGGATGCTCGTCGATCATCACCCACGTCTGCGACGGTTGGACGACCGTCCCCAATTTGTTGTACTTGCGCCACTTCGTCTGGTTCGGGTTGTAGTCGTAGTCGAGCCAGTCGCCGTTGCCCCAGACCTGGCTCATCGAGTTGCTGCGGATGCGCGCCACCTTGAGCTGGCCGACGCGGACCATCTGTCGGTCGGCCGGGCACTTGAAGATCGCCTTGGCACCGCCCACGTACTTGAAGAGCGGACTGTTGGTGAGGTAGCGCTCGTTGGCGCTGTCGGCGGAGTAGTCGATGTTGCCTTGGATCCAGTTCGGTCGGCGATCACCCCCGTCTTGGGCCGAGACCGTGCCATCCGAGTTGTCATCGGCGTACAGGCGCCATCCGAGCATGAGCTGCTGGAGGTTGTTCATGCACAGGATGCCGGTCGCCTTGGATTTGGATTTGGCCAAGGCCGGCAGGAGCATGCCCGCCAAGATCGCGATGATGGCTATGACCACCAGCAATTCGATGAGCGTGAAGCCGCGCCGGAGGGCGCGACCCGCGGAAAGGTTCAGTTTCATTTGAAGGAGATCCTTATACCCGGATGGACCGTCGGGGTCAACCGATGCCCGGCGGGCGCTCCGGCACCCGGTGCCTGCGGGATGCGGTGGTCCGGAGTCGGTCGCGCAGCGGGTTCATCAGGGGCCCGGTTCCGGCGGGCCCTCTTCTGAAGCGGTCTTCGGGTGCGGTTTCCCCCTTTGTTTTCCGGGTGTTTTCTCCTGTTGCCGTGGGGTTTCTCGCGAGGGGTGTTTCCGATTGTTTTCACTTTTTGGGAGAAATCGGTTGCAACATGGCCGGCATTTCCCCATTTTCCGGCCCTCGTTTGGTTCGGGGCGTAGCGTAGCCTGGTAGCGCGCTTGTTTCGGGTACAAGAGGTCGTGAGTTCGAATCTCACCGCCCCGACCATCTGATCGCAGCCGGTAGACCTCCTGAGGGTTGCGAACCAGGTGGTTCCGTCGGCCGTCTTGGCCTGCGGCAGAAGACCGAACGCGACATGCGCACGTGGCGGAATTGGCAGACGCGCTACTTTGAGGTGGTAGTGCCGTAAGGC
>CAYLTF010000031.1:0-28609 GCA_964386625.1 uncultured Akkermansia sp. | reverse complement strand
TGCTCAAGCAGTATGTGACCGACAACGGGCGGGTGCTGCCCCGGAAGTACACCGGCCTGCCGGCTCCCTTCCAGCGCAAACTCAGCCTGGCGATCAAGCGCGCCCGGCAGATGCTGTTGATGAAGTGATTCCGTGGGTGACGAGATCTGCTTGGATCCGTCGACCGCATCGCTGACCTGCCTCCGGGCATGGTCCTGATCGGTCCACTGAATCACCCAAGACCGACTCTCCCTGATCTGAAGCCCGCCGGTTCGCCGGCGGGCTTTCTGTTGTCCGCAAGTCGGTCTGGGGATGCAAGTGGTTTGCAATCCTAGAATCCGGTTTCTATCCTGCCGCTCGTGAACATCCCCCGCTTCCACCTCATGGCCCACCTGATGGCCGGCCTGCTATGCGCCTTGTGCGCTCTGGGGATCCCATCGGAGGCCAAGGCCGAGATCCGGGTCTTGGCGACATTGCCCGCGATCCACTCCTGGGCCGCCAACATCGCCGGAGACTCCGCCACGGTCGAAAGCCTGCTGCCCGCCAATGTCGGGCCTCATGATTTCCAGTTCCGTCCCTCCGATCTCCGAAGACTGGCCGCGGCCGATGTGGTGCTCATGAACGGCCTGGGCGTGGACACCTGGCTGACGCGGGCGGTGGCGCGAGGCGCCTCGAAACCCTCGCGCCGAGTGGTGACCGTCACAGACGGACTCCAGAAACAACTCATCCATCACCTGACTCCGCTGGCGGTCGACACCGAGGCCGTATCGCGGAAATCGGATCACGATCACGATCACGGTCACGATCACGGCGACGACGAGGCCAATCCGCATGTCTGGCTGGACCCCGTCCTCGCCAAGCACTGCGTCTCCAACATCGTCCAGGCCCTGTGCCAGGCCGATCCGGCGCATGCCGACGGGTACACCCGCCGCGGTGAAGCCTACCTGCGGGAGCTCGATGGCCTGGATGCGCAGATCCGCTCCGCGCTGAAGGATCTCGGCAACCGCAAGGTGGTCACCTTCCACGATGCCTTTCCTTATTTCTGCCGCCGGTATGACCTCAATCTGGTGGGCGTGGTCGAGGAGGTCCCGAGCGTGGACCCGTCGCCGAAGTATCTCGCGCGGCTGTCGCGGGCCATCCGGCAGCATCAGGTCCGCGTCATCTTCTCGGAGCCCCAGTTCCATCCGCGCCTGCTTCGACGGCTGGCCTCCGACCTCGGGGTCGGAGTCGCCGAGCTGGACGTGCTGGAGACCGGAAGCGCCTCCAAGACCTTCTACGCCGACGGCATGCGCCGAAACCTCCGCACATTGGAATCGGCGCTGCGCTGAGCCTCCATGGATATCGCCTTCCGAACGCCGAAACCCGCCGCCGTCGAGGTCCGCGACCTGCAAGTGCGGCTCGGTGGCAATCCGGTGCTGCGGGGCGTGAACCTCCGGATCGAGGCCGGACGCATGGTCGCTCTGATCGGACCCAATGGTTCGGGCAAGACGACCCTCCTGCGCTGCCTCCTCGGCCTGCAGTCACCGGATTCCGGCTCCGTCCGACTGCTGCAATCGGGTCCCCCGGGTCCTGCCCTCCTGCGGCGCATCGGCTACGTGCCGCAACGACTCCAGCTCGACCCCAGCTTCATGCTGACCGTGCGGGAGTTCCTGGCCATCCGCCGCCCCTCCACCGCCGGTTGGTTCTGGCGACCTTCAAGGCAGGTCGACGACCAACTGCACGAGGCCGTCGCCGAGATGGACGTGACCCGCCTGCTCGACCGGCCCGTCGCCGGCCTCAGCGGCGGCCAGCTCCAACGCGTCCTGATCTGCTCGAGCCTGCTCAACGAGCCCGAGTTGCTGTTGCTCGACGAGCCGACCGCCGGCGTGGACACCCCGGGAGAGGCCGACTTCTACGAACTGATCGCGGAAGTCCATCGCCGACGGGGCCTGACGGTCGTCCTGGTTTCCCACGACCTCTCCATGGTCTATCGACATGCCAGCCGGGTGTATGCCCTGAACGGAGTCATCTGCTGCGAGGGTGCTCCCGAGGAGGTGATGAATGCCGAGTCGCTCCGTCAGGCCTACGGCATCCATTTCACCCCATACCACCATCATCACCCTCATCCCCACGGAGGCCATGGACATTGAACCCTTCATGCTGCGGGCGGTCCTGACGGCCCTGTTCCTCGGGCCGCTCTGCGGGTTCATCGGCGTCTTCGTCACCGCGCGGCGGATGTCCTTCTTCAGCGATACCGTCGCCCATGCCGCCCTGGCCGGCGTGGCGCTGGGTTTCTGGCTCGGGCTTGCCGATCCCACGCTCCCCATGATCCTGTTCAGCCTGGTCGTCGCCGGCCTGATCCTCTGGCTCAAGGAGCGGACTTCGCTGCTGAACGACACCATCATGGCCCTGCTCCTGAGCGGTTCGGTGGCCTTGGGCATGGTGATCCTGAGCCTGCTCAAGGGGTTCCGCGGGGAACTCGACCGGTATCTGTTCGGGGACATCCTGTCCGTCGGCTGGGCCGACGCCCTGCTGGCCCTGGTGGTCCTGGTCACGGTGGGATCGGCTCTCTTCTGGAAACTCAACGCCCTGGCGCTGCTGACGGCCCATCCCGACCTGGCGCACGTTTCGGGGGTCCCGGTGCGCTGGCTCAACCACGGGTTCGTGGCCCTGCTGACCGTGACTGTCTCTCTGAGCATCCGCCTGCTGGGCATCATCCTGGTGACCTCGCTGGTGGTCATCCCTCCGGCGGCCGCCCGGAACCTGGCCCGGAGCCTCCGCCAGCAGATCCTGCTGAGTCTCGGACTGGGGCTGGTCGGCGCCGTCGGCGGCGTCGCGCTGTCCTACCCGCTCAACCTTCCCAGCGGGCCTTGCATCACGCTGACCCTGGCCGGATTGTTCGTCCTGTCCCTCCTCGGGGGGACCCTGCACCGTCCGCGTCGGAACGCGCCATGAGCCGACCCTGCCCCCAGCACCAGCATCCCCACCGGCTCATCCAGCAGCCCCTGTCCGACCTCACCGACAAACTGCGCCGCGGGGAACTGAAGATCACGGCTCCGCGCCAGGCGATCCTCGATGTGCTCCGGCGGCATGCTTCGCCGCTCACCATCAAGGAGATCCACACTTCCCTCGGCAAGCTCGACTGCGACGTGGCGACCATCTACCGCAACATGCACACGCTCGAACGCATGGGGCTGGTGCGTCGTTACGATTTCGGGGACGGCGCGGCCCGGTTCGAATTGTCTCCGGACGACGGCGACGCCCATCATCACCACCTCGTGTGCACCCGGTGCGCGCGCATCATCGAGCTCGACGACTGCTTCCTCAGCGGGTTCCAGGAGCAATTGGCCCAGCGTCACGGATTCACCGGGATTTCCCATCGAATGGAATTCTTCGGGATCTGTCCGACCTGCCAGGCCGCATGAGCATCACCCTGAGCGATCCCCGGACCGGACATCTCCAAGGCACCCCGCCGGACGCCCTCACCCTGCCACGGGCCGGACACCCATGAACCCGTCTTCCCCCACCCGGTCCGGGCTCAACCCGGCCAGCGTCCTCGGCGGATACCTGTTCGCGGTGTTCATCGGGGGCGCCCTCATCGCTCCCTGGCTCTGGGCCCTGGCCCAGCAGGTCCTGCCCGGCACCGCGCTCGCATCGCAACCGTTCCGACGATATGTCGACCGGAGCCTGCTGGGACTGGCGCTGCTGGGGCTCTGGCCCATGGTCCGGAGCGGTCTCTTCCCTGGATGGCGTTCGTTCGGACTGGCATGGACCCCGGCCCGGAGACGGGAGCTATGGGCGGGACTCGTCGGGGGCATGACCTCGCTGGCGTCGGTGGCGATCCTCGCCCTCGGATTCGGGGCACGCACCTGGGATTCGGGACACACCCCGGTCGTCCTGCTGTCCCATGCTTTCCGGGCGGCCGGGGCGGCCATCGCGGTGTCCCTCATGGAGGAACTGCTGTTCCGCGGCATGGTCTTCGGGTCGCTTCGCGGTCGATTCGCCTTCATCCCGTCGGCGCTGGGCAGCGCGCTGCTGTATGCCGTCGTTCACTTCTTCCGGCGGCCCTCCGCGCCGGACACGATCGGACCCTGGACCGGGCTGGAGATGCTCGGACGGATGCTCTCGGGATTGGCCGATCCCGCTTTGGTGTTCCCGGGAATCCTCACGCTCGGGGCCATCGGATGGCTGCTGGCCTGGTGCCGCGAACGGACGGGAAGCCTGTGGCTGCCGCTCGGGCTCCATGCCGGATGGATCTTCTGGTTCAAGTCGTACACCTTCTTCACAACCCCGGCCCCCGGGGGCATCGCCCGCGGCTGGTGGTGGGGATCGGAACGCCTGCACGACGGGTGGCTGACCTTCGGGATCATCGGCCTGACCACGGCCTGGTTCGTGGGATGGCTCGGGACCGGGGACGGTCGCGGAGCGGAAACCGACCATGGTGCCTGAACCTGTCATCGCCTCGCCTCTGGCCGGTCCCGGTCTCTGGATGGAGACCCTTCTGGGGCTGGCCTATCCACCGGTCTGCGCCTTGTGCCATGAGCGGCGGGCCGGACCCCGGGAGGGCCACGTCTGCGGACTGTGCCGACTGGGGGTCCGCACGATCACCGAACCGTGCTGCCAGCGCTGTGGGACGCCCTTCGGGGGTGAGATCATCGGCGCACACACCTGCACCGCCTGCCGTTCGGGATCTCCCTCCTGGGATGAGGCCCGGGCCGCCGTGGTGGCGGAGGGGGTCGTGCTCGAGTGCATCCACCGTCTGAAATACCAGCGGGAACCTTGGTTCGCGACCTTCCTGTCCGGACTGCTGGCCGAGGCCGCCGCGCCCCGGTTGGCCGGACACCGTTGGGAGGGACTGGTTCCGGTGCCTCTGCACCCGGTGAGGCGGCGTGAACGCGAGTTCAACCAGGCCGAGCTCCTGGCCCGACCGCTGGCCACGGCGCTCGGGCTGCCCCTGCGGACCGATCTTGTCCGGCGGCGTGAACCGACCCTGAGCCAGGCCTCCCTCAGCCGAGACGAACGGATCCGCAACATGCGATCGGCCTTCGAGCCCGCCCACGGGGGCCGGATCCGGGGCGCGTGGATCGTCGTGGACGACGTGCTCACCACCGGAGCCACCACCGATGGGGTGGCCACGGTCCTCAAGACCCTGGGTGCGACGCGCGTGGTGGTGTGGGCCGTGGCACGGGCGACCCTCGAGTCCGCGGGGTCCGGGTGGGCCGGCCCGGATCAATCGGCCCGACGGCCTTCCGACCACACCTGAAGGACCGGCCGAGGCGCGAGGCCCGACGGATCCCGGGGCCACGGGGAGTCATCCTCCAGAAAAGCCAGGCAATGGCTCACCCATCCGCGGTCGTCGAGGTGCAGGGTGAAGGCCGCACGCGCATCGCAACCTTCAATTCGGCCGAAGGTATGGCCCCCGAACACCGCACCGCGGGACGCGGGGAAGGCACCCGACGGGGCGACGAGGCGGATGCACCACGCCGGCCCCACCCATCCGCGGCTCACGACCCTCGCACCGGCCAACTGCGTCGCGAGCGCGGCATCGGGTTCAGCCCGCAGGATGTGCCTGAGCACCGATTCTTCCCAACCTTGGAGCGGGAGCGTTCCGGCAGGGGGTCGATCCATCGCCGGGCTCAGAGGCGCTTGAGCTTCGACCCGGTCTTGGAATCCTCGACGGTCCAGCCCAGGGCCTTGAGTTCGCCCCGCACGGCATCGGCGGCCGCGAAGTCGCGGGCCGCCTTGGCGGCATTGCGCTTCTGCAACAGGGCCAGGGCCTCGGCGGGAAACTCCTCGGCCGGACGGTCGCCCAGGCCCATGACTTCATCGACCCGGCGCCACGCCCGGAGCCGGTCGGCCGCGGCCGCCGGATCAAGCGGGCCCGAGGCCAGGGCGGCGTTGGTCTCGCGGACCCAGTCGAAGATCGCCGCCCAGGCTTTGGAGACATTGAGATCATCGTCGAGGGCCTCGGTCAGGGAGACCTCCAGCGGCGACGGTCCGGAGCCGGTCGCGAGGGTCGAACCGGCCCTCTCGGTCAACTGGGCCACGGTGGAGTCCAGCCGGGCGAGCGCCGCGCGGGACGCCTCAAGACCCTCGAGTGTGAAATTGAAGGTCTCGCGGTAATGGGCGCTCATGAGCAGGAAGCGGATCTCACGACCCTGGAATCCCCGGTTCAGCAGGTCGCGCACCGTGAAGAAGTTGCCCAGCGATTTGCTCATCTTCTTCCCGTCGACCAGCAGGTGGGCCGCGTGGACCCAGTGTTTGACAAAGGGCCGGCCCGGCTGCTGGAGGCCGGTGCCCTCGCTCTGGGCGATCTCATCTTCATGGTGGGGGAACGCGAGGTCCTCGCCACCGAGGTGGAGATCGAAGCTCGGGCCCAGGATGGCCATGCTCATGGCCGAACACTCGATGTGCCAGCCCGGTCGGCCCTCGCCCCAGGGACTGTCCCAGAAAACGGCCCCGTCGCCCGGGACCCGAGCCTTCCAGAGGGCGAAATCGGCCAGGTCGTCCTTCTCGTACGAATCGCCCGACACCCGCTCGGTGCGCCGCTGAGCCTCCGGATCGAGCGTCACCAACTGACCATACCGGCACCCGCAGGCCCGGTATTTGTTGATGCTGAAATAGACCGAGCCATCCCCGGCCCGGTAGGCGATGCCCCGCCGTTCCAGACGCTGGATCAGATCGATGATCTGCGGAATGTAGTCGGTGGCCTTCGGGAGATGATGGGGTTTTCGGCAAGAGAGTGTCGCCAGGTCGGCCAGGAAGGCGTCGGTGTATTTCCCGGTGAATTCGACCAACGAGAGGCCCGTGGCGGCAACCTGCCGGATGATCTTGTCCTCCACGTCGGTGATGTTCATGACGTGGTTGACGCGAAAGCCCCGGAACTCGAGGTAGCGCCGAAGCAGGTCGGCGAAGACGAAGGTGCGGAAGTTCCCGATGTGGCCGAAGTCGTACACCGTGGGCCCGCAGCAGTAGAACCCGATCGATCCGGCGTCGGGGAACAGCGGGGAGAATTCCTCCACCCGGCGGTGGAGCGTGTTGAACAAGCGCAGGGCCATGCGAAGGAGTGGAAGTCTACCCTTTCGCCACAAAATAGAAAGGCATCGTGCGGATGGGGATTTGATGCCGGAGCCGCTCGGGGGCCTGACCATCGGGTCCTGGGGATCGGCCCGATCGACGGTCCAGGATCGTCGGCGCTCGGGGAGACGGGCGGGAGCCTTGTGGCTCCACGGCTCTCGGCATACCTTGATCGCCGACCGCTTCGCCGACATGCCCCGGAACACCAAGCCCCCTCCTCCACGCTTCGAAGGCGAGGTGGCCGCATGGGCGGCCGTCGGTGCCGGGTGGCGACAGCTCTTCGGCAGCTACGGGGACCTCGGATTCAGCCTCGAATGGCATGATTTCCATGCGGTCGAGCCGATCGACTGGGCCAGGAGCTTCCACCCCGAGAGCGTGGAACTCTGCCTCAACCTGCTGGGGGAGGGTTCGGTCCAGAGCGGGAGCCGGACGGCACGTTTCGGAGCCCAGGCGGCCGGGTTCTACCGCCAGGGGCAGGCCCCGCTCTCGGCCAACCGCGCCGCCGGCCAGACCCACCGGTTCATCACGGTCGAGTTCAGGCCCGACTTCCTCAACCGGGAACTGGGCGACAGTCGGGAGTGCCTCCACCCCCTGGTCCGGGATTCGTTGCAGGGCCGGCCTGCGATTTCCGGGGTCTCCGATCCTGAACCGTTGACCGCCCGCCAACGGGATCTGGTGATGGCCCTGCGCCAGCCGCCGGTCTTGGCCGGAGCCCAGAGACTCTGGTACGGCGCCAAGGTGCGGGAACTGATGAGCGAGTTCTTCTTCGCCCCACCGGCCGACGCGGAATTGTTCTGCCATCGCCAGCAGCGCGTGGCTCGGGACCGCGTGGAGACGGTGGTCGAGGCGCTGAAGAAGGACCTCGCCCATCCTCCCACGCTGGAGGCGATCGCCCGCGAGGCCGCCTGCAGCCCGTTCTACCTGAGTCGGACCTTCTCCAAGGAGATGGGCCAGACCATTCCCCAGTACCTCCGCCAATTGCGGATGGAGAAGGCGGCGGCGCTGCTGCGCTCCGGATCCTTCAATGTGACCGAAGCGGCCCTGGAGGTCGGCTATTCGAGTCTCAGCCATTTCAGCGCCGCCTTCCACCAGACCTTCGGGTGCTGTCCAGGCCTTTACCCCATGGCCACTCCGACCCAAAGGGCGGCCACCGGCAAGCCGGGATCCGGCCCCGGGTGAAAGTTGGGCATCGCCGGAATGCGGGTTCGGCGGTAAGGTCGGCATCACCGTGGCCTCCCAACCCACCAGTGTCCGGTTGCTCCAGGATCTGATCGCGCTGCCCAGCGTGAACCCGGCGTTCTTCAGCGACCCCGAGCTGCATGGCGAACACCGGGTGGCGGAATACCTGGCCGGCGCCGCCCGTCGTCACGGGCTCGAGGTGGAATCCCAGTCCGTGGTTCCCGGGAGGTCCAACCTCCTGGTCCGGTTGTCGCCCAGGGGCGAGGTCCGCCAGCGGATCCTGCTGGCTCCCCACATGGACACCGTCGGAGAACCGGCCTACGCCGAGCAGCTCAAGCCCGTCGTCCGCGGCGGGCGGGTCTTCGGCCGGGGTGCCTGCGACACCAAGGGCTCGGTGGCCGCGTTCTTCCAATCGCTCCTGAACGTGGCGGGTTCCGGCCCGCGGCCCGCGCACACCGAGATCCTCTTCGTCGGCCTGGTCGACGAGGAGAACATGCAGTTGGGATCGCGGCATTTCGCCCGACACGGACCCCGTGGCGACCTGGCCATCGTCGGGGAGCCGACGGGTCTGCAGATCGTGACCGCCCACAAGGGCGACGTCTGGCTGCGTCTGCGCACGACCGGACGACCGGCGCACGGCGCCACGCCGCATCGGGGTCGCAACGCGGTGACGGCGATGTCGCGGATCGTCCTCGCCCTCGAGACCGGCTACGCCGCCGAGCTGGCTTCTCGCCCCGCCCATCCGCGGTTGGGCCGCCCGACGATCAACGTCGGGCGCATCGAGGGCGGTCGGCAACCGAACATCGTGCCGGCCGAATGCACCATCGACATCGACCGCCGTACGCTCCCGGGCGAGACCGAGGCCGGGGTGCGACGGGAGATCGCCCGCCTGCTCCGGAACGAGGGACTGAAGGCCGCCTTCGACACCCTCCGGACCCGGCCCTGTGAGCCGCTCGACACCGACCCGGACCTGCCCCTGGTCCGAAGGCTGACCCGCGCGGCCGGGCGGCGCGGCACCCGGGGGGTCCACTACTTCACCGACGCGGCACCCCTGGCCGCCGGAGGCACCCCTTCGGTGGTGTTCGGGCCGGGCGACATCGCCCAGGCGCACACCGCGAAGGAATGGTTGGCCGTCTCCCAGCTGGAGGAAGCGATCCGGATCCTCGAGCGCTTTCTCCGGGGCCTCGACTGAGCACCGCGCCGCCCCCCCCTTCTCGAGCCCCGATCCATGCGCCTGGCATTCCTCACCCACGAACCGTACTTCCCGCCGAGCGGCGGCGGCTCGGCCGAGGCGATCTACCTGATCGGTGAACTGGTCCGTCGAGGCCACGAAGTCCACCTGTTCTGCCCGGCCTTCGCCGACTCCGAGTCCATCGCCTCGGCACATGGCATCCGGATCCATCCGTTCACCCGATGGCCGATGGGCCGCTACACGCCCTGGCGGAACCTCAAGTACCTGCTGTATCCGCCGGCGCTGGCCAGCCACGCGGATCGGACTCTCCGCGGCCTGCGGCGGTCCTCCGGGCCGGACTTCCGCTTCGACGCCATCCTCTCCCAGCACACGATCTCGGCCGTGGCCGCGGGCCTCCTGAGACGCCGTTGGAAAGTGCCGATCATCCTCAACTTCCTCGACTACCTCACCGGGTTCATGGAGACCTGGCCCGCGGTGTTCACCCGCTCGGGCCTGGTCCCCTGGCTGAACCGCTACGAGCTGTCCCTGCCGCGGCGCTTCGAGGCCGAGGGGGTGATGACCGTCTCCACCCCGCTGGCCGAACGGTTCCAGGCCACCGGATTCCCGGCCGACCGCATCCGGGTGATCCAATACGGATATGACGCCGGGTTGTTCCGTCCCGATCCCGAGGGGACGGCCGGTCCGGACGAGTCCGGGCCCCCGGTCCTGGTGATGCACGGGTCCTTCGACACCCATCATCTGGGCCCCATCGCGCGGGAGGCCCTCCTGATCCTGCACGCGCGCCGACCGGACCTGCGATTCCGGTTCGTCGGGAAGGAGACGCCGGCCCTGCGCCGGCTCGCGCAGGAAGTCCGTTCCGCCGCCCCAGGAATCCCCCTCGAGATGACCGGCTTCATCCCGTATGCCAAGATGGCCCAGGCCCTGCGCGGGGCCGCCGTCGGATTGGTCCCGTACGAGGAGTCCCAGGGCGTCCACTGCGCCTTCGTGGCCAAGGCCGTCGAATACCTCGGCTGCGGCATCCCCTGCGTGAGCACCCCGCTGGAGAACCTGTCGCGCTACTTCGCCGATGAACCGGCCATCCGCTTCTCCGGTTGGACGGGAGCGTCCTTCGCCGAGGGCGTGCTGGGCCTGCTGGACCTGCCGGCCGGACAGCGCCGCGACCTGGGGCGCGCCGCCGCCGCCCGTGTGGCCGCCCGGCTCGACTGGAGCGTGATCTCCGCCCACGCCGCCGACTTCATCGAGCGGCAGGCGAGCCTCTCCAAAAGCTGTTGCCAAGGGCCCGGTCCGGTTTGAGCTTCAAGACTTGCGATGAGTTCGTGTTCCTCCTCGATGGCGGCCCCGCAGGCCGCGATTCCGCTGCTTCCCCGGCGCCGTCTGCCTGAATGGCTGAAGGTCCAGCTGCCGACCTCCAGCGCCTTCACGGCCACGCGCTCCCTGCTGGACGGTCTGGGCCTGCACACCGTGTGCGAGAGCGCGAAGTGCCCGAATCATTGGGAATGCTGGAGCAAGGGCACCGCGACGTTCATGATCGCCGGCGACCGCTGCACCCGCGCCTGCGGATTCTGCGCCGTCTCGACGGCCAAACCTCTGGCCCTCGAGCAGGACGAACCCACGCGGGTGGCCGAGGCGACCCGACGCCTGGGCCTCAAGCATGTGGTGATCACGGCGGTCGCCCGGGACGACCTCGCCGATGGCGGCGCCGAGCATTTCCGCAAGACCATCGAGGCCGTGCGCGGCCTGAACCCGGAGGTGGTGATCGAGGTGCTCACGCCGGATTTCCTGGACCGCGACGAGGCCATCGATTCGGTGATCGCCGCCCGCCCGGAGGTCTTCAACCACAACCTGGAGACAGTGCGTCGGCTCACTCCGTCGGTGCGCCACCGGGCCACCTACGACCGGTCGCTCCGGGTGCTCGGCAAGGTCAAGGATCGGCTGGGCGACGGGGTGCACACCAAGTCGGGCCTGATGCTGGGGCTCGGTGAGACCCTCGACGAGGTCCGTGCGGCCATGCACGACCTGCGCGGAGTCCGCTGCGACATCCTGACCCTGGGCCAGTATCTGCAGCCCACGCTGAAGCACTTGCCGGTCATCGAGTTCGTGCCGCCGGCGGTCTTCGAGAGTCTCCGTGTCGAGGCGCTCGCCCTGGGCTTCACCCACGTCGCCTCGGGCCCCTTGGTGCGGAGCTCCTACCACGCCGACGAATTCTCACCGTCCCGGTCGTCATGAACGCCCGGCTGTTCTGCTGGATCCCGCTGCTCATGCTTCTTGGCCGCCTGACAGGAGCCGAGTCCGCCGCCACCCCTCGCTTCGAGCCCGAGATCCTCAAGTTCGAGGCGCTCGACCGTCGGACGCCACCGCCGCCGCGACCGATCCTGTTCGTGGGCAGTTCCAGCATCCGGCTCTGGACGAACCTGCCCTCCTCCTACCAGGGCAAGACCGTGCTCAATCGCGGCTTCGGCGGTTCGACGTACCGGGACCTCCTTCGGTATTTCAACCGGGTCGTCCTGCCCTACGGGCCCTCGGTGATGGTGGTCTACGAGGGCGACAACGATCTGGCCGACGGACGGAATCCGGCCGAGATCGCACAAGACCTGGGCCTCTTCCTCGATCGGGCCCTGACCGAGCTCCGGGGGACCTCGGTGGTGCTGTTGACCGTGAAGCCCAGTCCGTCCCGCTCGCACCTGATGGAGGTCCAGATGGAATTCAATGCGAGGCTCAAGCGGATGGCCCAATCCAGGAAAGGGGTCGTCGTGGCCGAAGTCGGCCCACCGCTGCTCGATGCCCAGGGTCGACCGGATCCCCGGTTCTTCGCCGCCGATCGCCTGCATCTCAACGCCGCTGGCTACGAGGCCTGGCGCAAGCCCGTGTTCGACGCGATCGACTCGTGCCTCAAGCGGTGATCCGGAAAGGCGACGAAGCCGCCACCCCGGACAGCCCGCCCTCCAGGAACGCCTGGTATTCGGGCGACTCGAGGCGATGGGTCTCGGGCCGGGTCCGCAGGAGATGCCTCAGTTCGTCCCGGTTGCGGGACCACCGGTGTCCGTTGAAGAACTCGATGGGCTCGAACTGCGTCTTGTAGAGCGCCTTCTCGGAATAGCAGGTGCCCAGGTGCAGGTGGGCCAGGCCTTCATCCCGGGCCCAGGCCACCGCCCGCGTCATCATCGCCATGCCGAGATTGCGGCCGGACTCCCGGAGATCGTAGAAGGCGTAGTAGTAGTAGGCCATCCGGGGCCGCTCAAGATGGAGCAGCGCGACGCCGCACTCCGGTCCCTCCGAGCGACCATCCCGGAACACCAGGAAGTGGGAGACGACTCGGCCGGCCAAGAGACGCTCGAGTCGGCCTTCGGGCATCACCCCGACCCCGAATCGGGCCTCGGCGAAGGCGAGCCAGGCGGCCTTGCGTTCCGGGGTCACCTGGAAGCGATCGCGGGGAACGAGCTCACAACGGAGGTCGCCCGCCTTGCGCAGCACCCGGCGGTTTTCGGAGGAAGCCTGCCATTCGGCCAGAGGCACCCGCAGCTGACGCCCCAGGTAAAAGCGGGACAAATCGGGCGACGAGGGCAGGAACCCGGCGGCGAACAGGTCGGCCGGCGTTTCTCCGGGGTCGGGAAACGCCCAGACCGCATACGGATACACGTAGCGGTCCGGATCGGCGGCCGCCTCTGAGAACACCAGCTTCATGGAGGGATTCAGCGCCGGGAGTCACCCGGTCGTCACCGCGTCAGCGACCCCCGATGCGGAAGAAGGACGCGGCATTGGTCACCGGGATGGTGACGGTCGTGGCGCTGGTGGTGAGCAGGTCCCGCCAGGGTCCGACCAGGGTCTCACGGACCTGGACCGTGTACGGCGGTTGCCCACCGGACCAGCTCAGCCCGAGTCCGTCGGACACCCGGCCGGCCGTCACCCGGATCGGCGTGGAGGGCATCTCGAAACCTCCCAGGGTGTCCGAGAACGGCGTCGTGACCGCGGCCACCGGAACCGCCGGAGTCGCATCGGTCGCCGCCACGGCCTCCAGGAAATAGCTGGCGGACACGGTGACCCGCTTCAGGTCGGCCTCGCTCAAGGCGAGCCCGGAGAGATCGACCTCGACCAGACCGCCGTCCGAGGAGGCGTCGAGGACCACCTGCTTCAAGGGCACCAGACTCTGCACCGATCCCTTGGGGAAGGTGTCCGAAACGGAGGCCAGGCCCACCGGGTCGGCCAAGGCGACATCGAGACGGATTCCTCCCACCGCCCAAGCCGGATTGCGGGTCGGGACCCGGACCGACAACGACAAGACCGTGGAGTTGGTCAGGATCACGGGACGGACTTCGGCTGTCGGTTCCGCGAGAGCCAGGCCGTAGAACTTCTCGGCGGCCAGCCCGCTCGAGACATCCCAAGGCGCATTGCCCTGGTTGCCCGTCATCACATTGCCTCGGAAAGAAACCCGGGCCGGTTGTTCGCTGGTCCCGTTGCTTCCGTGGAACCGCAGGATCGGCGCCCCCATCCCGGCCAGATGATTGGCCTCCAGGAGGTCGGACTCGGCAGGACCGCTGAAGTCGGTGCCGACCCGGAGGGTCGAGAACGCGCGGACCACGGCCAGGCTGATCGGGGTCGGATTCCTGAAGAGGACCGACCCATCCGGGCCGTATCCGAAGGCATTGCCCGCCATCACCACGCCGGTGGCCGACCGCCAGAACTCGGCCACCACCTCGTAATTCAACGGGCCGAAGCAATTGCGTTCCAGGGCGTCGTTGATGCCGTCGCCGTCGGTGCCGATGAGCATGAAATGCCCGCGACCATTCTCGATGGCCTCCATGTCGGAGAAATCGCCGAGATATCCCGGCACCTGCGAGTAGTCGAAGATCGAGCCGTCGGGCAGGTAATTGAAGCGGTTGCCCGACACGCGGGTGTTCGGGGTTTCCAGGTGGAGGGCCAGCAATTGGCCGGTGATGAGGTTCTGCTCCCCGACATCCCCGAAGCCGTCGGAATCGGTGCCGACCACCAGGCCCTCGGAGGTGATGTCGTTGTCCCACTTGAAGGACGCGACCGCGGCCCGACCGCCCCGGACACCGGCCGCCGTGGGCTTCGCCGGATCGATCCCGAACCAGCACCCCTGGATGCGCGCCTCGGTCGATGCCCCGACCAGAGCGACCCCGTAGATGAACGGATCCTCGGACGAGTCGCCTCCGGTGGCACTCAGCACCGAGACACCGCGGAGCGTGAAGTTGCGCGAGTTCAGGACCGGCAGGATCGCGCTCTCGCTGTCGCCGAAGCCGTGGTCGCCATACTCCCCGAGCACGAATCGGCCCCCGGCCCGCGAATCGAGGACGATCTTGAGCTGCGCCGAATCGACCCCGCCGCTCGTCCGGGTGTTGGGAGAGGCTCCGGGCTGGGTGAACCCGTCGATGACCACGTTGTCGGCCTGGATCATCGGATAGCCGGCGGCCGGCGTGACCAGGTAATGCGGGCCGGATCCGGGGATGTTGAAGGTGATGCGGTCATTGGACCGAACCTGTTTCAGGGCCTCCACCAACGAGGTCTTTCCATCGCCCGCCGGCGACGCGTTGTCGGCAGTGTCCACCACGACCGTGCGGACCGCCTCCACCCGGAGGTTGTCGATGATCAGCCAGCTCTCCGCTTTCACCTCGGCCACGCCCGGGAACGGGTCCATGTATCCGATCATCACCCGGCCCGATTTCCACGGACCGGTGTTGATCCGACGGCTGAGGATGCGGCCGTCGATCTTCCAAGTGAGCACGTCGCCGATCTGGCTGACCTCGACCTGCACCCATCGCTTGCCGAGCACGCCGGGCGCCTCGAAACGATGGCCCGGGAACCAGGTGCGCAGAAAGGGCTCGGCCCCGTCATCGTCCGGATTGCCGTTGCCGTCACGGTCCGGGATGCCGCCAGCCTCGCCCTCGAGGAACCGGCTCGGCAGTCCCGCCTGTCCCTCCCAGCTCTGGAAACCCCGCTCGGCCCCGTCGTCGCCAACCATGCCGAACCAGACGCCGTCGCTTCCGGCACCTCCGACGGCTTCATCGGCGAAATCCTCGCGCTGCTCCGATCCGGAGAGCACGCCCCAGTTGACGAGGTTTCCCGAATGGTTGAGGCCGAAGGTCAGGTACTCGGTGGTTCCGACGCCGCTGTCGGCGAACGAGGCGTGGTTGAGGAAGGCGTCGAACTTCAACACGTAGTCGCCCGAGAAATCCGCGGTCTTCGGATAGAGGCTCAGGGCGAAACGGCCGGGTTCGTCGTCGTTCTTGTTGACCGTGATCTTGAGTCCCTTCGAGGTGCCGGGAGCCGAATTCGGGGCCGGCGGGACGGACAGCGTCTCCGGGGTCGCCGTCTGTGAGGCAAAGCGGTTGAAGGTCTGGGTGCTGTAGTCGAACGACCAATCGAGGGAGTAGTCGTTGGTCGAGGTTCCGGCATAGTAACCCACCCGCAGATCGTAATTGGCCGAGGTGTTGGACTCGAAAGCATCCTCGAAGAGGGCCTGTCCCCGGACGGGCATCGAGACCAGGGCGATGGCGGCCAGCCCGACAACCGCTGAGGCTCGGGGGTTCGGCGAATTCAAAATCATGATGGAGAGACCCGTCCGACGGTTCGACGGTTTCCACGGGGTATTACGCCCCGTTCCCGGAACGTCGAGGGTTTAATTCCGGACGCCTTCAGGAAAGGGCTTCTCCTTGGACACTCGGTGGGATTTTGATCACGGGCTCCTTCCATGAACGTACCGAAGCCATGCCGGTCCTCCTGTCTCAGTCTCCTGCTGGCCGTGGGCCTGTCGGAAGCCATCGCAGCCGACGCTCCTTGGCGCCTTGGACCGGCGCTGGATCTGCCGGAATGGGCGGACCTGAGCGGCGAACATCGGGTCCGCTACGAGTCCCTCGGCAACCAATTCCGGGCCGGCCGGCCGGGCAGCGACCAGGCCCTGGCCCTGCGCACCAGCCTCGTGGGCCAGATCAAGACCGAGCCGGTGGGCCTCCTGGCCGAGGTCTTGGATGCCCGGCAATACCTGTCGGATTCGGGCAGTCCCATCGACAACACCCAGGTGGATGCCGTGGATGTGATCCAAGCCCACGTCGGATGGAATGCCGGCCCGCTCTTCACGGGAGGCCGCCATCGCCTCCAATTCGGCCGCGAGACTCTCGATCTGGGCAACCGGCGCCTGGTGGCCCGGAACGCCTACCGCAACACCCTCAACTCCTTCACCGGGCTGGATTGGCTCTGGACCGGGGATTCCGGCGGTTCCGTCCGCACCTTCGCCTTCCTGCCGGTCCGACGCCTGCCCGAAGACGCCCCGTCGGTGCTGGACAACCAGATCGTCGCCGACACGCAAAGCTTCGGTCAGCAATTCTACGGGGTTTATGCCACCTCCCCGAACCTCGCCATCGACGCCCGAGTCGAGGCGTATTGGCTCGGTCTCTTCGAAGACACCGACCCCTCCCGGCGCCATCGAAACCTGCACACCACCGGGACCCGGCTCTTCCGCAATCCCAAGGCCGGCCGATGGGATTTCGAGGCCGAGGCCGCACTGCAGCGGGGTTCATCGCGTGCGAACACCGGGATCTCCGCGGACCTCGATCACACGGCCTGGATGCTCCAGGCGGGTGCCGGCTACACGTGGAGCGCCTTCGGATCGCCCCGGTTGGGAGTGCGGGTCGATCAGGCCAGCGGCGACCGGGATCCCAACGATGGGTCGAACCAGCGGTTCGACACGCTCTTCGGGGCCCGTCGCTTCGAATTCGGCCCGACCGGCATCTATGGAGCCGTTGCCCGATCCAACCTCCGGTCACCGGAGGTGCGGGCCTCCATCCGGCCCACTCGGTCCATCGAGACCAGCCTCTCCCACCGATGGATCTGGCTCGAGAGCCCCTTCGATGCGTTCACGGCGACAGGGGTCCGGGATGCCTCCGGCCGATCGGGCTCCCACGTGGGCCAACAGCTCGAGGGTCGGGTCCGCTGGGATATCGTTCCCGGGAACTGCCGCCTCGACACTGGCGTGGCGACGCTTTTCAAGGGGTCCTTCCTCGAGAATGCGCCGAATGCCAATCCCAACGGCGACGCGGTCTACGGCTGGGTCGAATGGACTTTCACCTTCTGATGACGGCCGGGGCACCTCCCTGGGCTGTTCAGGGGATCGTTGCTCCCGCAGCCATCGGATCGGGGGACCCGGGGCTTTGGGTTTCCTTCCATCTCGGTCCCTCGATAAGGTCGGACTTCCATGAGCAAGCCTGCCTGCCCGATGTGCGAGATGACGGACGTGATGGAACACCCCGGGAAATGGGAGTGCCTCACCTGCGGGCACGAGTGGGAGCGCGAGGCTGAAGCCGAGGCGCCCGAAGCGCCCCGGGTGGTCAAGGACGCCCACGGCACGGTGCTCAACGACGGCGACTGCGTGATCCTGATCAAGGATCTTCCGTTGCGGGGCTCTTCCGGTGTGCTCAAGGGCGGATCGAAGTCCAAGCCCATCCGCCTCGTCGAGGGTGACCACGAGATCTCCTGCAAGATCGATGGGGTTGCCGTCGGCCTGAAGGCCTGCTTTGTCCGCAAGGCCTGAGCATCGGTCCTGATCGAGGGACCCGGATCCGCCCCGACTCAGCCGGGGGACCGGCCGGCCGGGGCGGACCCTGGTTCTTCTCAGGCCTTCGAGTAAACCTCGGCTCCCTTCTCGACGAACTCGCGGGATTTCTCCTCCAGGCCCTTCTTGAGGGCTTCCTCGGCGGCGATGCCCTGCTCGGCGGCGAACTTGCGCACATCCTCGGTGATCTTCATCGAGCAGAAGTGCGGGCCGCACATGGAGCAGAAATGCGCCGTCTTCGCACCCTCCTGCGGCAGCGTCTCGTCATGGAATTCCCGGGCCGTGACCGGGTCGAGGCCCAGGTTGAACTGATCCTGCCAGCGGAACTCGAAGCGCGCCTTGCTCAAGGCGTTGTCGCGGTACTGCGCGCCCGGGTGACCCTTGGCCAGGTCGGCCGCATGGGCGGCGATCTTGTAGGCGATCACCCCGTCCTTCACGTCCTTCTTGTTGGGCAGGCCGAGGTGCTCTTTCGGGGTGACATAGCAGAGCATGGCGCAGCCATACCACCCGATCATCGCCGCCCCGATGCCGCTGGTGATGTGGTCGTATCCCGGGGCGATGTCCGTGGTCAGCGGCCCCAGGGTGTAGAAGGGTGCCTCGTGGCACCACTCGAGCTGCTTGGCCATGTTCTCCTCGATCATGTGCATCGGCACATGGCCGGGTCCCTCGTTCATCACCTGCACGCCTCGGTCCCAGGCGCGGCGAGTCAGTTCTCCCTGCACCTGGAGCTCCCCGAATTGCGCCTCGTCGTTGGCGTCGGCGATCGATCCCGGCCGCAGGCCGTCGCCGATGCTGAAGCTGACATCGTAGGCGGCCATGATCTCGCAGATCTCGTCCCAGTGGGTGTAGAGGAAGTTCTCGCGGTGGTGGGCCAGGCACCACTTGGCCAAGATGCTGCCGCCCCGGCTGACGATGCCGGTCATCCGGCGGGCCGTCATCGGGATGAACCGCAGCAGCACGCCGGCGTGCACGGTGAAGTAATCCACGCCCTGCTCGGCCTGCTCGATGAGGGTGTCGCGGTAAATTTCCCAAGTCAGTTCCTCGGCCTTGCCACCCACCTTCTCGAGGGCCTGATAGATGGGCACGGTGCCGATGGGCACCGGCGAATTGCGGAGGATCCACTCGCGGGTGGCGTGGATGTTCTTGCCGGTCGACAGGTCCATCACCGTGTCGGCGCCCCACTTGGTGGCCCAGCGCATCTTCTCGACCTCCTCCTCGATGCTCGAGGCCACCGCGCTGTTCCCGATGTTGGCGTTGATCTTCACCAGGAAATTGCGGCCGATGATCATCGGCTCGTTCTCCGGATGGTTGATGTTGACGGGGATGATCGCGCGACCGGCGGCGACCTCGGAGCGCACGAATTCCGGCGTGATCTCCGCCGGGATGCGCTGCGGGAACCGGCGGAACACCGAGGGAGCATAGGCGCTGTCGGGCGACTGGCTGGAGCCGGCGTGCTGCTTGGACAGATCGTTGCGGATCCGGTCGCCCGCGAGATCGGCCAGGCGAGCCCGACCCATGTTCTCGCGGATGGCGATGTATTCCATCTCGGGCGTGATGATCCCGGCCCGGGCATAGGCCAATTGGGTCACCGCCTTGCCCGGCTTGGCCCGCAGGGTCCGGCGACGGCTGGCCGTCAGGCCCGGGAATTCCACCAGGCGGTTCTTCTCGGCCTTGCTGGCGTACTCGGCGTGCTTGCCCGAGAGGTAGCCGTTGTCCTGGGGCTTCACCTCGCGCCCATCGTACTCCTCGACGTCGCCCCGTGCGCGGATCCATGAGGCTCGCAAGGCGGGCAATCCCTCTTCGGGCCGGCCCGTGAACCCGGGATCACCCCAGGGACCCGAGCAATCGTAGACCCGCACAGGGGCGTTCTCCTCCTGGGCTCCGTTGACCGTGTGGGTCGGATTCTGGCGGATCTCGCGGAAGGGCACGCGGATCTCCGGGTGGAGGGCACCGGCCACGTACACGCGCTGCGAGTTGGGGAGCTGGTCTCGGCTATGGGGCTCGAAGGAGGTCTTGGGGTCGGCGATCATGGCGTGTCTGTCTGTCTCAGGTTCTTCGGATCCGGCATGTGTGGACCCGGATTCCGGGGATTGAAACTTGGGCTCGGGCTTTGAACTTTGAATTGTCGGCTTTGGGCTTTGGGCTTTGGGCCGTTTCCCGGGATTGCCCGAGGCTTGCCTCGAGGAACGCTCCGGAAGGACACCTCAGGCGGGAATGCAGGCGGAAGGGTTGTCCCTACGCCGGCATGACCCGGATCAGGTTCCACGGGTCGGATGCTGCGGCACCCCTCTCAGCCATGACATTCAACGGCTCCCCGAACGGCCACCAGTATGGACCTGGAAGCGGTCCCCGCCAAAAGGAAAGTGCGGTGGGGATGGGTCGCCGAGTCGCCCTCGTATGGCTGGCTCAGGTCGCGGGCACGAATCGCTGGCTGAGCAGTCCGACCAGGAACAGCAGCCCGTAGACCACCATGCCGCGGGGTTCCGGCGCCACCGCCAGGAGATCGACCAGGCAAATGCCTGCCAAGAGTCCCGACACGGTCCGCCCGAAGTGGGGTTGCTGACGGCACAGCGTGTGACTGAGACTCCAGAGGGTCCAACCCAACGCCAGGCCTCCTGCAGCAAGGACCCCGGGAGCCGGGGCATCGCCATGGACCAGCGTGGCCAATACCCAGGGCATGGCGAGGAGGACCAATGGCCAATGGGCCATGGGGCCCCGGCGGCTTTCCCGCCGGGCGATGTAGCTCAATCCCACGATCCAAGCCGCCAAGGCCACCGCTGCCCACATCGCCTCTCCGGTCACGCCGCGCTCTCCGGTCGATGCGACGGTCAGGAACAGGAAGAATCGGCAAGCAGCCATCAGGACGGGCGACAAAGTCACGCGCTTGTGGACGGCGTCGTACAAGACCACCGACCCCGTCAGCATCGCGGCCAGGATCGCCGGCCACCATCCCTGGACGGCCAAGCCGATGAATCCTGCCACCAGGAGCGACCACCCGGCCTGCCAAACCTTCGGCTCCGGCACGGCCCCCGAGGGGATCGGGCGTTCGCGGCGGAATTGCCGGTCGAAGTCGGCATCGAAGGCGTCATTCAGGACCATTCCCCCGACATAGATGAGGCTGGCCGCGACGATCACGACGCCCATGCGACCCGCTTCCACTCCGCCTCCGAGGGCGCCCGCCGCCAGGCAATTCGACCAGACCGTGGGCAGATTCGACGCCCTGGCCAAGACCAGCCAGGCTCTCCAGGTTGGGGTGGTGGAACTCAAGGGAGGGGATTCGTGTCCGGCGGAACGCCTCAGTCAAGCGTGCGGATCTTGACCCCGTCCACGATCCGTTCTCCCGAGGCCATGTTGGTGACCACCACCACGACGTTTCCTCGACGCAGCAACCCGTCGGCCACCAGTTGAGCCACCGCCGCGTCGACCGTCTGGTCGGGATGCTCCGAGTTGAAGGGCACCACCCTCGGCACCACGCCCCGCAGCAAGGTCAACCCGTCGGCGGTGGGCCACCGGTCGGTGAAGGCGTAGACCGGCGAGTGGCGCGGCCGCATCCAGGATGCGAAACGGGCCATGTTGCCCCGGCGAGTGAAGACCAGCAGCGCATCGGCCTTGAGGTCGTCGGCCAGTGCCACGGCACTGCGCACCAGCTTCTGGCGCGCCGAGGTCAGCTCGGCCTTTTCCTGGTAGTTGGCCCCGCCGCTGCGTTCGATGCGGCGGGCGATCGTGTCCATGACTTCGATGCAGGCCAGCGGGTGTTTGCCCACGGTGGTTTCTCCGCTGAGCATGATGGCGTCGCTCTGCTCGAACACCGCGTTGGCCACATCGGTGATCTCGGCGCGGGTGGGCAACGGACTCTGGATCATGCTCTCGAGCATGTGGGTGGCGACGATCACCGGCCGCCCCAATTGCTGGCAGGTCTTGACGATGCGCCGCTGGATGATCGGCAGCTCCTCGTAGTTGCATTCGATACCCAGGTCTCCCCGGGCGACCATGATCAGGTCGGCCTCACGGGCGATGGCCTCGAAATGGTTGACCGCGAACTGGTGCTCGATCTTGGCCACGATCAGCGGTTGGTGGGCCGAGGGATGCTGTTTGAGGAACGCCCTCAGCATCGCGATGTCGGCGGATTCGCGGACGAAACTCAGTGCGACATAATCGACTCCGACTTCCAGTCCGAGCCGGATGTCCTCCTTGTCCTTGTCGGTGAGTGCCGGCAACGAGACATGCACGCCAGGCAGGTTGATGTGTCTGCGGCTGCCCAAGGTCCCCTCGGTCAGGACTTCGCATTCCACGGTGTCCGCGGTCTTGGCGAGGATCCGCATTTTCATCTCCCCGTTGTCCACGATGAGCGTGTCGCCCGCATGGACATCGTCGGCGAACTGATCGTACCCGACACTGGTCCATTTGCCCGAGTCCGGAACCTTGCCCCGAACGGTGAAGGTGAAGCGCTCCCCGACGGCCAGGGGAATCTTCTGGGGCACATCGCCGGTCCGGATGGACGGGCCCTGGGTGTCCAGAAGGATCCCCACGGCACGGCGGTGGCGCTCCGCCAACGCCCGGATGTCCCGGACCACCCGGCGGACCCAGTCCGCTCGGGCATGACTCATGTTGAGTCTCAGGACGTTGACCCCGCCCAGGATCAGCCGTTCCAACATCTCCGGGGACTCGGTGGCGGGTCCGAGGGTGGCGATGATCTTGGTCTTTCGGAAACCGTGGATGCTCATGGGGAGTTGGGGGGTGTCGTCGGACGGCCTCAGCATCACCCGATCCCGCCCGAGGTCAACGGCCGGGGTCGACGATCCTTGGCAAACGCACCGAATCTTCCGACTCTGCCTGTTCGATCCGATGGCCCCGGTCCCTGCTTCCATGGAAACCCAGTCCTATGCCCACCTGCTGGACGCGACGATCGCGCACCTTGAGGCGCTGAAAGATCGCGGTGTGGCTTGGATCCCCGTCCGGAAGGAGACGTTGGCGGCGTTGAGCTCGCAGCCGCTGCGCGCTCCGGCTCCGGGGGCACCTCCGGTCGCCATCGCCCCGGCCGAGCCGCGTTCCCCTCGTCCCTCGCCTGTCGGGGGCGCTTTCTCGACGATATCGACGCTCGAACCGACGACGATCGATGCCCCCCGGACCGTGCCTTCTCCGGGTTCACCCGTTCGTTCCGAGGCGGCCCGCTCGCGATGGTCCCGCGCCGCGGCCGTCGTCCCCGGCCCAGCGCCCGCACCCAGGTCAGCTCCATCTCCGCAGAGCAACACTCCTTTGCCTCCGCCTCTCGATCGGGAAGCCAGGGCTTCGGCAATGGCCGAGCTTCGCGCCCAGGTCTTGGCCTGCACGCGTTGCTCCCATTTGGCGGCTTCGAGGCATTCCGTGGTTTTCGGGGTGGGCGACCTGCATGCTCGGATCCTGTTCGTGGGGGAGGCCCCGGGAGCCGACGAAGACCTCCGGGGTGAACCGTTTGTCGGCATGGCCGGTGAACTGCTGACCAAGATCATCACCGCGATGGGGTTGACACGCCAATCGGTGTTCATCGCCAACATCCTGAAATGCCGGCCTGATACGCCGGGTCAGGCTTCGGGCAATCGGAAACCCAGGCCGGAGGAGATGGCCACGTGTCTTCCTTGGCTGGAGCGGCAGATCGACCTCGTCCAACCCCAGGTGATGGTGGCTCTCGGTGCGACCGCCGTGGAAGGCCTCCTCGGGAAAGGGGCTGCTGGAATCACGCAATTGCGGGGTTCCTGGCAGCAGTACCGGGGAATCCCCCTGATGCCGACCTATCATCCCGCCTATTTGCTCCGAAACCAAGCCCTCTCCGAGAAGCGCAAGGTTTGGGAGGACATGCTGCAGGTGTTGGAGCGAGCCGGTTATCCGGTGAGCGCTAAGCAGCGCGGATTCTTTCTGGCCAAAGATTAGGCTCAAGATGAATGGCTCCGCTCGTTCCCGAGGGTTCCCGCGCGCCTCCGGGATCCGCCGCCGGTGTTCACCTTGGCCGAAGTTCTTCGCAGCCGATTGGGAACAACCGTCCAAACCAGAGCCAACAGTGGGCCAACAAAGCCCCCCGGGGGATTGGTCTCGGGTTGTTCCCATTCGGATTCACCGACGCAACCCCGCCAAACGGGCCTGTTTGACGGCCTTTGCCGCGGTTGTAGGGTTTGTTCACCGTCCTTACTAAGGACTTTCTCTTTGAAGACTCTCCATTGATAGTAAGCCGCACATGAAACTAACGATCGCCAAGGATCAGCTGCTCGTTGGCCTTCAGGCCGTCCAGAACATCGTGGGCTCCCGCTCGACGCTCCCGATCCTTTCCAATGTCCTTCTGGAGGCCGGTGATCGACGCCTTTCCCTGACGGCCACCGACCTGGACGTCACCATCACCTGTTCCGTCAACGCGACGGTCGAGGAGGGCGGCCGAGCCACCTTGCCGGTCAAGAAGCTGGTGGACATCACCCGCGAGTTGATGGCGACCGAGATCGAGATCGAGACCGACGAGAAGTCGGTGGCTTCGATCCGGGCCGGCAGCGCGTTCTTCAAGGTGAACGGCTTGGCGGCGGAAGAGTTTCCTCCCCTGCCCGTCTTCGCGCAGAACCGCACGGTCGTCATCCCCCAGGACAAGCTCAAGGGGATGCTCCGAAAGACCAGCTTCGCCGTCTCCACCGATGAGAGCCGTTTCGTGCTCAACGGCATCTATTTCAGCCTCAAGGAGAACAAGCTCATCCTCGTCGCCACCGACGGTCGTCGATTGGCCCTGTGCGAAGAGGAGCTGGAGATCTCTGCGGAGAACCAGGCCGATTTCATCCTGCCGACCAAGGCCATCAACGAACTCACCCGCCTGCTCCAGGGGGGCGGCAACGTGGAGGTCAAGTTCACCGAGAATCAGGCCTCGTTCGCAACCTTGCCGGCGACCGAAGGCGCTGTTTCCGCGATCCTCGTCACCAAGCTGGTCGACGGCGTCTATCCGAACTACCGCCAGGTGATCCCTGCCGAGCCGCTCGAGCGCGTTCCCCTGAACCGTGAGGAGTTCCTGAAGTCGCTCCGTCTGGCCGAGATCATGACCACCGACAAGCAGAACTCGGTGAAACTGACCTTCAGCCGCAACCAGCTTGCGATCACCGCCAACGCGCCCGAGGTGGGTGAGGCACGCCAGACCGTGGCGATCAAGTACCAGGGCAAGGACTTCGCCATCGCCTTCAACCCGGGCTATCTCATGGATCCGCTGAAGGCCCTCGACACCGACGAGGTGTTCTTCGAGCTCATCGATGAACTGAGCCCCGGCGTGCTCAAGACCAACGAGCCGTTCCTGTACGTCATCATGCCGATGCGCATGAGCTGAGTCGGGGGTTCGGCCATCGGTCGATCCCAAAGTCCCAGGCCTGGTTCATCGGCGAGCTGGCGAGCCGGCGAGTCGGGCAGGGTGAGAATCTCCGGCAGGTCCGTGATCCGTGTCGCTCACGGATGATCCGTCGCCGGCGAATCGACGGTTGCGCGCGAGCGATCCGTTGCGGTTGACTCGGGCGTCTTCATGAAGATCCAGATTCGTTTCGCTTGGGCCGCTCCCCTGGCCGCCATGACCGCGGCCCTGATGGTCGGCGGTTGTGCCACGCAGACTCCGGCAGTCGGGACCGGTTCCCATTTCAAGGGGCCTGTCGGCATCCAGCTCTACAGCCTCCGGGCCCAGTTCACCCGCAACGTTCCCCAGACCGTGGAGACGGTGAAAGGGTTCGGCATCCAGGAGGTCGAGTTGGCGGGCAACTACAACCTCAAGAACGCGGCCTTCCGCCAGATGCTGCAGCAGGCGGGATTGAAGCCGGTGGCCGGACACTTTCCCATGGACCGGATCACGGGCGACACCGAGGCCGTGGCCAAGGAGTGCCAGGAGCTGGGGATCCGGTATGTCGGCGCGGCGTGGATCAAGGGCAAGGGCGAGTTCGACGCCGAGGCGGCCCGCAAGGCGGCTGCCGATTTCAACAAGGCCGGCAAGGCGCTGGCGGCCCACGGCATCAAGGTTTTCTACCACTGCCACGGATATGAGTTCAAACACCAGGATGCCCAGGGCCGGAAGGCGATGGACATCCTGATCCAGGAGACCGATCCGCGCTATGTGACGTTCGAGATGGACGTGCTTTGGGTGCAGTACCCCGGGGAGGATCCCGCCGCATGGTTGGCCAAATACCCGGGCCGCTGGGAGCTGATGCACCTGAAGGACCTGAAGAAGGGCGTGCCCACCGGGTTCCACAACGGTGGCACCGACCCGAACAACGATGTGGCCCTGGGCACCGGTCAGATGGATTGGCCGAAGATCCTCAAGGCGGCCAAGAAGTCCGGCGTGAAGCATTACTTCATCGAGGATGAGTCGGCCTCGAGCGTGCAGCAGATCCCTCAGTCGCTGAAGTACCTCGAAGCCGTGCGCTGGTGACCCCGTGGCGACGGCCGCTCCGAGGGCCGTTCCCGAACTCAACAAGCAGGGCCCTGGACCGCGTCGGCGGCCAGGGCCCTTTTCTTGGGATCCAGGGCTCCTGGCCCCTCAGGCGGTCACTCCGGTTTGGGCATCTTTGAGCCGAGTCGGAGGTATTCCCACAAGGCTCGGATGGTCTTCGGACCGTCTCCCTCCAGGACATCGGCGAGGGCGCTCTTGCCGTCCTCGTCGAAGTAGGCAGGCATCTTGGAGTTGGGATCGATGGAGACTGGATTGCGCAGCCACCGGCGGTAGAAGTCCGGCTGCAGTCGCTCGAACGAGTGCGCCAGATTGATGCCCGGTGCCTCGAAGACCTGTGTGGCCCCGAATTCACCGATGCTATGGCATGAAATGCAGGCGAACCCGCCGGATGTGCCGACCAACTTGTGGCCGACCTTGGCCAACTCCGCGTCGGGTGCTTCGTCGGCGCTGGCCGGGGTCACCGCAGGCAGGCCATGGGCGGTCGCCAACCCTTGGGCCAACCCTTTGGCGTGGGTCGGGAAGGCAGGCATCCGCGACTCGAGCCAAGGCCGGGGCTTCCACGATTCGGTTCCGGCGATGAAGCGGGTGGCCCATTCCGGCTTGAGCTTGCCGCCGAGGAGCTCCCAGGCCGGGAAGCCTTCGAATTTCCCATGGCACTCGCGACAATTGAGGGAGACCGATTGGCGCTCCAGGAAGTCCGCCGCCGTATGGCGGGTCAGGGAGGAACGGTCGGTCTGTCCGAAGGACGCGAGGGCCTTGCGATCGGAGGCGGTCAGCGCGAAGCGGGGAGCCTTGGAGCCGGCAGCAGGCGATTCAGCGAGGCAGCCCGAGGACCAGGATTCGGGTTTCAACTCGGCCAGGGACCGGGCCTTGAAAGCGTTCTGGAGATCCGAGGCATGGCAGTTCAGGCACCCGGAGTTCTGGACCAGATGCTTCCCCTTGAGGATCAGGGCCTCATCGGTCGGGGTGGCCTGCTCGGAGGGTTTGTCCGCGGCGGACTCCAGATAGGCGGCCAAGTGCGAGGCTTCTTCCGTCGACAATTTGAAGTCGGGCATGCGGATCCAGGCGAAGTGTTCCGAGGGCTTCTTCAGGAAGGCCACGAGGGCTCCCGGGGTGAACTTGGCCAGCACTTGTTTCTGGGAAATCCGGGTAGCGCTGGGCTCCTGGGAGTCGCCCGGGGCGATGTGGCAGGCGACGCAGTGGAGTTTCTCGTAGAGGGCCTTCCCGGCCTCGACCGCCTCAGCCGAGGACGGGGCGGCAGGCGACGGCGGATGCTGAGCCTTCAGCGTCGAGAGGAATGCGGCCACGGCCTCGGCTTGGGCGGTGGCCTCGGGCCCGTGGAAGAGGGCGGGCATCGGCGAACCCGGTCTCAGGGATCCGGGCTTGGCCACCCATTGGGCGAGCCAACCGTAGCGACGGCGCGAGCCGATCCCGGCGAAGGTCGGGGCATCGGCTGCCAGTTCAGGCATGCCGCCCGGGGACGAATGGCATTGGGCGCAGCGGTGCTCGGCGAAGAGATCCCGACCCCGACGCACCAGGTCGGCCTGGGTGATCTCAGGGCTGGAGGCATGGCTCATCGACCCGACGGGAATCGGGTTGAAGGGAACCTCTTTGCCAGACCAATAAACTCGGACCAAGGCGTCGCCGGATTGCGGGCCGGCATATTCCGCGACGAGCTTGTTGGCACCCTTGTTGAGTCGAACCTTCTGGCTCTCCACCCACGCGGGATTCTTTCCATCGGCATCGAGCACCACAGCGTCGTTGAGGGTGATCTTCAGGTGCCCATTGAAGAGGCCGTGGAACACGTACTCGCCGCGCAGATCGACGGAAAGGTCTCCCGACCAGGACGCCGTGAAGGGTCCGGCCGGAATGAAGGGGGTGGCCGGTTCACCTGCCGGCACGAACAGCGCGATGCCATCGGAGGAGCGGTGATCACTCCGGCCTCCGGACTTCAGGGTCTGAGCCAGACCGGGGACCGTCTCGGCGGCCGAGGCGGTGGCGGGGATGAGGAGGCCCAGGAGGGCGCTCGCCGTCAGGATCAAGTGGCGAACAAGATGGCAGAGGGATCGCACCTGCTCAGGGTAGAGACCGCTCCGAGCATGGGTCAAGAGAGCCGCCCCACCGGATGGGCCGGGCCGATCGCATCGCCTGGGATCGGTGGCGTCGGCGGGTGGTCCACTCAATCGGGACGAACGAGGTCGCCGACCTGGGG
>CAYLTF010000030.1:1425-29016 GCA_964386625.1 uncultured Akkermansia sp. | reverse complement strand
GAACCGACGACCCACGGTTTACAAAACCGTTGCTCTGCCGCTGAGCTAAGCCGGCCCGATGAACTCCGAATGGGAGACCGGGGATTCATGCAAACGCATGGACTTCCGATGGCAATGAGCGTTGCTTGCGGGCGATCCAATGCCAAGAGGAAGTTTCCTCCGGCGAGCCCCTTCGAGGCAAAGCCCACTGAGGAATCCCCCCGTCTTTATCGACGTTGAGGGATTCGAGCCGGACTGGCAGCAGGATGAAAGCGCCACACAGTCGCGGGCGATCCCATGAATACACCCGTTTCGCCGATTTCCAGCAGGGAGTCTCAAGGAGCGATCAGTGGCCGTCGTGTGACGATCGCGTGGACGGCGAAGGCCACGGCGATGACGGCCGGCAACAGGGTGATCAGGATCGAAAACAGCAGTCCAAGGCGGAACGACAGCGTGGCCAGCTCCCCGTGCGGCCCGCCCCACATGCGACGCCAAAGCAACTCCGCCAACCAACCACCCGTGTAGAACAGGTTCACCACCAAGGCGTAAATCAGCGCGAAGAAAAACAGCGGAGGATCCGGCCGGTGAAGGGGCGTTTCCAGGAAAGCGTTCGTGACGCTCATGGCCAGCGAACCCGTGGCTACGGTCACGATTCCAACCATCCCGACGATCAGGTTGAAGGGAACACGGCGCACTTCCCACCAGCCGACGATCGCCCAGGGGGTTGCGATCGCAGGTTCTCGATGAAACAGCGACGCCCCGAAAAGTCTGCTCAAGATTGCGTTCACGGTAGGGTCTTTGGGATTGGCTTGCCTCTCTCGACCGAGGCCAAGTTCCCAGTCGCTCTCCCGGGTGACAATCCTGGCGGCGAACCAAGGTCCGCAGACCATCGGGCCCCAAGACACCGCTGAGCGGGCCCGTCGATTCGGAGTCCGGGCGAAATCCACCCTTCTCAGGCTGGCCGCCGAAGGCATTCTCACGGCATGAACTCCCTGCGGAACACCTTCCTGACCCTGGGGCTGGTCGCCTGGGCCGCCCACGCCGAGCATTGGCCGCAATTCCGCGGACCCGATGGCCAGGGCCACTCCAAGGAGACCTCGGTTCCCACGACCTGGTCGGCGACCGAACACCTGGCTTGGAAGACCGAGATCCCGGGCGAGTCGTGGTCGTCACCGATCGTGTACGGCAACCGGGTCTTCGTGACCACGACCACCGACAACGGCGAGTCGTGCCGGATCCTCGGACTGGAACGCAAGACCGGTCGCATTCTCTGGAACACCGAGGTGTTCCGCCAGGTACCCCGCCGCAAGGAGACCCGCAACTCGTACGCGACCCCCACGCCGGCGACCGACGGCAAGCGGGTCTATGCCTGCTTCGGGGACGGCAGCTTCGCGGCGGTGGACTTCGACGGAAAGCCGCTGTGGATCAACCGGGAACACCCCTTCTACAGCCAACATGGCCTGGGCACCGCCCTGCTCCTCCACGATGGGCTGCTCATCATGTCGCGGGACGCCAGCAGCGAGGGCCCGGACAAGAAGGTCGGCTGGCAGATCCCCTGGGAGAAGTCTTATGTGGTGGCGCTCGACACCAAGACCGGCAAGGAACGGTGGCGGACCGGTCGCGGGCGCTCGCGCATCTCGCACGGCACGCCGGTGCTGTGGAACGATCCGAAAGGGCGTCGCCAGATCGTGACCGAAGCGGGCGACGTACTCCAAGGATTCGACCTGAAATCCGGCACCCTGCTCTGGACCAGCGACGTGCCCGGCGAAGGCAAGGTGCCGTCGGTGGTGATCGGTGATGGGCTGGCGTTCTGCTCGGGCGGTTGGGGCGGCAAGGAGGGCATCAAGGCATTCCGGTTGGGCGGCGAGGGCGCGCTCAAGCAATCCAACCTCGTCTGGGAACAGAAGCGCGGCGAGCCGAAGGTGCCATCGCTGATCCACCTCGACGGCCATGTGTACGCCATGACCGACACCGGCATGGCCACCTGCTACGAGGCCACCACCGGGAAGATCGTCTGGCAGGAACGGGTCGGCGGCAACTTCTCGGCCTCGCCCGTTTCGGCCGGTGGCCGCCTCTACTTCGTCGGCGACAACGGGCAGACGACCGTGCTGGACGCCTCGAAGACCTTCCGCGTGGTCTCCCGGAATCCCCTGGTCGAGGGCGAGGAGGTCCAAGCCTCCCCGGCGATCTCGCAGGGCCTGTTCCTGCTGCGGACCCGCCGGAACCTGTGGGCGTTCAAGCAGTGAGCACCGGGCTCCCGGCATGGGAAACGGCGGGTGGAGTTTTCCAATCACTTGCTTTGCCGGTGGTGGCTCCCTCCGGCTACACAGTTGCCGGCATGCAACCGGATCACACTCCCCATGCGAGGCCGGGGCCGAACGAACGACAGCCTACTTCACACCCCGCGATGCACCAGTGTTGGAACCACCTGTTCTTCCTCCACTGGGTCGAGCAATCGGAACGCCTCCAGGCACTCCTGCCCCCGGGGCTCACGCTCGATGAGCATCACGGGAAGTCCTATGTGGGGATCGTCGGGTTCTTGATGGATGCAGTCCGCCCCCGGTTCCTGCCGGCGGTGCCTTGGCTGTCGTTCTTCCGGGAACTGAATGTCCGCCTGTATGTTCGCGATCCGCTGGGGCGGCCGGGTGTCTACTTCCTGTCTCTCGATTGCGACCGAGCCATCGCGGTCTGGATCGCGCGGACCTTCTTCAGCCTGCCCTACCGGCATGCCTCGATGGGCTTCGGGGCGACCACCGACGAGTTCACCCTCCGCTGCCGTCGATGGGGCACGAACCGCGGCCGGGCCGAGTACGCGTGGCGCCCGGTGTCCATTCCCGAGGCCTCGTCACCGGGAACGCTGGAGCATCATCTGCTGGAACGTTACCGGTTCTTCACCCAGCGCCGGGGTCGCCTGCACGAAGGTCAGGTCAGCCACGCCCCATATGAGGCATCCCAGGCGCAGTTCTCGACCTGGAGCGCCTTGCCTCTGGCGTGGAACGGGTTGCCGATCCCGAACAGGCCACCGGATCTGGCCCATTACTGCCGAGGGGTCTCGGTGGAAGCCTATCCGATCCGCCCCGTCGGGGCGTGAATCGGGAGGTCGTTGATCGGGTGACGGTGGAAAGCGACAGGGCATCGATTCCGCCGACCACACCAGACGGCATTCCAGCGGGCACTGGACACTTCTGCACCTTGGTTTTTGGCGATCCCGATCACCAATATTTCGCGCCATGGATCGGGAAAGTGCATCCACGGCGAAATCCCGTGGACGATCGAGAAGGATTGGGGCATCCCATCAATCCAATACCCCATGCTCCGTTCCCCGATTCAAATCGACACCCTCAGACAGGAATTCCGCCGGATCCACCGATGGGTCGCCTGCGGTTCACTCCTCCTCTGGAGTGGTCTAATCGCCCTCGCTCAGGCTCTGCCGACCTCGGCACCATCACCCTCGGTTTCGGTCTTGGATTCAGTCCTGGGCCAGGCGGTCCCCGGCAAGCTCGGCCCCGACCTGTTTCCGCTGCTCGGATCCGATCTGCCCATCCAGCAGGTGTGGCAAGATGGACCGTACCTGTGGGTGATCCAGCGTGAACCGCTGCCTGGCCAGCATGTCGTCCACCAGGACGTGGTCCAGGTGATCGACGTGTCGAAGTGGGGCGCCCCGCGGCGTGTCCAGACGCTCCGCCCCTTGGTCGATGCGGGCCCGGCGGTGGTCTGGCCGACCGGAGGAAACCACGGCATGGAACTCGGCACGGTCTTCCTGCGGGAGGGTTGGCTCTATGCGCAGGACCAGTCGTCGTTCGCACAGGCCGCCGCGTATTACACCTACCGGTGGCAGACCAACGGGACCTTCACTTTCTCGGGGATGCGCACCTTGGAGAGTCCCGACACCTCGGCGGCCCCGCTGCAGACGGTCACCTCGCGGATGTACCCGCGCGGCGGGGACCTCTTCGTGCAAGGCAAGGTCTATTCGACCTCCTCGCTGTACGACCTGGGGCTGCCGCTCTCCGACGGTTACCTGTTCTCGCGCTACTCCATCGGCCAGGGATCGCTCCCGCTGGGATTCCCCAAGGGCCCGGGCGCCCAGGGCGTCGGATTCTCCTCGATTGTGGTGCAGGCCGGCCTTCCGGAGAATCAGGCGCTGGGGACCACGCCGGCGCGGAAACTCCATGACTCGATGATGTTCTTCCGGAACACCCCGGAGTGGCCGATGTTCGACCAATCGGGCTCGGCCCGGCTGTCCGGCGGAGAGGATGCCCAACCACGATCGATCACCTACGAATGGATCGAGCTGACGCGTCCCCTGCATGTGTCGCCCCTGAGCGTGCAACTCACCGGGTTCCTGCCCGAGGCGAACCTTCACCTGCCGATGAGCCGGATCGTGGCCGGCATGGTTCCGCGGAACGAGCGCCTGTCGCAGACGCTCGACCTCAAAGGGCTTCTGCTCGATGCGATCCCCGGACGCCACCAGGCCCTGATCGACTTCCTGAGGCTGGATCCCGGTTTCGACGAGAACCTCGACGTTTACCTGCGGCAGTTCGACCTCGACCGGCAGACCACGGTGCGCGAGGCGCTGCGGGCGATCTCGTTGCGGCAATTGGAGACGCGCCTGGAAGGGGTGATCGAGGGCTACTTCAATCGGGTCTTCGCGGAGTTGTCGTTGAACAAGGTGGTGCAGGGATCGCTGGCCATCGACGATTTCGGGCAGCGGATGCTCATCCTGCGCAATCGCCTGAAGGACTACTTCGACGCCCTCAGGATCGATGCCTTCGTGGTGGATCATGTGTTCAAGGCGCTGGTCCCCGACCTGCCCTTCATCGACGACACGGTGCGTCAGTTTGTCGATCGAGTCAGCCACAGCAGCCTGGGCCTCGCCGTGGACGGGTTGATCCGTTTCATCAACCTGAACCCGGTGACATGGACGGTGGAGTTCGTCATCGGGTGTGATTTCCCCGACGACCTGCCGTCGTTGGCGCGCTCCCTGTTCAAGTCGTGGGAGGACGGAATCCGCATCGAGTGGGACAACCGCATCTACTACGAGGGCCTCAAGATCGCCGCGCATTACGCCGGCTTCGAGGGGTTCCCGCGCTTCGAGATCGCCGCCCGCGAACGATTCCAATCCCACCTGCTGGAGGTGCAGGCCGGCCTGTTCGGAGCGATCGATCCGGTGGTGGCCAAGGTGGAGGGCTGGAGCGGCCTGCGGAAGTCCTTCGCGATCGGGATCTACAACAAGAAGCTGCTGGCGCTGGTGGCCGACCTGGTGGCCGACGGGGTCGGAGCCGTCTTGAGCGCCAGAACCCGCGACGTCGACATCCTCGACCGGACCGTGGCCCAGGTGATCGGCCGGTTCAACTTGCAGGGTGAAGGCGAGCGCCTGCGCTTCGAACAGATCCTGAACGTGACCGACCTGGGCTCGTTCCTCACCACGCCGCTGGACACACTCTTCGAGGGCCTGGAGCTCGACCTCGGCCGGCTGGGATTCCAGTCGGTGATCGAGGGCATGGTCATCGAGCAGTTCCGGAAGACCTTCCCGGAGTTGAACCTGGACCTGAGCCTGCAGGACCACCTGATGGACTACCTGTTGAGGGCGATGGACTTCTCGCGCATCACGCAGGGCCTGGTCCACGAGGTGCTCGGGGAGCATTTCGACGAGCGGCTCGGCGGTGGCACTGAGACCGTCTCCCGGTTCATGGAACGGTTCCTGGAATCCCTGTCGCCTTATCGCTCGGGCGACGACTGCTGGATGAACCTGATCCGGCAGGCCCGTTGGTTGGAGGCGATCCTGTCGATCGCGCCGGACCCCACGGGCGCCAGCCAGGCCATCGCCCTCGACCTCATGGTCATCGAGCAGGCCGCGCAGACGGCGGTGACGGAATCGGTGAACACGGCGATCCGCGAGGCCGTGGGGCAGTATGTCGGGCGCGTGGTGACCGATGTCCTTTCGGGTGCGGGCTCGGTCAACACGAGCTTCTCGGCGGAGTCGAGGCGTTCGGTGGCCAAGGTCACCCATTCGCTCGAGGCGGAACTGGCCGCCTATCGGGGGCGACCGATCCAGCACCTCGGCAGCCACGGTCAGGGCGACCGGATCGTGAGCCTGCTGCAGGTGCTCGGTGGCGAGACGCCCGAGCTGATCGAGCTGTCCTATGATCGGGTGACGGCTTGGCATGCGGTGCGGTCCCTGGGGCCGCTGCCGCCGGGAGGTCTGCTGCCGATGGCCTCGACGGACGGCCCCTACCCGCGGTTGACCCAGGGGTTCCTCGGCCTCGGCTCCCCCGGAGGACTCTCCGGGCGGCCCAGCGGGGTCTTCATCCTCGATGCAGTCTCGGGTCGGGCCGTTCTCTTCCGGAAGGCCGACGCGAACGCCGAGCGCCTGCTGGTGTCGACCGATCGCGAACGGGCAGTGATGTGGAGCGCGCGACGATTGCAGGTCGGGCTGCTGCCGCTGTGGACGGACCTTGAGCGGGAACGGCTGCCCCTGGGGCCGGCACCGCAAATCGGGCTTCCTCCGGCCGAACTGTCCTTCGTCCCGGGCGAGCGACTGGACCCAGGCGTGCGGGTCCGCGGCGTGCGTCCCATGACCTTCTTGTGGAAGAACGCCACGGGACGCGTCGTGGCCAGCGGCACCAACGGCTTCGCCCTCACGCCCGACGAGGCTTGGGCGGAGGGTGTCTACCGCCTGGTGGCGACCAACGCCCACGGCGCGGCCGAGTCGGCCCCGCTGCGCCTGACCCGGCGAGCCCCCGCATTGGTTGAACTGACCTTGGCGGCCGACGGTACCTGGATCCGCGGAACCGTGGGGGAATCGCTGGAGCTGCCCGTCACGGGCCAACTCGGCGACACGCCGCTGCGATATTCGCTGCTGCGGGGTTCCCAGACGGTTCTGGCGACGACCAACCGGACCCTGCGGCTCGGCCCTCTGGCCAACAGCGACTCCGGTCGGTATTCGGTCCGGGCCGATGGCCCGCGGGGTGGGCGGGTGCTGGGAACCTTCCAATTGACCGTGGTCGGTCGATTCGAACCGGCGGCGAACTTCCGCCCCACCTTCGCCACCACCAACGAACTGGCCCGACTGTCGCGGTTGTTCGATCGGGTCGAGGCGACCGATCCCCTCACCGGAATGACCCGCAGCTACACGATGTCGCGGGAGAATCTGCCGCCCTACAACCGGGCGAACCCGTCGCGGTACAAGGGATTCCTGGGCGATCGCGGCTACGCGTTCATCGACCGGATCCCGGCCGGAGGGGATCGCCCTCTGTCGGGACGCATGCTCGGCAACCATCTGGTGAAGATGGCCATCCAGGCGGAGTCGACCAACCGCTGGGTGCTCCGCCGTGGGGCGACTCTCGGGAACCTCGCACCCGTCAACACCGGGCAGGGCTCCATCGAGCTCATCCTGCCGGCCGATGCCGACCAGGAGTTCTACCGGATCGATCCCCTGCCCTGAGGCGCTGGGGACCCACGGCCGGTGCGGGGCGTTTCCCTCGCATCGGCCCGGAGGCCACGCCGCCCCTCAGGCCTTGCCCAACCATCGGGCCGCGTTGGCGACAACGCGGAGGGCGTGGGGGTTGAAGAAGACGGGGTAGGTCTCGTGCCCGGGACGGAAATAGAAGATGCGGCCCTGTCCCAGACGCCACACCGAGCCGCTGCGGAACCACTCACCCGCAGCCCAATGCTCCTCGAGCACCACCTCGTCCGGAGCCGGCACGTGGAAGGGTTCGTCGTACATCTCGGTCTGATCGATGGTGAAGGATTCGGGCAACCCTTGGGCGATGGGGTGGCGCGGCAAACGGACGCGGACCTCGCTGGGCTTGCCATCACCCCGGTAGGCCGGAAAGCAGCAATTGGCCCGGAGCAACCGCACCTCGACCGGTCCCTGGGGCGGACGGCGGTATTGGACATCGGGCGACAGTCGCTCCTTGGCGCTCGGGGCCATCCACGGCCGGGGCAGCAGATCGCTCTCGACCAGCACCGCGCGGGCACGCTCGGCCTCAGGCAGGGCCGCCAACGCACGCTCCCGCGCCACGGCGTTCATGGACTCGACGAACGGACGGGACCAGTGCGCCGAATGCAGGGCCAGCAGAGAAAGTTTCCCGGCGCGGATCCGCTCGACGATCCGGGCGGCGGTGGCCGGCTCGATCTCGGCATGACGCACATGCCCCCACCAGACCAGCACATCCACGGAATCCAGGCTGCGGAGGCCCTGCTCCGGATCATCGAGGCAAACCGACTCCACGGACAGGCCAGGGACGGTGCGCAGGTGATCGGCGATCCGGTTGCCCAACCAATTCGGATAGGCCTTCTTCTGGGCCGGTTGTCGCTCGTCCCACACCCGCACCCGGACCGCGGACGACTCCGGAGTCTTGCAGCCCGCGGCCGCCACAACGGCAGCGCCGCCCACCAACCATTCGCGTCGGGAAATCATGCCCTGATCATCCCCGAAACCGCCCCGCAATCAACCCCGCCCACTGAACAGGATGGCCTTTGCGACGCTGATCTTGCCGCCGCACCAAGAGCTTGAGTCGCCGCTCACGCTCGCCCCGCAGATGCGCCCAGGGCATCCGCGAACGGTGCGACAAGCTGTTCCGGCAGCCGTGGCGTCGCACCCGCACAGGTGCAGACGAATGCGGCGACGTCCGTGGCCCTCTTCAACAACTCCTCGGTGGGCCACTGCAACAGCAACCCGAGCACCAATCCCGCGGTGTAGGCATCGCCAGCTCCCACCGCATCGACGACCGACACGGTTCGGCCCGCCTCGAATGTCCATCGACCTCCACGAAGGATCCGGCTTCCTGACGCCCCCTGGGTCAGGGCCACCACATCGAGGGCGAAACGCTGTGCCAGCGCTTCGATCTGCTCTTGCACCGAGCCTCGCAGACCGAACTGTCGGGCAACCACCGGAAGCTCGGCTTCGTTGAGCTTCAGGACATTGGCCAGATGCAGCGAACTCTCGATGACATCGTCGTCGTAGAATGGCTCGCGAAGGTTGATGTCGAAGACCCGCAGCGATGACGGCCGACACGCCGCCACGAGCCGCTGGATGGCATGCCTGGCTTCGGGGGAACGCTGCGCCAGGGAACCGAAACAGACGGCGTCGGCTCGGCGCACGCGGTCAAGGGAATGGTCGGTGGCGGTGATCGAGTCCCAGGCCACGGCCTCGATGATCTCGAAGCGGGGTTGCCCATCGGCGGTCAATTCCACGGCCACGGTCCCAGTTGGCCGATGCGGGTCGCGGACGACGCCGGCCAGATCGATCGCGCGTGCCGCAAGCAGCCCCAGCGCCTCATCGCCCAACCGATCGTGTCCCACCCGCGAAATGAGGTCGGCGGCCGCCCCCAGTGCTCGGACATGGCAGGCGAGGTTCGCGGGGGCTCCGCCCAGTTGCGGCCCTGACGGCAGGACATCCCAGAGCACCTCGCCGATGCTGACGACCTTCGGAGGCAGGTTCATCGTGAAATCAGCTCGCTCGATGGTTCATCTTCATCGCTCGCTGATCCCGAGCCGGTGCTGGATCTCCTCGAGCGGCACACCCTTGGTTTCGGGCACCATCAGCTTCACCCAGACGAGTTGGACCATCATCATGATGCAGAAGAAGAGGAACACCTGTCCGGGGGCGAACGATTCGACCATCTGGGGGAAAAAGGTGGTGAGCAACGCCGCGAACACCCAATGAGTGGAGCTCCCGAGCGCCTGGCCTTCGGCACGCTGCCGGTTGGGGAAGATCTCGGAGATGAACACCCAGATGACCGCCCCCTGTCCGATCGCGTGGGCGGCGATGAAGGCGAAGATGCACGCAGGCACGATGGCGTAATGCCGCGTGAAGAACGCCCACGAGACCAAGCCAAGCGAGGCGATGTAGCCGAACGATCCGATGTACAACAAGGTTCGCCGACCCAGGCGATCGATCAGTTCCAGTCCGACGAACGTGAAGATGAGGTTGGTGATCCCGATGCCCACGGATTGCAGCAACGCCGCCTTCGCCCCGAGGCCGGTCAGTTCGAAGATCCGCGGCGCGAAGTAGAGGATCGCATTGATGCCGGAGAGTTGGTTGAAACAGGCGATGAGGAAGGCCAGCAGGATGGGCACCCGGAGATTCCAGCACCAGAATCCACCGCGGAGACCGACCTCGTCGGAGGCCGCCATGATCTGGTCGGCGTGCGCCTCGATGGCGGTCTGGGAGGCATCGCGTTCGATCAGACGCAGAACCTCGATGCCCTGCGTCCGGTCGCCTTTCCGGCCAAGAAGCCAACGCGGGCTTTCCGGGATTCCCAGACAAAGGATCGTGTAGAGCAGCGCCGGGAAGGCCTCCACCCCGAGCATCCAACGCCAGGCATTCTCACCCAGGTTCACCAGAAGCGCATTCGAGAGGAACGCCATCAGGATGCCGAAGACGATGTTGAACTGGAACAGACCGGTCAGTCGTCCCCGGCGATCCGGAGGTGCGATCTCCGAAATGTAGAGCGGTGCGGTCACGGTCGAGATGCCGACACCGACCCCGCCGATGAACCGGGCGAAGATGAAGGAATAGACGTCCGTCGCCAGGCCCGACCACACAGCGGAGACGAAGTAGAGGACTCCGATCCCCAGCAGGGTCGACCTCCGTCCGAATCGGTCCGTCGGCCACCCTCCGAGCAACGAACCAAGGACCGTGCCGTAGAGCGCGGAGGCCATGGCGATGCCGTGCATCACGGAACTCAGTTGCCATAGGGCTTGGATGGTCTTCTCCGCACCGGAGATCACCACGGTGTCGAAGCCGAAGAGGAATCCGGCCAACGCCGAGGTCAGGGACCAGAAGAAGATGCGTCTGTTCATCGAATCGATTGGGGGGATGGATGGGGGAACATTCTCAGGAAACTCGGTCGTAGCGAGGATGATCCAGTGTTTGATGACGTCGAAACAAAGGGAGCCAAAGGAGGCGAGGCGGTGCAGTTTGCAGTCAGCGTCTCGGTTGCTTCGCGACAAACGACGCCGGCTTCAACGGCCTCAGGGAAATGGAATCGATGCGAATGCCACGGGCCTCCCCTGTGGCCACCATCGCCGACTCCAGATGTGTCGAATCGGGCAAGACGAGGTCGGTCACGACGCTCTCGCCGCCCTGGGCGAAGACCTCCACCGAAGAGGTGTCCCAGAGGACTCGCAGGTCGAGCTTGCCATCGACGACCCGCAGAGGCGCGGTGTGGATCCCCGGGAACGCGCGACTGAAATCGCCGCGACCGGAGCGCCTGCGGTCCACACGCAGACTGCCGGCGGTGAAATCGGCCTCGATGATCGTCTCGCCACTGCCGGCATGCCGGAATACGAGTGACAGCGTCCCCGAGGCGGGGATCCGGTCGGCTCGAAGCTCCAGATCCGCCAGTCCTCCCGGAATGTTCCGCTTGGCGAGCCAGGCATTGGCTCTCTCGATCGAGGTTCCCCGCAACGAGGCACCGCCATCGCGGAGCTTGTCCAGTTCGCGGATGGGCCGTTGCAGCAGACGGAATCCCGCCGGTAAGCGGCGAAGAACGAGTTCGCGCGGCACGGTCATGGCACTGCGCCATGGCTCGGTCGGCACATCGTTGGCGTACTCCCAATTGCTCATCCAACCGAGCCAAAGACGGCGGCCGTCGCGCTCGGGGATGTCGCTCCATGAAACCGCCGCATAGAAGTCGCGACCCCAGTCGGCCCAAAGCGGTTGCGAAGGTCTGGCGTGGGTGGCCGGATCCGGGACGAATCGTCTCCCGTCGAAGTCTCCGATGAAATACTGGCAACCAGAACCTCCGGCCGGACCACCCGGATTGATGTTCACGATGAGGACCCAGCGGCGATCGCCGGATCGCGGTTCCCTGCGGGTGACCCGATCGCCTTCGACCGGCAGTTGGAACAGGTCCGGACATTCCCAAAGACCATTCGTGGCCCCTGCCCCGCCGAACTCACCGACATAGTTCCAGCGCTTGAGATCGGGTGATGCGTAGAAATGGACCTTCGCCTCCTTGGGCAACGCCACCGTCATGATCCAGTGCGAAGTCGGCTCATGCCACAGCACCTTCGGATCGCGGAAGTCCTCCATCTTGAGGTCCAGCACCGGGTTGCCGTCGTGCTTCACCCACGTCCGCCCCCGGTCGTTGCTGTAGGCGATGTGCTGGTTCTGAAGCGGCTTTTTCGTATGGTGAGCCGTGTAGATGGCCACGAGCGGAGGCTTGCCTTCGCGGCCGAAACCCGAGGTGTTCTTCCAGTCCACCACGGCACTGCCGGAGAAGATCATCATGCCGTCCTCTTCGGCGAGGGCGAGCGGCAGGTGTTCCCAACTCACAAGATCCCGGCTGACCGCATGCCCCCAGCTCATGTGACCCCAACGGTTCCCGAACGGATTGTTCTGGTAGAACAAATGGTACTCGCCTTCGAAATAGACCAGTCCGTTCGGGTCGTTCATCCAGGTGTCCACCGGAGTGAAATGGAACCGCGGACGCCACTTCTCCGGGAAGACCATGGAGTTTTCCGCCGCAACCAATCGGCCGAGCAGGAGCACGCACAGGAGGCCGAGCAGTGGCGGCGGGTTCAGGAACTCGATTCGGCGATTCATCTGGTATGGGGCATCCGTCCGGGGGCGGTGATGTTCTTGGGATCGGCGACAGACTGTTGGGGGACGTCTCCCAAAACCAATTCAGGTTCGCTCACCTTGTCAGTTTCCTGTGCTGACAGGTTGTTGACCTGTCAGTGACAGGTGAGGCCAGATGACCGCATGTCGGAAACGGAGCCCAAACACCGGCGGATCTCCCGGGAACTAGAGCAGGCGATCATCATCGGCCGGTATTCCGTGGGGGCTCGGTTGCCCAGTGAAGCGCAGTTGGTCCGACAGCATGGGGTGTCCCGCCCCACGGTCATCCGGGCGCTCAAGGACCTGGAAGCCGCAGGACTCGTCGAGCGGCGCATGGGTTCAGGCAGCTTTGTCCGCCAACCGGCGGCGACATCGCAAGGAGCCGATGGTCGCCTGGGCCTGCTGATTCCCGGTCTCGGGCGCACGGAGATTTTCGAGCAGATCTGCGGAGAACTGGCGAGCGTGGCACGTGCGCGCCATTTCAGCCTTCTGTGGTGCGGAGGACAGCATCCACGCAACGATGTCGACCTCAGCCTGGAACAAGCCCGGGAGATCTGCGACCAGTTCATCGCACAGCGCGTGAACGGCGTCTTCTTCGCACCATTCGAACTGATCCCACGACGCGAGGAGGCCAACCGTGAGATCGCCGAACGCCTCCGGCTGGCAGGAATACCTGTCATCCTCATCGACCGCGATATCGGACCGTTCCCGAAACGCAGCGATCTCGACCTCGTGGGCCTCGACAATATGGCGGCCGGATTCCTGCTCGCGGAGCATTTCCTCAAACTCGGATGTGATCGGCTTGCTTTTGTCGCTCGGCCAGATTCCGCCTCGACCGTGGATGCCCGCATTGCGGGAGCGCAGGCCGCCATCGCACGCCACAGTCTCGAACTCTCACGGCGCTGGGTCCATCTGGGCGATCCCACGGAGGCCCGTTTTGTCCGCAACCTGATGGCCGGACGCCCCTGGGATGCCCTGATTTGCGCCAACGACCACACCGCCGCCGAGTTGTTGCAGACCTTGCAACGGGAGGGTTATCGAGTTCCCGAGGATATCCGGATCGCCGGCTTCGACGATGTCCGCTACGCGACCCTTCTGGCCAAACCCTTGACCACGATCCACCAACCCTGCCGCGAGATCGCTGTCGCTGCCATGAGGGCCATGCTGGATCGCCTGACGGATCCGACGCTGCCGCCACGCAGTCAATTGCTCACCCCTGCATTGGTCATCCGTGAGACCTGCGGGACTTACATGAGGCCGGCCCGGGTTGTCCGACGCTAGTCGACGACCCCAGCGAGCGCTCAAGGGGTCAAACCCACATCTGTGACAGGTGCGGGTTTGACCCCATGGCCGGTTTTGGCGAGGGAGCGGCCCCTTTTGTGCAAAAGTGTGGGACCGACCCCTTCGGAGGCGGACGGAGTCCCGGGTTGATTCGGCGGGGGGGCGGTCGCCATGATCCCGGCCTTTATGGCGAGGCGGCAATACCCGTTCCACTTGATCGAGCCCCGGTGGCAGCAGCACTGGGCTTCGGAACAGACCTTCCGGGCCTGGAATCCGGGCGAACCCATCCCGGAGTCGCATCCGTTCGGGCTGCGCCATGGGCTGGGCGGCAAGGTCGCGGGGGCCCAGGAGCTGCCGCCGAAGTTCTACATCCTCGACATGTTCCCCTACCCGTCCGGGGCGGGACTGCACGTGGGGCATCCCGAGGGCTACACGGCGACCGACATCCTGGCCCGCTACCGCCGCGCCCAGGGCTTCAACGTGCTGCACCCGATGGGGTGGGACTCGTTCGGATTGCCGGCGGAGCAGTACGCCGTGAAGACCGGCCAGCACCCGCGGATCACCACCGAGACCAACATCGCCAACTTCACCCGGCAGATCCAGTCGCTGGGCTTCAGCTACGACTGGTCGCGCGAGGTGGCCACCACCGATCCGGAATACTTCCGCTGGACGCAGTGGATCTTCCTCAAGATCTACAACTCCTGGTTCAACCCGGCCACGAACAAGGCCGAGCCCATCGACACGCTGACCTACCCGGCCGACTGCCGGACCGAGTCGCAGCGGCGCGCCTACCGCGATTCCAAACGCCTGGCCTATGTCAGCGAAGCCCCCGTGAACTGGTGCCCCGAGCTGGGAACCGTGCTCGCCAACGAGGAGGTCATCGACGGCAAGAGCGAGGTGGGCGGCTTCCCGGTCATCCGAAAGCCGATGCGCCAGTGGATGCTGCGCATCACCGCCTACGCCGAGAGACTCCTGGCCGACCTCGACACCATCGAGTGGTCCGACTCGCTCAAGGAGATGCAGCGCAACTGGATCGGCCGCAGCGAGGGCGCCGAGGTCGATTTCCAGGTGGAGGGGCGTCCGGAGAAGATCCGGGTGTTCACCACGCGGCCCGACACCCTGTTCGGGGCGACCTACATGGTGCTCTCGCCCGAGCATCGGCTGGTGGCGGGCATCACGACACCGGAACAGTCCGCCGCGGTGAAGCAATACCAGGAGTTCGCCGCGACGAAGTCCGACCTGGAACGCACCGAGCTGGCCAAGGACAAGACCGGCGTCTGGACCGGGGCCTACGCCCTCAACCCGGTCACCGGCGGCCGGATCCCCATCTGGATCGCCGACTACGTCCTCGCGAGCTACGGCACCGGCGCCATCATGGCCGTGCCGGCGCATGACGAGCGCGACTTCGAGTTCGCCCAGAAATTCGCGCTGCCCGTGGTGCAGGTGGTGCAACCGCCCGATGCGAAGACCGATTGGCAGGGCTTCTGCGACGAGGGGACGGCCGTGAACTCGGCCAACGCCGAGATCTCGCTCGACGGATTGCCGACCGCGGAGGCCAAGCGCCGGATCACCGCTTGGTTGGAGTCGAAGGGCCTCGGCCAGAAGACCGTGAACTTCAAGCTGCGGGACTGGCTCTTCAGCCGGCAGCGCTACTGGGGCGAACCGTTCCCGATCCTGTGGCGCAAGGATGCCGAGGGGAACCTGTACCACGAGGCGCTGCCCGAGACGGCCCTGCCGTTGCTGCCGCCCACCCTCGAGGACTACAAGCCGACCGCCGACGGTCAACCGCCGCTGGCCCGCGCCCAGGACTGGCTGAACCTTCCCGACGGGGCCACACGCGAGACCAACACCATGCCCCAGTGGGCGGGCTCCTGCTGGTATTACCTGCGCTACCTCGACGCGAAGAACGGCCAGGGATTCGTGGGCCGCGAGGTCGAAGACTACTGGATGAGCTCGGGCGGCAAGACGCCGGGAGTGGACCTCTATGTCGGCGGCACCGAGCATGCCGTGCTGCACCTCCTCTATGCGCGCTTCTGGCACAAGATCCTCTTCGATCTCGGGCAGGTCTCGACGGCGGAGCCCTTCTTCAAGCTGGTCAACCAGGGCCTGATCCTCGGCGAGGACGGCCAGAAGATGTCCAAGTCGCGCGGCAACGTGGTGAACCCCGACGACGTGCTGGCCGAGTACGGGGCCGACGCGTTCCGGCTCTATGAGATGTTCATGGGCCCGCTGCAAGACACCAAGCCGTGGAACACCCAGGGTGTCGAGGGCGTGTACCGATTCCTTGGGCGCGTGTGGCGACTGTTCGTGGACGAGAAGGCCGAGACCGAATACGAGCAGGCCTCCACGGTGGCCGGACCGGCCTCCGAGGAGTCGGCCCGGCTGCTCGACCTGATCCGCCTCTCGCCGCTCATCCGCGACGAGGCGCCGACTCCGGCCCAGCTCAAGCTGCTGCATGAGTGCCTCCGCAAGGTGACGCAAGACCTCGAGCACCTGCAGTTCAACACGGCCATCTCCGCCATGATGGTATTCATCAACGGGGCCATGACCTGGGAGAACCGCCCGTCGTCGGTGCTCAAGACGTTCCTGCAGGTGCTGGCGCCGTTCGCCCCGCACCTCGCCGAGGAACTTTGGGACCGGTTGCACCGGCACGTGGGGGCCGCCTCCGCGCCGTCGCTGACCTACGCGCCCTGGCCCGCCTTCGACCCGGCCCTGCTGGTCGAGACCGAGATGGAGTTGCCGGTGCAGGTGAATGGCAAACTGCGCGATGTGATCCGCATGCCCGTGGATGCCACCGCCGCCGAGATCGAGGCCGCGGCCCTGAAGGCCGAGAAGGCCCAGCCTTTCCTCGCCGGCAAGACGGTGAAGAAAGTCATCGTGGTGCCGCGCAAGATGGTCAACGTGGTCGTGGTCTGAACCGCAAAACCATGAGACCGCTCACCCGCCACCTGACGCCCGACGAACTGAGGATCCTCTGGATCCTCACGGCGGTGGTGCTGATGGGCATCGGTGGACGGATCTGGATCGCCAGCCATCCCGGAACGTCCGCCGCGACCGCGACGCACGCGCCGGCCCCCTGAGAGTCTGCCTGAATGGAACTCCCCCGCCCCAAAGACCCGATCGCCGCTCTGGTCGCCGCCGATGCCCGGTATCACCGGGATGCCTACCTCTTCCTCCGGGATGCCCTCGAATACACACAGCGCATCCTGAAGAGGGAACCCGGCAGCAAGACCCGCCACATCACAGGCCAGGAACTGCTGGAAGGGATCCGCGAACACGCCCTCAAGGAATACGGTCCGATGGCGCTCACGGTCCTCTCGGAATGGGGCATCCACCGATCGGAGGATTTCGGGGAGATCGTCTTCAACATGGTCGAGCATGGGATCCTCTCCAAGACGGAGACCGACTCCCGCAAGGACTTCCAGGACGGGTACGATTTCGAGCAGGCCTTCAGCGCCCCGTTCCGCCCCTCCTGCAAGTCGCCCTGATCCTCGGCCAGGGCACGCTTTCGGCCTCACCCCCCGTCCGCCCGCGCCTTGTGGAGGCGATGGGCTCCGACTAGCTTCCGGTCCATGCACCTCCGCGGTTGGATTGCGGGCCTCGTCGTGGCCTTGGGTTGCCTCCTCCACGCCACCGCGCAAGACGCCCGGTTCATCCGCCTCCGGAACGCCACGGTCACCACACCCCCGCCGCCCGACGCGAAGACCAGAGCCAAGGCCTTGGAGATCGCCAAACCGCCGGTCTCGGGCCTGTTCCTGGTGCAGGTCGAGGGTTCCCTCTCGGCGGAGCAGCGGGAACTCCTCCAGTCCCAGCGGGTTCGGATCCTGAGCCCGATTCCGGACAGCGCCTACGTCTGCCACCTCGACGCCGCCTCGGCGGCCGGGATCCGAGCCCTGCCCTTCGTGCGGTGGCTCGGGGAATACCAGCCCGAGTGGCGACTCGACCGGCGACTCACGGCCGCGATGGCGGCAGACCCGCGGACCCCCAGGGATGTCCGCCTGTTGCTCCGCCCGAACTCCCCGCCGGCGGTCGTGTTGTCGGTGGTCCGGCGATTCCGCGGCCCGGTGCACCGCAACGAGACACGCTTCGGCGTCTTTCTCGGTGGACGGACCGGACCGCGGGATGTCCTCGAATTGGCCCGATCGGAATCGGTGCTCTGGATCGAGCCGGCCGGCCGGATGAAGCTGGTGGACGAGGTGGCCACCGAGATCCTCATGGGCGACGACGGCGTTCCCGGAAAACCGGCCGAAGTCCAACGCCTCGGTTTCGATGGCCGCGGAGTCACCGTGGCGGTGGCCGATTCCGGCCTCGACACGGGCGACGCCGAGACGATGCACCGTGACCTTCAAGGCCGGGTGGACGCCTTCTTCGCCTACGGCGGCCTGGAGGACGCCTCCGACGAGCACAGCCACGGAACCCATTGCGCCGGGATCGTGGCCGGCAGTGGTGCCATCGGGACCAAGGACGACAACGGCTACCTCTGGGGCCTGGGAGTGGCCCCTGGAGCCCACCTTGTGGCCCAACGCATGTTCGACGGGGCAGGCGACTACTACGCGCCACCCAGCTACGAGACGCTGACGCGCGACGCCGTCCGCAGCGGCGCCTATGTCGGGTCCAACTCCTGGGGCGACGACACCCAGGGGCGCTACGACCTGAGTGCCGCCGAGTTCGATGCGCTCGTGCGCGACGCCGATGCGCGGACGCCGGGAGAGCAGCCCTACATCCTGGAGTTCAGCGCCGGCAACTCCGGTCCGGGAGAACAGACCATCGGCTCCCCGGCCGTGGCCAAGAACGTCATCGCGACCGGGGCCTGCCAGAACGACCGCTTCGACCTCGCCCTCTACGCCGAGGGAGCCGAGACCATGGCCGATTTCTCGAGCCGGGGCCCCGCCGAGGACGGCCGCATCAAGCCCGACATCACCGCGCCCGGCACCTGGATCGCATCGCTCAAGAGCCAGATGGCCAGCGACGCCAACGCCTGGCTGGGCATCGATGAGAACTACCTCTTCCAGGGTGGCACCTCCCAGGCGGGGCCTCATGTGAGCGGGGCCTGCGCGGTCTTCGTGCAGTGGTACCGAGAGACCCAGGGTGGACTCACCCCATCGCCAGCCCTGGTGAAGGCCGCGCTGATCAACTCGGCCGTGGACATGACCTCGGCCGAGGTGCCCGTGGACACCGATGACGAGGAGGCCGGCACCATGCTGGTGGTCGGCGGCACCCCCCCGGTGCCCAATGGCGACGAGGGGTGGGGGCGATGCGATGTGGCCGCCTTGATCGCCGGGGAACGCCGTTTCCAGTTCACCGAGCAGGGAACGGGCCTCAAGACCGGTGCGGTCTCTGAGAAGCGCCTCGTGGTCGGATCCGACGATGCCCTGAAGGTGACCCTGGCTTACACCGATGTCCCGGGATTGCCAGCGGCGATCCCGGCCCTGGTCAACGACCTCGACCTGGAGGTGGTCTCCCCCGATGGCCGGGTCTTCCGCGGCAACGCGTTTCTCGATGGGGAGTCCGTGGCGGACACCGCGGAAGGTGATCGCATCAACAACGTGGAGGGAGTCCTGATCAGCAATCCCGCCGCGGGCGAATGGATCCTGCGGGTCCGGGCTCAACGGGTGGTGCAGGATGTGCATGGCAGGACCAACGCCGCACCCGAGCAGGACTTCGCGCTGGTGGCCTCGGGCCAGATCCCCTTCCCGGGCGAAGGCGTCGTGTCGTGGGACAAGGAGACCTACCCGGCCCCGGCCACGGCGCTGCTCCGGCTCGTGGACACCGATCTGCGGAATCAAGCCAGCGCCACGGTCACCGTCGCCAGCGATGCACAAGCGACGCCGCTGACGCTCACCCTGCAACGCAGCGGCTTGGGCGGGACCTTCACGGGGGCCGTGTCGCTGGTCACCTCGCCGAAGGCCGGCGCCCTGACGGTGGCCAACGGGAACACGATGACCGTGTCCTACGACGATGCGTCGCCGGCGGGCCGCCGAAGCCGCACCGCCCTGATCGATCTCGACCCGCCGTTGATCGATTCGGTGCGGGCCGTCCAGCGGTTCGGACGCACGAGCCTGCGCTTCAATGCCAGCGAGCCGGTGCGATCGGTGGTCGTGGTCAACCCGGTCAATGGTCCCGCCTTCACCGTGACCAACACCTTCCTGCGCACCTCGCCGGAGCTGTTCCTTCCGGAGCTGGTTCCCGACCAGGTCTACCGCTATTTCGTGATCGCGACCGACGGCGCGGGGAACGTGCGCACCAACGACAACGCCGGCCGATACTATTTCTTCACCGCCACGCGCCCGGCCAAGGCACTGCTGCTGTATTCGCCGGAGACGACCTTCGAGCAATTGAACCTCCCCTTCCCCGGCATCGAGCACTGGACCCAGCCGCTGGAGTCCCTGGGCATCGACTACGAGGTCTGGAACTTCGCCGAGACCAACACGGTGCCCTCGGCCGCCCTGCTCTCGGGGTACCGCGTCGTGATCTGGCGGCCCGAGGACCTGGCCACGCTGCCTGCGGGGCTGGCCTCGGGACTGTCATCCTACGTCGCGGGTGGGGGAGCCCTCTTCGCGGCTTCGTCGGAGGTCCTGAGCCGCCTCTCGCCGGCCGAGCAGGCTTTCCGCACCAACGTGCTGCATGTGGCCGAATTCACCGAGGATGTGGGGGCCACGGTGGCCAACGGCGTGAGCGGCGACCCGATCGGGGCCAGGCTGGCCATCGCGCTCGATTACCAGGAGTTCCCCGACCTGGGTTCATTGCTCGACTTCTCCACCTTTCCCGACGCACTGCGCCCCACAGCCGATGCGGCGAGCTTCCTGACCCAGGACGAGGGCAGGATCATCGGCCTGCGCTATCCCCGCACCGGCAACGACAGCCAGGGGCGCGTGGTGTTCCTGTCGATCCCCTGGGAGTCGATCCCGACCGAGGCGGATGCGCCCGACAACAAGGCCACCGTGCTGGGCCGTGCCCTCGACTTCCTCGTGCCCGGCCTGCGGGGCGGATCCACCGTGACCTTCCATCAACCGGCCTACACGTTGCCGGCCGCGGCGATGATCGAGGTGAATGACGCCGCCCGGTCGGGCCAGAACCGGGTGACGCTGCGGATCGTGAGCGACTCGGATCCGGAGGGGCTGGATCTGCCCTTGGTCGAGACGCCGCTCAAAGGCGTTTTCCGGGGCCGGGTCACCCTGGGCACCGCGCCCACCGACGCGAGCGGTTCCCGTCTGAAATGCGCCAACGGCGACACCCTCGGGGCCTCGTACAACAACGCCGCCGGCATCGCCCTCTCGGCCGAGGCGACGATCGACACGGTTCCGCCGATCATCACGGGAGTGGCCAACGACCCGGCCTACAACGAGGCGGTGATCACCTGGACCACCGACAAACCCACCGATACCCTCGTGCGCTTCGGCGAGAGCGGCGGCGATGATTCGTTGCTCACCCGCACGGCCTACTCGGCGGACCTGACCACCGAGCACGAGATCCAGATCTCCGGACTCCAACCCGACCGCGACTACTATTTCCTGCCCGTGAGCCAAGACGAGGCGGGCAACGTGGCGACCGCACGCCAGGCCGGAAAGTCGTTCCGGCTGCGCACCCTGCGCCCGTTGGAGGCCCCGTGGCGGGACTCCCTGGAAAAGGGCCGCACCGGATGGGCCACCTTCGACGACGACGCCTTCGACGACGAGACGGGTGAGAACCTGCTGAACACGACCTGGCGGTACGGAGCCCCGTCGAACCGGTATGGCATCCGCGCCCACAGCGGCACGAACTGCTGGGCCACCAACCTCGAGGGGCAACCGGTCGACACGGCCATCGCCGACCTGCTCAGCCCGGCCATCGACCTCCGGGGCGGCAACACGGCTCGGCTGAAGTTCCGAACCTGGTACGACACCACCGAGCGCAGCGACCTGCTCGATTTCGAGCTGTGCCAAGTGGCCATCAGCACCAACAACGGAGCCCAGTGGAGCGATCTCGTGGGTTTCGGGTTCGGCGATGTGTCGACCGATTGGGAGGAGGTGGACGTGGACATCAGCCGCTTCACCGGCCACGTGGTGCGGGTCCGCTTCAACTATCAGCTGCTGAGCTTCGAGACCACCGATCGGCCGGGCTGGTTCGTGGATGACCTGGAGATCACCCTGACCCAGAACCGATCGTCTTCGTTCTCCATCACCAACAGCCTGGCCCAGGCGACCTTCAGCATCCATGGACCGACCAACTTCGGCACGGTCATGGGTTCGGGCCGCTGGTTCAACGTCTCCAACGCAGTGCCCGGAGTGTACGTGGTCCGGTGGTCACCCGTGGACCACTATGTGACGCCGCCGGCCGTCACCCATCAGGTCGGCACCAACGCGCTGCTGGTCGTCGGCCAGTACACCTTCCCCGACACCAATGGCAACGGCATCTCAGACCTTTGGGAGAACTCGTTCTTCGGAAAGACCCTCTCCGGGGCCGAGGCCACCGCCGGGACCGACTCCGACGGAGACGGATTCTCGAACTTCGCCGAATTCCAGGCCGGGACCCATCCGAAGGATCCCGCCTCGAGTCTCCGAATCCACCTGCCCTCGGGCGGAGTCAACGCACCGATCGCGGTCTCGTGGCCGAGCGAAGCCCGACGGGAGTACCTGCTGGAGATCAGCGATGACCTGCAACGCTGGGCCATCGCCGGCGATCCGCGCATCGGCACCGGGGGCATCCTCACCAACACGCTGCCGGCCCTGCTGGGCCAGGGTGGCTACTACTTCCGGGTCCGGGTCCAACCCTGAGCCCTCCAGGAACGACAGGGCCCGATCCCGCAGACGCAGGATCGGGCCCGGTTGGACCGGCCATCGATGGCCGGCATGTCCGTCAGCGCTTCTTGGGCTGGGCGGCCTCCCAGGTCGCGCGATCCACCTTGCGGGCCGCATGGGTGAAAACGAAGACCCCCTTCTTGTTGCCCACGAGGATGTCCGGCAATCCGTCACGGTTGTAGTCGAGCGCCTTCACCTCGGTGCCGACGCCCGAGGCGTCGTCGATGAGGTGCGGCACGAAGTCGACCGAGCGGTCGGCCCCGCGGCGCAACTGGAACCAGTACAGCACGGGAGCGGCGCCCGCCTCGGCGTCGCCCGAGGGGCCGTGCGCCCAGAACCGCTTGCCGGTCACGATGTCCTTCAGGCCATCGCCGTCGATGTCCACCAGATCGATCGCGTGGAGCTGGCTGAACTTCACTCCGTAGGCGTTCTCGGAGACCTCCTTGTTCATGATGATGTGCTCCTTGAAGCGGATCTCGGAGCCCACCTTCGACTGCTCATACCAAGCCAACCCGTAGCCGTGGGCCGCGAGGCTGGTGATCACGTCGTTCAAGCCGTCGCCGTTCACGTCGTAGGCGTACATCTGGGCGCCCCCGAGACCGAAGGCCACCGGGTGGTGCCGCCACTCGGGGTCGCCCGCCAGCGAGGCCGGCTGTTCCCACCAGCCATCCTTCTCGAGCAGGTCCAATCGACCGTCGCCGTTGACGTCGCCCACACCGAGGCCGTGGGTGAAGCGGTGGTACTTCTTGTCGGGCGAGAGCGGATGCCAGGTGAAGGGCGCGGTGGGGTTCTTGGGGTCGGGCGAGGCGTATCCGTAGCGTCCCTTGCTGGAGCAGACGATCTCGGGCCGGCCGTCGCCCGTGATGTCGATCCATCGCGGAGACTCGTTGTCGGTGACATCCAGCGCGACATGGCGCTTCCAGTGGGAGGTCACGCCTTTGCCGGGGTTCTCGAACCACCAGGAGTTCTCGCCGGGGAAGCCCAGGATGAGGATGTCGGCCCAACCGTCGCCGTTGAAATCGGCGGAGTGCGCGAAGAAGTTGGCGCTGTATTCGTTCTCGTTGCCCAGCGCTCCCTTGTAACCGCGGAAAGTCACGTCGGCGCCGTTGCGCTTGCTCTTGGAGACCCGGTCGGCCGGCGCGTATTCGTGACGGGCCTTGAAGGTGGGCCCCTCGTACCAGAACGGGCCCGAGACCACGTCGGTCACCCCGTCGCGATTGATGTCGGCAAAACACGCACCCTCGGCCCAGAACTCGTTGCTCAGTTCCTGCTTCGAGAACGAGTGGAGGCGGGGAGCGGAGTTCCCGAAGAACTGGGAACTGCAGCCCGTGGCGAGCAATCCGGCGGCCGCGGAGGCCATCAGGAAGCGGACGGAGCGTGGACTGTTTCGGAGGTGCATGGGGTTCTTGTCGCGGCCGTCGCACCGGAGGTCAAGGCATGAATCCTCGATCCGGAAAACACGCGCCTCGCCCCGACAAAATGGTTCACGCACGCACCCGTTGGTCGATAGTCTGGGCCTCATGGTGGAGCAGCCAACCCGTCCGGGAGCACGCACGTACCGAGGCATCGCTGTCTCGGACGGTGTGGCGCACGCCCGCATCCTGAGGATCGGGCAGTCTCGACCCCAGATCTCGCGAGACAGGCTGTCGCCCGCGGATGTCGACGGTGAGATCGAGCGGCTCAACCGGGCCTTGTTGGACACCCGCCACGACCTGCAGACCGTGCGGGACCAGGTCTCGGCGGCCATGGGGGCCGCTGAAGCCGGGCTGTTCGAGGCGCACCTGCTCGTGCTGGAGGATTCCACACTGCTCAACGAAGTGGTGCGCAAGATCCGCAATGAACTCAGCGGCGCCGAGGCCGCCTTCCACGACGTGTTCGAGAAATACGTGTCGGTGCTGGGGGCGGTGGATGACGCCTATCTGCGGGAACGGGCCGCCGACCTCCGCGACGTCGCGGGCCGGGTGCTCGATCACCTGTCGGGCGCGGTGCAGGAGCACGATCTCCAGCACCTCTCCGAGCCCTGCATCCTGTTGGCCCACGACCTCGCCCCGAGCGTGACGGCGCTGCTGGACCGGAAGCACGTGCTCGGATTCGCCACCGAGGCGGGCGGCAAGACGAGCCACACGGCCATCATGGCCCGGAAGATGGGGATCCCGGCGGTGGTGGGGCTGGGCCCCCTGCTCGACTCCGTGGCCGACGGCGAATACGCGCTGTTGGACGGGCACGGCGGCGCACTCACGGTCAACCCCACCGACCAGACCCTCTTCGAATACGGCCAACTCAAGCAGCGCCGGGCTCAGTTCGAGGAGAAGCTCGCCCTGCTGCGCGAGCAACCGGCCGTGACGCTCGACGGGCACCACATCGTGCTGGCGGCGAACATCGAGGGGCCCGACGACATGCCTGCGGTCCAGGCCTGCGGTGCCAACGGCATCGGCCTGTTCCGCACCGAGTTCCTGTTCCTCAACCGCAGCACCCCGCCCGACGAAGAAGAGCAATTCCAGGCGTACAGGGCGGTGGCCTCACAGACTCGGCCAGGGCACGAAACCGTCATCCGCACGCTGGACCTGGGCGGCGACAAGATGCCCGGCGATCTCCAGCGCGAGGGCGAACCCAATCCGTTCCTCGGCTGGCGGGCCATCCGGATCAGTCTCGACCAACCGGAGCTCTTCCGCGGCCAGATCCGGGCGATCCTGCGGGCCGGATGCCATGGGCGGGTGAAGATGCTCCTGCCCATGGTGTCGGGCCTTGAGGAATTGCGTTCGGCCCAGGCGATGATCGGCTCGTGCAAGGAAGCCCTGCGGGCCGAGGGTGTCGCCTTCTGCGATTCGGTGCCCGTCGGGGTGATGATCGAGATCCCATCGGCGGCCCTGATCGCCGACGACCTGGCCCGGGAATGCGATTTCTTCAGCATCGGCACCAATGATCTGACAGGCTACACGCTGGCGGTGGATCGCCTCAACGAGCGGGTGGCTCGCCTCTACCAACCGGCCCATCCGGCCGTGCTCCGCCTCATCCAGATGACGGTGCAGGCCGCCCGACGACATGGTCGGCCGGTGGGGGTGTGCGGCGAGATGGCCGGCGAACCTGCCTTGGTCCCGTTGCTCGTGGGGCTCGGTGTCGACGAACTCAGCGTGACCCCGGCGCTGATTCCGTCGGTGAAATTCCTGCTGCGTCGCCTGCGCCTTTCCGAGGCGCGAGAAACCGCCGAATTCGCGCTCGGTTGCGGCTCCGGCCAGGAGATCTTCCAGCGAAGCCGCGGAGTCGCCCTGAGGGCCGCTCCCAATCTGTTCGGCCGACAATAGAGGCTGGACGCCCGCGATCGGAGGTCGGGGACCGGGCACGGATTGGACCCCGAGGGCATGCCGCCCCCCCTCAGGAACCGTTTCCCGGATGGAATGCGCACCGCAGGGAGGGGCGGGCAATCAGGGCCCATTGCCAAAGAGGCACCATCAGGAACCACTTCCGCGCGTCGTGAAACCCCGGCAGGAAAAGGAACGCGTAGCCATGCACCAACAGCCCGAGCGCGGAAGCCGCCGAGGTGAACCAGGCCAACCGACGCAGGCCCGGGGAATGGCGACCACGCCATCCGGCGACCAGCACGATGAAGAACGGCAGGATTCCCCACGGCAGCAGGAGCCCGTAGATCGGGGAACCCGAGCGCCCCGGCTCGGAGATGAGGGTCGTGAAAATGCCGGCCGGGAGGCCACCGGCCAAGGCGGCGCAAAGCACGAAGATGAAATCCGGCGGCAATTGGTGCTCTGCAGCCCGCCCTGAGCCGGACTCGCTCAGGCGGGAATCGTGGGACGGGTTCCCGGTTCCGTCCGGTGAGGTTTCCTGATCGCTCATGTGGGAGACTCGGACGGATCGATCGCTTCGGCAATCCCGGCGACCGGCAGGGTTCAAGCGGCCGCAAGCGCCTTCACCGTGGCCTCGAGGCTGGCCGCATCGGCGACATTCAGCGCCTGGGCGGACTTGTCGATCCGCCGCAGGAACCCGCTCAGGGCCGAACCGGGCCCCAACTCGATGAAGCGGGTGAATCCCTGGGCCAGCAGGTATCGCATGCTCGCCTCCCAACGGACCGACGAGGTGACCTGATCCACGAGGACCGGTGAGATGGTGTCCGCGGAACCATGCGGCAGGGCCGTGACATTGGAGATCACCGGAACCCGGGGGTTCTGGAGACGAATGCCCGACAGCGCCGTGGCCAAGCGGGGTTGGGCCGCGGCCATCAGCGGGGAGTGATAGGCGCCGGCCACGGTGAGGGGGATCGCCTTCTTGGCCCCCTTGGCCTTGGCGGCCTCCACGGCGGCGGGAATCCGATCCAGGTCCCCTGAGATGACGATTTGTCCCGGGCAATTCAGGTTGGCCAGCGTCACACCGGTGGCCTCGCAGACTTCACGACAGGGGCCTTCCTCGAGTCCGATGACCGCGGCCATGCCTCCCCGGGTCGCATCGCAGGCTTCCTGCATGAACCGGCCCCGCAGGCGGGTGATCGAGAGTCCCTCCTCGAACGACATCGCCCCTGCCGCGGCCAAGGCCGTGAATTCGCCCAGCGAAAGGCCGGCGGTCGCATCGAACTTCAACGACGGCACCTGTTCCTGGAGCAACTTCATCGCCACCCAGCTCACCAGATAGATGCCCGGTTGGGCGTTCTCGGTCTGGGTCAGGGCCGTCTCCGGACCCTCGAAGCAGATCGACGCCAGGTCATAACCGAGGACCTGGTTGGCCTGATCGAACAAGGCCCGGGCGGAGGGAAACGCCGCGGCCAAGTCTTTGCCCATCCCGACCGACTGGGCCCCCTGGCCCGCGAACAGCAATGCAGTCTTCGACATCCCGGCAATGCAACCAGCCCCAAAAACCCCGGGAAAGCCCCAATTTCCCCACCCGCGCCATTTTGACTCACCCGACTCGGGACAAGGGACAGGCTCCTCGGGACAAGGGACAGGCTCCTCGGGACAAGGGACAGGCTCCTCGGGACAAGGG
>CAYLTF010000030.1:0-1325 GCA_964386625.1 uncultured Akkermansia sp. | reverse complement strand
ACAGGCTTGCGAGGAACCCTGCGGTTGACTGCTTCCATGGCTTCCCATCGGAGCGGAAAGGGCCTAAACCGGGGGCCTCCGATGTCACATCACGGACGTATCATTCCACCGGGAGCCACTCTGGGCGTGTTGGGCGGCGGGCAATTGGGACGCATGTTCGCCATCGCCGCCCGCCGACTGGGCTACCGGATCCACGTGTTTTGCCCCGAAGCGGACGCCCCGGCCGCACCGGTCGCCGACAGGACCTTCGTGGCCCCCTACGACGACCTTGAACAGGTCGAGGCCTTCGCCAGATCGGTGGACGTGGTGACCTTCGAGTTTGAAAACGTGCCGAGTGCCACCAGCGAGGCCTGCGCGAGGTTCGTTCCCGTCCGCCCCGAGGGGCGCGTGCTCCACATCACCCAGCAGCGACTGCGGGAAAAGGGCTTCCTCCGAGACCATGGATTCCCGGTGACTCCATTCCGGGCGATCCATTCCCAAGAGGATCTTCAGGCTGCAACGCGGGACCTCGGCCTGCCGGGCGTGCTCAAGACCGCCAGTTTCGGATACGACGGCAAGGGGCAGCGGACGGTCCGGAACCCATCCGAGATCCCCGACGCCTTCGCCGGCCTGGGCGGAGCCGAGGGCATCTACGAGGCGTTCGTCGATTTCGCGCAGGAGGTGAGCGTGGTCGGTGCCCGGACACTCGATGGCCGATTCGAGGCGTTCCCGGTGTTCGAAAACGTCCACGCCCACCACATCCTGGACGTGACCGTGTGCCCCGCACACCTCTCCCCCGCCCTGGAGACCGCTGCCCGCGAATTGAGCCGGGGCATCCTCGAGGCCCTCGGCGTGGTCGGACTGCTGACCGTCGAGCTGTTCGTGACCCGAGACGGCCGACTGATCGTGAATGAATTGGCCCCGCGGACCCACAATTCGGGACACCTCACCCTCGATGCCAGCATCACCTGCCAGTTCGAACAACAGGTCCGGGCGGTCTGCGGTCTACCGCTCGGGTCCACGGAACTGAAGAGCCCCGCCGCCATGGCCAACCTGTTGGGCGATGTCTGGAAATCCGGGCCTCCCCACTGGGACCGGGCTCTGGCGAACCCCCGTCTCAAACTGCACCTCTACGGCAAGACATCGCCGAGACCGGGCCGCAAGATGGGCCATATCACCGCCACGGCGGAGACTCCCGAGGCGGCGATCGCCGCGGTCCGAGAGGCCCGATCCCGGCTCTGATCCGGAAGACCTTCGCCTGTCCTCCACGCCCAGGCCCGAGGGCGCGCTGCCAAAAAAAAAAGCCGCCGACGGAAGTCTCCATCGGCGGCTCTGGGTCGGTCACC
>CAYLTF010000029.1:0-29928 GCA_964386625.1 uncultured Akkermansia sp. | reverse complement strand
TGGCGCTGGCTCAAGGGCCACGCCGGCCACCCGCTCAACGAACGCTGCGACGCCCGGGCCAACGCCGAGATGGCCGCCCTGCGCAAGCGCCTGTCTCCCGCCCAGCTCGCCGCCGCCTTGGGCGAGTTCAACCGATCCCTCTGATCCGTTGACCCATGACGATCTCAAGGTCGATGGTTTCCTGAGGGTCCGGAAACTCGCCGGAGAGTCGGGCTCTTGCGAGGTTCACCGCCGTTGATCGGCGAATTCCCGCTTCAGAACCTGCCTGAGCAGGCCGATGGTTTTGAGATGCGCTCTCCGATGTTCCACCGGTCGCCACCCCGGGCCCCATCGTCTCCCCGGCTCATGCAGCTTCGGCAAGACTTCGGGCCCTCGTTCCGGCGTTGCATTTCGCCCAACGCGGGACATGACCAAACCATCCCGGGGATTGTCGCTTTCACCCGGTTTTGATCCCTCAGCCTGATCATCCAATGATCCTCATCTATTTGATTCTTTGGGCCTTCTGCGGCTTGTTCGTCGTGCTCGCCATCAGGGATGTCGCCCGATGGGGCCGGCGCTTGCTGGCGAGCCAGGAGAGGATCGCAACCGCCCTCGAAACGCTCGCCCGGAAATCGGATGGCACGGGACCGGGTTGAGGACCAGCGTCGACGCCTCTAATCCTTGGCCTTGCCCAGGATCGGCCGGATCTGCCCCTGGGGCAGCGCGGTTGTATCGGGGGCAAATTCGGCCGATTTGCTTCGAATACCCATCATGAAATCCCTCAGCGCGGCCATCGTGATGCTCACCGGGATGATCTGCATGCTCGGGGTGGGCCCGGGGAATTGGCTGGGACTGTCCATCGGGCTTGTGCTTTTCCTCACCGGGCTGTTCCGTTGGTCGAGAAGTTGGGGCGACCCTCGGTAGGGCGAACGCCCTCGGCTGGTCCGCCACGCGCTGGCCTGTCGGACAATGGACGGAATCGGGACCCTGGATCGGAACCCTCATGGACGCGGAAAACACGCATCAGGTCTTCGATGGGCTGTGGTCCTCGGGCCAACTGTCGGAGCGCGACATCGATCAGCTACCCGCCTTGGGGATCGAAGCCGTGATCAACCTGGCCCTGCCCACCTCGCCCGGGGCACTGGCGGATGAGGCCGACCGCATCGCCCGACTCGGCATCACTTATCTCCAGATCCCGGTGGTCTGGGAGGATCCCAAGCCCGAGCAGTTCCACCAGTTCGCCGCCATGCTCGAAGCGTTCCGCGGTCGGAAGGTCTGGGTGCACTGCGCCAAGAACATGCGAGCCTCGGTCTTCATCCACCTTTACCGGCGGCGGGTGCTCGGCCACTCCGAGGCCGAGGCGGGCTTCCCCATGGGCGAAGTCTGGAGCCCGGACACCACTTGGCGCAGCTTCATCGAGCGCGTGATGGAAGAACCCCAGCCAGTCGACGCGGCGACCGAACGGCGGTGACCGGTGTTCTCGAAGGCTCGGGGCGATTCCGAGCGACCCCAACTCGGGTTCAGACGCCCGCACCGGGATCGAGGGCGGCCTGGGCGACGGGCGAGATGCGGTGACCGTCGGGGTTGAGAGCACCGCTGGCGGCCACGTTGCTGTAGGCCGCATCGTCGTAGGAGGTGCAGACGCGGGTACCGGTGATCCGACTGACGGTCAGGGCGTGGCCCGCCAGCGAGCCGCGGGCCCACAGGTCCTGGAACACATCGCGGCCGTCGGTCTTGCAGGCGAAGGCCGCGGCCACAAGGGCCTGCTCGATGGGTTCGGCGAACCGGAGCCCCTCGGAGCTCAGGAAGTTGGCCTGCTGATCCCGGGAAAGCCCCCGGGTTCCTGGAACGATCGGAAGCACGCGGACGATCCGCGGCTGCGAGACATCCCGATGCGCCACGGACGCCGTGCGGGAATACCAGTCGAAATCACCGGCGGAGACGGCATCCCGGACCGGGTCGTGATGACGGGTACGGAAGCAGTGGTTGAGCGATCGGAGGGCATCCATGTCGCCGATCCCCGCGGGAATCGTGAGGGAGACCAGCCCATCGAGTTCGAGATGCCACGATCGCAGGATCTTCTCGACGATCTCCGGACCCGACGCGGCGATCTGGGGCGGTGGCGCCGGCGGGGCCGAGGTCGCGAGGTGGGGTACACCCACCCCGGCGTTCGTCGGCGGCATCTCAGCCATGAACCGGGCCATGCATTGGGGCGTGGCGCGACTCATGAGGTGGCGCATCAGCTCCATGCGCCCCTCGGGAGGGAGGAGGTCGGCCAAGGTCTTTGCGGTGGCCAGAGTGGTCACCGGGTCGATCGCGGATCCGCTCATTCAAGGAGATGTATACCCGGATATTCCGGATAAACATCCAGAATCGAGACATTTTTTGAGCGGTGGCATTTCCATGTCCGCTGCGTTGGCCGATTCAATGGGCACTTTACCTGTTCACGACCCGTCCGTGGGTGCCCATCGATCCGGGACCAGCCCACACCGCTCATGGACCGAGATGCCGGGCGAGCCAGGCCTGGGTGCGTTCCCACATCTCGGGCGTGTACACATGACCCAGGTGGGGATGGAGACGGCTTTCGAAGGCCGATTCCGCACCGTAGAGCCGGTAGACCTCGCGGATGGTCGGCTCAAGCCGGGCGATGCCCGAGGCGGGGGAACCCGAGTCCTGGCCGCCGGTCTGGAAGAGCAGCGGCCGTGGCGCGGCCAGGGCCATCACGGCCTCGGTGTCGAAATGCCGGAGCATGCCCGGCACGAAGTAGTAGATGCCATGGGCCCGTAGGCCTCCCTCACGGATGAGCTCGGTGTAGCGGGTCATGCACGCCACGGCCACGCCGGCCCGGAGCCGCTCGTCCAGGGCCATGAGCCACCAGGCACGCGTGGCCCCCATGCTGATCCCGGTCACGCCGACGCGCTTGGGGTCCACCTCGGGCCGCGAAACCAGGTAATCGAGGGCCATCCGGTCATCGCGCAGGATCATCCCCCAGAGGGTCCGCCCGGCCCAGAGGTGGAACTTTGCGGCCGTCATCTCGCCGGCGGAGCCCTTCTCGGCCGGGCCTCCCGGGCCCTGGCCATCGCGCTCGCCGAAGCAGTAGGCGTCGATGCCCAGGACCACGTACCCCTGGCGGGCCAGCGCCGGGCCGGCCGCGACGGGCACGGCGTTGGTGCGGAGCATCTCGTCCTTGCCGATGTCGTACTGCCCGCCATGCCAGTGGCAGTAGAGCACCGCCGGGGCCGGCCCACGCAGCCGCGACGCCGGCGGCAAGAACAGGTAACCGGACACCGTGGCCCCGGCGCCATTGTCGAAGGTGAACTTCTCGAAGCGATGGTCGCCACGATCTTCGCGCAGCACCGTGGAAACCACCGGCCGGGCCGGGCGCGGGGGCAGGTGCCCCAGCAGGCCCTCGAGGGTGGCTCTCACCTCGGCGCGCCGCGTCTCCCAGGCCTCGCGCGTGGCCGGCACCCGGAAATCGGGCGCCAATGCGGCCTGGGCCAGCCACGCCTCGGCCACAGGAACCGTCGGCGGCAAGGGGGCCAAGGGCTCCCCGGAAACCGGTGAAGCCGCCGTGGCAACTGGGGTCTGGGCCATGAGGTGAAAGGCGACCGCGACGACGAGGCCCGGGACCCGCGCGACGACACGGAACAGGCTCGGTCGGATCGCCATGCTCGGGAGGGCCAGGGTGTTCAGTGGGGACGGGAGGTGCCGAAGCGGTCGGCCCAGTAATGGCCGATGTCGCGCGATCCGCTGACGAACCGGGTGCCCTGGCCCTCGGCCCGCTTCACGCCGGGGCCCTCACCCGGGGAACCCGCCGCCAGCACCAGCACCGGACAGGACTGGTTGGCCTCGCCGACCCGGGCGATGACCTCGGGGCGCGGCCGCTGGAAATCGACGTAGCGCACGTCGACCGAATGGCGCAGTTCCGGGTGATAATGCAGCAGCCCGTTCACCTCGGAGCATTCCGGGCAGTAGAAGGCCGTGCCGGGTCCATCGACGAACCGGTGCTTCAGCAGAAAGAGCGTGTCGCGTTCCATGCCCTCCAGAGACCACGCCGCGCGGAGCGTAGCAAGGTTTCTGTGCAGACCGGGATCGACCGCGGGACCTACGCGGCAGCGGCGGTTTTTCTTTGCGTTTGGCGGGCTTGCGACCGCATATCGCGGCCACCGATGAATGACCGGGTGCTGATGCCGACACCGCCGCCGATCCTCAAGAACCAGCAGCAGGAGGTCCGCGAACTGTTCCAACGCTTCGTGGTGCCCAGCTACGGCCGTTTCGACCTGGCGCTGAGCCACGGCGCGGGCAGCCACGTCTGGGATGTCGCCGGCAAGCGCTACCTCGACCTGGGCGGCGGCATCGCCGTGTGCTCACTGGGCCACGCCCATCCCGAGATCACCGAGGCGCTGGTGGAGCAGTCGCGCCGGCTGGTGCACGTCTCCAACCTCTACTACCAGGAACCCCAGGGGCGACTGGCGCAGCGGCTGGTGGGTCACCTGGCCCCGGGCAAGGTGTTCTTCTGCAACTCCGGGGCCGAGGCCAACGAGGGCCTCTACAAGACGGCCCGGAAATTCGGCCACGACGAGGGCCGCTTCGAGATCCTGACGGCGGTGAACTCGTTCCACGGGCGCACGCTGGCGGGCATCTCGGCCACCGGTCAGGACAAGGTGAAGAAGGGCTTCGAGCCGATGGTCGAGGGCTTCCGGCACATCCCCTTCAACGACCTGGAAGCGGCTCGCGCGGCGATCTCGCCAGCGACGGCGGCCATCCTCATCGAGGGCATCCAGGGCGAGGGCGGCATCACCCCGGCCTCCGCCGAATACCTGCTGGGCCTGCGCAGGCTCTGCGACGAGAAGCGGCTGCTGCTGCTGGTCGATGCCGTGCAGTGCGGGCATTTCCGCTCGGGTCGGTTCCAGAGTTTCCAGCGGGTGCTCGAGGGGGTCGCCGGGGGCGAGGCCTTCGTCCCGGACGGCATCTCCATGGCCAAGTCGCTGGGCGGCGGCTTCCCCATCGGGGCCTTCTGGCTGCGCGACGAGGCCCACGGCATCGCGCTGGGCCAGATCCTTGGGCCGGGCACGCATGGCACCACCTTCGGCGGGACACCGCTGGGTTGCGCGGTGGCACTGCGCATCCTCGACGTGATCGAACGGGAACGGCTGGCCGACAACGTCCGGTCCACCGGCGAGTTCCTGCACACCGAGATCTCGCGGCTGGCCGAGCGGTATCCCGGCGTGGTTCGGGGAGCTCGCGGTCTGGGCTTCATGCTGGGCATCGAACTGCAACCCCAGGCGCAGATCCCCGGCTTCAAGGCGGTGGACACCGCCGCGAGCCTGCAGATGGTCAACCGCCTGCACGAGGCTGGCGTGCTGACCATCCCCAGCGGCACCCAGATCGTCCGGCTGTTGCCGGCGCTCAATCTCTCCCGGGCCCAGGCCGAGGAGGGTCTGCAGATCATCGAGAAGGTCGTGCGCAGCGTGGCCTGAGAAAGGTTGGCCTCCGGCTGGGCCACACGGTTAGGCTCCGGCGGAGTCCATGAGCCAACCCCTGATCCTCGGCCGTTTTTCCATCGGCATCGGCGACCGATTCGCACACCAAGCGCAGGCGCAACTGCGGGCCTGCCAGCTCGCGCTGGAGCGGGGGGTGGAAATCGTCCCGGTCTGGAACAAGTCCAACCGGGAACACTCGATCATCGGTTCCGAGCCGGTGGCCACCCGCGCGGCGGCCGACGCCGCCGTGAAGGCCCTGGGCTGGAGGGCTCCGCATTTCCTCGATGCGGACCACATCCGCCTGGAGACCGTGGGGCGCTTCCTGCCGCACTGCGACTTCTACACCATCGACGTCGCCGACTTCATCGGACAACCCGCCGATCCCGAGGCGGTGGAGGCCTTCCTCGATCGTCACCCGGAGCTGATCGGGACCCAAGTCGTGCCGGGCATCGCCGCGCCGCTGGTCACCACCCGCGACGACATCCGGCGCATCGCCGCGCAGTTCCTCAAGGCCACCCAGGAGGCCGGTGCGCTGTACCGCCACATCGCCGCCGCCAAGGGCGCGGGCCGGTTCATCACCGAGGTGTCCATGGACGAGACCGACGCGCCCCAGACGCCGCCGGCCCTCATGGTCATCCTCGCGGCGCTGGCCGATGCCGGCGTGCCCGTGCAGACCATCGCGCCCAAGTTCACGGGCCGCTTCAACAAGGGCGTGGACTATGTCGGTGATGTGGCCCAGTTCGAGCGGGAGTTCAACGACGACCTGGCGGTCATCGCCGAGGCCATCCGGCGCTATCGCCTGCCGGCCGAGCTCAAGCTCAGCGTCCACTCGGGCAGCGACAAGTTCTCCATCTACGGGCCCATCGCCCGGGCGATCCGGCGCACCGGGGCGGGCCTGCACGTGAAGACGGCAGGCACCACCTGGCTTGAGGAGGTCATCGGCCTGGCCGAGGCCGGTGGCGATGGACTTGAACTGGCCAAGGACCTGTACGCGGCCGCCCTGGAGCACATCGACGAGCTCTGCGCCCCCTACGCCACGGTGATCGACATCGACCGGTCCCGGCTGCCCTCTGCGGCCGAGGTGTCCGCATGGACCTCGGCGCAATTCACCGGGGCCCTGCGGCATGATCCGAAGCACCCCGGCTTCAATCCCAGCCTGCGTCAGTTGATGCACGTGGGCTTCAAGATCGCCGCCAAGAAGGGCGACCGCTACCTGCAGGCGCTGCGCACGCACGAGGCGGTCGTGGCCCGCAACGTGACCGAGAACCTGTTTTCACGGCACATCCGCCCCCTTTTCCTCGACTGAACTTCAACGCTGATCGTCCGCTGAACCCATCGTCTCTTCTTTCCCCATGAAACCCTCCTTGGCCTTGCTCACTGCGGCCGTGCTGGCCGCCGCAGACCTCCATGGCGCCGACGCCGACAAGCGCGCGCACGCCCCCACCGCCCTGCCCGCGGCGGCCACCACCGCCCGTCCGCAGAGCCTGGCGAAACCGTCGGCCGGCGAGCGCATCGTCTTCATCGGCAACGGACTGGCCGAGCGCGACGTGTACTTCAGCCGCCTGGAGACCGAGCTGCACCTGCGGTATCCGGAGCTGAACCTCATCGTGCGCAACATGGGCCGGCCCGGTGACACCCCGGGATTCCGGCCGCACCCGGGCCGCGTCTCACAGTGGGCCTTCCCCGGCGCGGAGAAGTTCCACCCGGAGCTGAACTCGCATTTCGGCCGCGGATTCTATCCCACGCCCGACCAGTGGCTCACCCACCTGAAGGCCGACACGATCGTGGCCTTCTTCGGCTACAACGAGTCGTTCGACGGCCCGGACAAGGTCGGCAACTTCGAGGCGGAGCTCGACGCCTGGGTCGTGCACACCCTCTCCAAGGCCTACAACGGCTCGGCCGCGCCCCGCGTGGTGCTCGTCTCGCCCATCGCCTTCGAGAACCTCTCGGCCCAACGAGACCTGCCGGACGGCAAGCAGGAGAACGCCAACCTCGCCCTGTATTCGAAGGCCATGGCGTCGGTGGCCCAGAAACGCGGGCTCACCTTCGTGGACCTCTTCTCGGCCACGAAGGCCCGCCTCGCCAAGAAGGCCCAGCCGCCGCTGACCATCAACGGGTTCGCACCCACCGAGTCGGGCTACCAGGAGCTGGCCGTGATGCTCGCCGACGGCGCCTTCGGCCGCCAGCGCAAGGCCTCCAAGGCCGATCCGGAACTCGTCCACAAGGCGGTGCTCGACAAGGACTTCTTCTGGAACAACGACTACAACCTGGTCAACGGCGTGCACACGCACGGCCAGCGCTACGACCCCTTCGGTCCGCAGAACTACCCGGCCGAGATCCTGAAGACGCGCGAGATGATGACCCTGCGCGACGAGGTCATCCACGGCGTGGCCGCCGGCAAGCGCAAGGAACTCGCCGTGGACGACTCCAAGACCCGCGCGCTGCCGGAGGTGCCCACCAACTTCAAGCGCCCGGTGGAGTACCTCGACGGCGAGCAGGCGATCTCGAAGATGACCGTGATGCCCGGCTACAAGGTCGAGCTCTTCGCCTCCGAGAAGGAGTTCCCCGACCTGAAGAACCCGGTGCAGATGTCCTTCGACAACCAGGGACGGCTCTGGGTCGCGGTGATGCCCAGCTACCCGCACTACCGGCCCGGAGACGCCCGGCCCGACGACAAGCTGCTCATCCTCGAGGACACCAACCACGACGGGAAAGCCGACAAGCAGACCCTCTTCGCCCGCGGGCTGCACCTGCCCATCGGCTTCGAGCTGGCCCCCGAGGGCGTGTACCTCTCGCAGGAGCCCAACCTCTGCCTGCTCGTGGACTCCAACCACGACGACAAGTCCGACCGCATGGAGATCCTCATGCACGGCTTCGACACGCATGACACGCACCACGCGATCTCGGCCTACAGCGCCGACGCCTCGGGCGCGTTCTACCTGCTGGAGGGCCGCTTCCTGCACAGCCAGGTCGAGACTCCCTATGGTCCGCAGCGCGTGAACGACGGCGGAGCCTGGCGCTTCGACCCGAAGAACTTCCGGCTCGAACGGTACATCCAGAGCGACGTGAACAACCCCTGGGGCATCGCCTTCGACGATTGGGAGCAGTGCGTGCTGTCCGACGCCTCCAGCGGCGAGAACTACTGGGCGCTGCCCATCTCGGCCAAGATGCCCTACGGCGTGGAGATCGAGCGCGCCGGCGAGTACGTGCCCAAGCGGTCGCGGCCGACCTCGGGCTCGGAGTTCGTCTCGTCGCGGCATTTCCCGGAGGACCGGCAGGGCCAGTTCATGACCTGCAACAGCATCGGGTTCCTGGGACTGAACTTCAGCGCGGTGCGCGAGGACGGCTCCGGCTTCACCGGCTCGCTGGCCGGCGACCTGATCAGCTCCAGCGATCCGAACTTCCGGCCCGTGGACCTCGAGTTCGCCCCGGATGGCTCGCTGTACTTCCTGGACTGGCACAACGCGCTCATCGGGCACATGCAGCACAACGCCCGCGACCCGAAACGCGACCACGACCATGGGCGCATCTACCGCGTGACCTACCCGTCACGGCCGCTGGTGAAACCCGCGAAGGTCGCCGGCGCGAGCGTCCCGGAGCTGCTCGAGAACCTGAAGTCGCCCGAGTACCGCACCCGCTACCGCACGCGGCGCGAACTCCGCGGCCGGCCGGCGTCGCAGGTGATCCCGGCCGTGAAGGCCTGGGCCACGAAGCTCGACCGCAAGGATCCCCTCTACGAGCGCCATCTCTGCGAGGCGCTGTGGGCCACCTGGGCCCAGAACAAGCCCGACGCCGGTCTGTTGCGGGCCGCCCTCAACGCCCGTTCCCACCAGGCCCGGGCGGCCGCGGCCCACGTGCTGCGCTACACGGCCCACCAGATCCCCGGAGCCCAGGACCTGTTCCGCCAGGCGGTCAACGACCCGCACGGCCGCGTCCGGCTCGAGGCCATCGTCGGAGCCTCGTGGCTGCCCGGGGACCAGGGAGCCCGCATCGTGCTGGAGGGCCTGCGCCATCCGCTCGACAAGTGGATGAGCCCGGTGACGCGGCAGATCCTGGAGAACACCTTCAAGCAATCGGTGGCCACCCTGGCCAAGGCCGAACCCAACGCCTTCGCCGACAATCCCAACGCTCAGGCCTACCTGGCCGGCAAGTTCAAGATCGGGGCGGCCCCGCTGTCGGCCGACAAGGTGGCCTACGGTCCGACACGCACCCTCGATGCCGCCGAGAAGCGTCTGTATGACCTGGGCAAGGAGGTCTTCCACCGCGACGCGCACTGCGCGACCTGCCACCAGTCCAATGGCGCCGGCGTCGCGGGGATCTATCCGCCGCTGAACGTGCCGGGCAATCCGTGGCTCGCCGATGACGAGCGCCTCATCAAGGTGGTGCTCAAGGGTCTCTGGGGTCCGCTGGAACTCGGCGGCCAGCGCTTCGGCCCGAAGAACGGCGTGCCCCCGATGCTCGGCTTCGGCGGCATGATCACCGACGAGGAAGCCGCCGGGGTCATCAGCTACGTCCGCCAGTCCTTCGGCAACAACCTGCCGCTGGTCAGCGCGGACCAGGTGGCCAAGGTGAGGGCCAAGACCGAGAAGCGTACCGACTTCTACATGGTCGAGGAGATCCTCAAGGAACACCCCATTCCCGGATGGGAGAAGTGGGGCAAGATGGCCCGGCCCGCCGGCGACATCTACGAGTAGGCATCGGATCCCGACGGCCTGAAAACACGCTCCTCGTCATGCAAACCCGACCCCTCGGAACCACCGGCCTGTCGCTGCCGGTGCTCGGATTCGGCGCCAGCTCGCTGGGCCAGGAATTCCGCAACGTCACCGTCGACGAGGCCCTGCGCAGCGTGCGCGTGGCCCTCGACTGCGGACTCAGCCTCATCGACACCTCGCCCTTCTACGGGCGGGGCATGAGCGAGGTGCTGCTGGGTGTCGCCCTGAAGGGCGTGCCCCGCGAGAGCTACACGCTCTGCACCAAGCTCGGCCGCTACGACCTGGCGCACTTCGACTTCTCGGCCCGCCGCGTGGCCGAGTCCATCGACGTGTCGCTGCACCGCCTCGGCACCGACCACCTCGACATCCTGCTCTGCCACGACATCGAATTCGTGCCCATGCAGCAGATCGTCGACGAAACGCTGCCCGCCATCCGCAAGGCCGTGGCCTCGGGCAAGGTGCGCTTCGTGGGCTTCAGCGGCTATCCGCAGAAGATCTTCCGCTTCATCGCCGACCAGGCCCCCGTGGACTGCGTGTTGAGCTACAACCAGTACACGCTCCAGAACACCCGCTTCGCCGAGGAGACGGTGCCCTACCTGAAGGCCCGGGGGATCGGCGCCATGAACGCCGGCCCCTTCAGCGCGCGCCTGCTCACCAACGCGCCCCTGCCGGCGTGGCTCAAGGAGCCCGAGCCGGTCAAGGCCGCGGCCCGGGCCGCCGCCGCGCTCTGCGCCCAACGGGGCACCGACATCGCCAAGCTGGCCCTGCAGTTCTCCTGCTCGCATCCCGACATCGCCACCACGATCGCCGGCAGCGCCAACCCGGAGAACATCCGCAACTGGGCGCGCTGGATCGCCGAACCCATCGACACCGGGCTGCTGGAGGAGGTCCAGGCCATCTTCCGGCCCGTGCACAACATCGGGCATGTCGAGGGACTGCCCGAGAACAACTGAGCGCGAGTTCCAGAACGCCCGCCCCATCCCCCATGAAGACCGTCCGTCTCGGCCTGATCGGCCTCGGCAACATCGGCCGCCATCACGCCACCTACCTGCAGGCCGGCAAGGTGGCTCGCTGCGAACTGGTGGCGGTGTGTGCCACGACGCCGGCGAAGATGGAGGCCTACCGTCCGCTGGCCGCCTGGACCGACGCCCGCGCGCTCATCGCCTCGGGCACGGTGGACGCCGTGCTCGTGGCCACGCCGCACTACCAGCACACCGACCTGGGCATCGCCGCCCTCGAGGCCGGCGTGCACCTGATGGTCGAGAAGCCCATCTCGGCCCACAAGGCCGACGCCCTGAAGCTCATCGCCGCGCACGAACGGAATCCCAAGACGGTGTTCGGCGGGATGTTCCAGCTGCGGGTGGAGCCCCGGTACCAGAAGCTGCGGCACCTCATCGACTCGGGCGAGCTGGGACGGCTCGTCCGCGTGAACTGGATCAACACCGACTGGTTCCGCACCGACGCCTACTACGCCAGCGGCGGCTGGCGCGCGACCTGGGCGGGCGAGGGCGGCGGCGTGCTGCTCAACCAATGCCTGCACAACCTCGACATCCTCGCCTGGCTGCTGGGGATGCCGTCCTCGGTCCGGGCGAATGTCACGCTGGGACGCGACCATGACATCGAGGTCGAAGACAACGTGACCGCCTACCTGGAGTATGCCTCCGGGGCGACGGGCGTCTTCGTGGCCAGCACCGGAGAGGCCCCGGGGACCAACCGGCTCGAGCTGACCGGCACCCGCGGCCGGGCCGTGCTCGAGGACGGCAAGCTGCGCTTCATCCGCAATCTCGCCGACATGACGGAGTTCAGCCGGACCTCGAAGTCGGGCTTCGCCAAGCCCGAGTCGTGGAACGTGGAGATCCCCTTCGACAACGCGGACCAGCCGCACGCGCAGCTCATGACCAACTTCACCGAGGCGATCCTCGAGGGGAAACCCCTGGTCGCGCCGGGCCGCGACGGCCTGGCCTCGGTCGAGCTGGCCAACGGCATGCTCTACTCGGGCTTGATCGGGCAGACCGTGCCCCTGCCCCTCGACGCCGACGCCTATGCCCGGAAGCTCCAGGAGCTCATCGCCGGGTCCCGCTTCGTGAAACGCACGGTGGCCGGCGACGCCTCCGACTTCGCGGCCTCGTTCCGTCGCTAGACGGCAGCGGACGGACGACCGTCGGCGCGGAGCGTGAGGCCGGTCACCACGAACCTCACCGGGCGCCGAAGAGGCGTTCCCAGAGAGCCGATCCGCCGAAGAGCCAGCCGGTGGCGGCCAAGGCGATGTAGGGACCGTAGGGCAGTCGGCCCGACCAGTGCTGGCGGCCCAGGGCGATGAGGCCCAGGCCGACCACCGCGCCCAGCACCGAGCTGAACATGAGGCTGAAGAGGGTGGCCTTCCACCCGAGGAACGCCCCGATGGCGGCCATGAACTTCACGTCGCCCAGGCCCATGGCCTCGCGGGGCAAGGTCAGCGATTCGGCCTCGGCCGCCAGGTAGGGCTCCGACTCCGGCTCCAGCACCTCGTCGCCGATGCGCAGGGATTTGGGAGACAAGCGCACCTCGCCCTCGGGATAGCAGCGGTCGGCCAGCTCCAGGCGTCGGCCCTCGAGCACCACCGTATCGGACTCGCGGTAGAACACCTCCTCGAACGGGATCTCGCGGTCCGGCAGGCGGATGCCCGAATCATGGAAGACCACTCGGCTCCCCGGCTGGAGGGCGATGCGTTCGCGACCAAACAGGAACTTGCCCAGGCGAAGCACCAGGTAGACGACCCCGCCGCCGACACCGATGCCCAGGGCGCTGCTCCGGAGAGCCGCCAGCAGCGATTCCTGGCGGTGCAGCTCCGGCGCCGCCAGCGACAGCAGGAGGCCCACCCCGATGCCGCCCAGGGTGATCTCATCGGGGATGATGAAGTGCTCGAAGTCGATGAAGGTCGCCGCGACGAATCCCGCCAACAGCACGGCGGCCGCCGCCGCGGCCCACGGGGCCGTTTCGCCGTAGCGCAGCCAGGCCGCGACGAACAGCACGCCGGTCAGGGCCTCCACGCCGAGGTAGCGCGGCGAGATGGGGCTCCGGCACGACGCGCATCGTCCCCGCAACATCAGCCACGAGAGGATGGGCAGGTTCTGCCACATCGGGATGCGATGGTTGCAGGCAGGGCAATGGGAGGGCGGGTGGACGATGCTTTCACCGCGCGGCATCCGGTGGATCACCACGTTGAGGAAGCTGCCGGTCATCGCCCCGAAGATCGCGACGAAGCACGTCCAGAAGTGGAACGGCAGGCCCAGCGGTCCGTGATGGCGGTAGAGTTCGTCTTCCCAGTTCATCGCGATTCTCCGCTGCCATAGACCTCGCGGACCAGCGCCGTCCGCATGACATCGACGGGCGCCGGCCGGTGGGTCCAGAGCTCGAAGGCCGCCGCCCCCTGGTAGAGCAGCATGCCGAGGCCGTTGGCGGTCCGGCACCCGGCCTCCCGGGCCGCCTTGAGCAGGGGCGTCTCGGCGGGGCGGTAGATCATGTCGTACACGGCATCGGCCCGGGCCACGGGGTAGGCTTCCAGGTCGAGGGGGATCGGATCCTCCGGTTTCAGGCCGGACGAGGTGGCGTTGAGGATGAACTCCACATCGGAATCGGGCAGGCCTGTCCGGACATCGACGGCCGGGAACCGATCGGTGACCTCGGCGGCCAATTCCTCCGCCTTGGACTGGGTGCGGTTCTGGAGCCACAGGGTCTCCACGCCCTCGTCGGCCAGGCGCAGCGCCGCGGCCCGCCCGGCACCCCCGGCCCCGAGCAGCAGCACCCGGGCACCGCGGGGCTCCATCAGCAGGTCTTCGCGCAGCGAGCGGACGATGGCATCGGCGTCGGTGTTGTACCCCCGCATCCGGACCGGACCGGAGATCTTCCGGAGCAGGCCCACCGGGGTCCAGACGCCCTCGGCGTTCTCCGCCTCGAAGACCACGGTGTTGACCGCTCCCCAGGCCTCGGCCGAGGCATCGAGTTCATCCATCATGTCGAGGGCCAGGCGCTTGTGAGGAACGGTGAGGTTCACGCCGCAGAAGCCCATCACCCGCGCGCCCTCGAGAGCCACGGCCAGCCGGTCGGGCTCCACCTCGCAGGCGAGGTAACGCCAGTCGAGGCCCAGCGCGGCGAAGGCGGCGTTGTGCATCGCAGGCGAGGCGGAATGCCGGATGGGCGCTCCCCAGACGGCGGCCAGGCGCGTGGAGGCCGTCACGGGCTTGGGCACAGGCTCGGACATGGTCCGTCCAGAGTGCCGCCAAGCCGCGCCGTCGTCCAAGCCTGTTCGAGGGCCTCGTTCGACACGCACGCCTGGGGATGGGCGGGAAAGAACCCGGGACGAGGCCGCCCCACCGAATCGCCTTGTCGAACCGTCGGCGCGTGTTGAGATGGCCGGGCATGTCCCGATCCGGCATCACCCTCCGCCTGCTGTCGCTGGCCTGCGGGGCCGCCTCGGCGTTGTCGGTCTGGGCCGGCATCACGCTGGAGACCGACGGTTACCATGTCCGGCCCGGCGACCGGATCCAGGACGCCCTGGAGCAGGCGGCGACCAATGCGCTGCAGAAGACCGTCTGGGTCCATCCCGGAACCTACCGCCCGGATTCGAAACGCCAGGCTCTGGTGGGGTTCAACCGTCGCCACGACGGCATCCGGCTCGTGGCCCTGGGCGATGTGACGCTGAGCGCGGCCAATCCGTCGCTCTCCGCGACGAATGATCCAGCGCACCCGGCCGTGGTGAACCATGTCGTGTATTTCGGCGACGGCGTCTCGACCAACACGCTGATGCGGGGGTTCCGGCTGACCGGAGCCAACGCCTTCCTGACCAAGGAGGGCACCCCGGCGCTCGAGCCCAACCGGACGATCCTCAAGAACCACTTCTTCTACTCGGACGGCGGGGCGGTGAAGGTCTTCGGGCGTTCGGCTCCCCGCCTCGTCGAGCTCACCATCGAGGACAACTTCACCCGCCCCTGCGGCGCGGGCATCTCGGTCCAGCAGCAGGGATTCCGCGAGACACCGGTGCTCATCGCCAGCTGCCGGTTCCTGAACAACCGTGCCCAGGGCACCGGGCCGGCCATCGACTTGCTGGCCGGCAGCTCGGCCCGGATCCTCAACTGCCTCTTCGTGGGGAACATCTCCAACACCGGCGAGGACCTGGTGGCCAAGGCCTCCGGCGAGAAGCCCTTCGCCAACAACGGGGCGATCACCATCTTCTGGGAAAGCCTGGCGCTCGTGCAGAACTGCACCTTCACCGGCAACCGCAACGGTGTGGACGACATGGGAGGCGACAGCGTGTATGTCGCGAATCTGTTCCACGCCAACCGGGCCGAGGGCGGCCTGCCGGGGTTCCCGCGCTATGAGCTGGCCGTCAATGCCGGCGGGCGGGTGGAGAACTGCGCGATCCTGGGCCCCTTCCATGACGCCAAGAAGGTGATCGACCCCCGCCAGAACCGCCTCTCGGGACCCGATCCCCGGTTCGACGCCGACTGGGTACCACAAGCCGGCGAGTATTCCGGCATCGGTTATCGACCAGCCAAGCCACCGACCACCAGCACCCCCAAGGCACCGGTCACTTCGGCTCCACCAGTTCCAGCGTCCCGTTGAGCGGGATCGGGCCGGTGCGGGTCTGCCGGCGGCCCGATGGCCAGACCACCTCGATGCGGTCCACGGCCGTCTCCGATCCCAGCCCGAAGTAGAGCGGCAGGCTGCTCTGGGCGAGATAGCCCGACTTGCCGTCGTGGAAGCGCGTCTGCACCCGGGAGCCGCAGTGGACCCGCACCGTCGCTCCGAGCCCGTCGCGATTCGAGACCGTGCCCACCAGCCGCACCTGCAAAAAGCGCAGGGCGGTGCGCGCGGACAAATCGCTCAGGAGCACCTGCGGCGCGTCGTTCCACTCGTTGGTCACCAGGTCGAGATCGCCGTCGCCATCGACGTCGAGGGCCACCGATGAACGCGAGCTGGCCGTGCCCATCACCCGGACCTTGCCGGTACGGCCCCGGGCCAGCGGGTGACGCCGGTCCTCGGGCAGCGCCGTGTCGAGCGTGAACGCCTCCCGAAGGATCGGGTCGCCTCGGCGAGGCTCGAGACCGACGAGGGCCTCGGCGTCCACGAAACGCTGGCCGCCCTCATTGAGCAGCAGCGAGTTGGCGACATACCGCAGCGGGTAGCCCATGCCGGCCGTCACGAAGACGTCCTCGTCGCCGTCGGCGTTGATGTCGGCCACGGTGATTCCCCAGGGCCAATAGGTCTCGGCCCCCACGGCCGACGACACCTCCGCGAAGGCTTGGCCGGCACCCTGGTTCTGGAAGAAGCCGTTGCCGAAGAGACTGCGAGAGGCCTTCTGGAACTGTTCCGGTTTCCACTCGGCTGCGCACCAGGCGTCGCTCTTGGTCCTCTCGAAGGCCGACGTCAGGTTGGTGTCGCCGGCGTTGATCTGGGCCGTGGTCATGTCGGAGTGCATGTCGGTCACGAAGAGGTCCATCAGGCCATCGCGGTTCTGGTCGAAGAACTTCACCCCCATGGAGCCCCACGGCGTCTTCGGAAAGAACGCCGCCGTGCGGTCCTCGAAGCGGCTCCCCACGCGGTTCACGTAATAGCGGTCCTCACCCGACATGCTCAGCACGTACAGTTCCGGGAACCCGTCGGCATCGAGGTCGCAGAAGGTCGCGTCGCCGCTCCAGGCCCGATGGACCAGGCCCGTCGCCTCGGAGGCGTTCTCGAACCGGCCGTCACCCCGGTTGCGGAAGAGCGGGCTCGCCTCGCTGCGCTCCGGATATCGCCAACCCTGGAATGCATCCGACCGGCCGACGTACTCCCCGGCACGCCCCTTCTCATTGCGCGTGTACACCCCGACGTTGCAGACGAAGAGGTCGAGCTTCCCATCGCGGTCGTAGTCGAAGAACACCGCGCCCGAACCATGCGCCGGCTTGCCCGACGACACGCTCGCCTCGGCCGTGATGTCGCGGAACCGACCCCCGCCCTCGTTGCGGAAGAGCGCCAAGCCCTGGCGCACCGTGGTCACCAGCAGATCGGGCCGACCGTCGTTGTCGATGTCCGCGAACGATGCCCCCACGCTCACCTTGCCCGCCATCGCCACGCCGGCCAAGGCTGTGATGTCGGCGAAACGCCCCCCGCCCACGTTCCGCCACAGCTGGTTGCCTCCCCGCTGGTTGGCGAAGAACAGGTCGGGCCGACCATCGCCATCGACATCGGCCGCCGCGATGGCCGTGCCGTGGTCGTAGTGCACCGCCTTGTAGTCGCGCGCCCCGTCATCGACGGGCACCTGCCGGAAGGTGATGCCGCTCTCGGGCAACCGGTCCTGGAAACGGAAGTCGTGGAACACTTTCCATGAGGCCGACTCCGCCCTCTGGCGTGCGGCATTGGCCTTCAGCGCGGCCCGCACCGCCTCCTGCTGCGCACCGTCCGGCACCGTCACCACCGAGTCGGCGACCCCCGCCGCGACCAGCAATGAACACGCACCGAGGCTCAGGAAGATTGGGGGGACGCATTTCATGGCGGATCGGGTTTCTGGGAGGCTGTCGTATCATCGTGACCGAGGTCCTGCAAAGGCTCTCTGCCCCTTGAGCTCTCCATGGGCCGAGGATCGGGTGGGATGGGCGGCATGATCCGGCGGGAAGAGCGATGGGATGGAGACAGATGCCGCGCAGCGCCAGCGGGCCGGGGGCGGAGCGAGCCCTGGAACGTCGACATCCTGATCCCCCTCGCGCGCCAGCGCGAAAGCCCCACTGGCCCCAATGTTCCCCGCGAGCGCAGCCCCCGGCCCGCGGAGCCAAGCCAGCCACCCCGGGCCCCACCCACGATGCGGTCGAAACCAGACCGGCTGGAGGTTCGATGCCGTTTCGATGTCCGGACTTCCCAAGCCCCGGCCGGACTGTTTGATTGGTGCTCTCTCTCGAAAGCCCATGAACCGCTTGCTGTGGATCCTCGCCTGCACGGCGTTTTGGACGCTGGGGACGGCCCTCGCGCAAAGCCCCGCGCCAGCCCACTCCCTGCGCACCAACGATGTCATCGCCCTGCTTGGGGGTGGCAATGCCGAGGCCCGGATGCAGGGGGCCCATTGGGAGACCCTGCTCGCCGCCACCCATCCCGGGCACCGTCTGCGCCTCCTCCACTTCGCCCGCGAGGGCGACACCGTCTTCAGCCAGCTGCGGGACGTGAACTACCCGAGCCCGCTCCAACAGGTGGCCGACGCCAAGGCGACCGTCTGCATCCTCGATTTCGGACAGGGCGAGGCCTACGGCGGACTCGGCCGGCTCGAGGCCTTCGGCGAACGGCTCGACCAGTGGATCGTCGACTGTCAGGCCCTCGGCACGCGCGTCATCCTCGTCACCCCGGTCCCGGTCACATCGTTCTCGCAGGGCCAGGCCACGGCATCAGTCGTCCGGATCGATCCGCCACCCGTCGAGGCCTACGCCCAGCGGATCCGCGAGATCGCGCAGCGTCGGAACCTGCCCGTGATCGACGTCTTCGACGCCGCGCGATCCCGCAAAGACCTCTCCATCGACGGCCGCCGGCTCAGCGACTCCGGGATGGCCCGGGTGGCCGCGCTCGCGCTGCGTCCCTGGATGAACGGGAACATCGCCCCGCAGACCGACGCCGCGGGCCGCTTCACCGAACCCTCCTGGGAGGCGCTGCGGCAGGCCTTCGTCGAGCGCAACACCCTCTGGAAGGGGTACACACGGCCCACCAACTGGGCTTTCCTGGCAGGCGACCGCACCGAGCAGCTCAGCAGTCGCGACCACCGGGACCCGAAGATCCGCTGGTTCCCGGCCGAGATGGAGCAATTCGTGCCCTTGCTCCAGGCCGCCGATCGGAAGACCGACACGCTCGCCGCCCTCGCCGTCCCGCAACCCCGGCCCGAGCCTTCCCGCTGATCCACCATGAACGCTTCTCCCACTCCCGCCGAATCCCGGCCCTCCGAGGCCCCTGAAGCGACACCCCGCGCGGCCCGCCTTGCGACCTCCCCCGCGGGCCCGGCCCGGACCCTCGCCACGATGATCGCCGCCTGCGCGGTGTCCTCGACCGCCCTGGCGACCCAGACCCCCGATGAGGAACTGGCCACGCTCCGGGCCCTGCCCGGGTATTCCGTCAGCCTCTTCGCCAGCGAAGCCGACGGCGTGGTCAAGCCCACCCAGATCCGCTTCGATGGCGACGGTCGGCTGTGGGTGGCCACCACCACCAGCTACCCCCAGATCCGGCCCGGCGAGGCCCCTCGCGACCGCATCGTGGTGCTCGAGGACACCGACCACGACGGCCGCGCCGACCGCACCACGGTCTTCGACGACCAACTCCACATGCCCCTGGGCCTCGAGCTCGGAGACGGCGGCGTGTACGTCGGCGCGGCCGACCAGCTGCTCTTCCTCAAGGACACCGACGGCGACGGCAAGGCCGACCTGCGTCGGGTGATCTTCAGCGGCTTCGGGACCGGCGACACGCACCAGACGATCAACTCCTTCACGTGGGGACCGGCCGGCGAGCTGATGATGAGCCAGGGCCTGCACGCGGTGAGCCGCATCGAGACCCCGTGGGGCAACGAGACGCTGCATCAGGCCGGCGTGTGGCGCTTCTGGCCCCGCAGCCTGAGGCTCGACGCCTTCTGGGACGGCGCGATGGGCGCGCACAATCCCTTCGGAACCACCTTCGACCGCGCGGGCCAGCCCTTCGTCTTCGCCGGCAACGGCCACGGCATCGCCCACCTGACCCAGGCGATGATCCGCACCGAGCACTTCGAGGCGCATCCGCCGCTGTGGAACCAGGGCCGCAAGTTCGGCGGGGCCGACATCGCCGACAACGGGCACTGGCTCCCGGAGCACCGCGGCGAGTTCGTGGCCGGCGGATACCTGCACAACAGCGTCGAGCGATTCCGCATGACTCCGAAAGGCGCGAGCTTCCACGTCGAGCGACTGGCTCCGCTGGTCGAGTCCACCAACACGGCCTTCCGCGTGGTGGACGTGCGCTTTGGTCCTGACGGGGCGCTGTACCTCTGCGACTGGTTCAACCCGCTCATCGGCCACTACCAGACCAGCTTCCGTCATCCCGACCGCGACAAGACGCGCGGCCGCATCTGGCGGGTCACCGCGAACGGTCGGCCGACACCGAAGGCACCCGCCCTGGAGAAGGCGGTGTTGCCCGTGCTCTTCGACACGCTGCTCTCGCCTGAACGCTGGAACCGCCAGCTGGCCGCACGGGTGCTCAAGGATCGACCCACCGATGGGGTGGTGGCCGGCGCGCGCTCGTGGGTCGCCGCCGCGCCCTCGGACACGGCCCGTCTGGAGAGAATGAACGAGGCCATCGGCATCCTCGCCGCGCATGAGGTGCCCGAGCCGGAGTTCCTCGGCCTTCTTTCGCGTTCGGCCGAACCCGAGCACCGGGCCCGAGCCGCCCGCATCACCGGGCATTGGGCGGGCCGCCTGAAGGATCCGCTCGAGATCCTCGGCCGGCTCGCCGCCGACGCCGAGCCCCGGGTCCGCCTCGAGGCCGTGGTGGCCTGCGCCTACGTGCCGGACGCCCGGGCGGTCGAGGTGGCGTCCCTTGCCATGGAGGCTCCCGAGGAGGGTCCGGTGACCTACGCTTTCACCCAGTGCGTCCACGCGCTCAAGCCCCTGTGGAAAGGACCGTATGCCCAGGGAACACTGGCTTTCGGCGGCAGCCAGCGACGCAAGGAGGCCTTCACGCGCGCCGACCGCAGCGCCGACACCGTCGACGAGGCCGCGACCCGGCTGCGCCGGGTACAGGAGGTGGCGCTGCCAGCCGACACCCAGGCGGCGCTGGTCGAGGCCGTCCTGTCGGCGGCCCGCCCTCAGGACATCCCATTGCTGTTGGCCCCGCGCACCTACACGGTCGGAACGGTCCATGACGCCGGGGCCCAGGCTCGGGCACTCCTGCGGCTCGACACCCTCGGCCGCGACTCCGGTCTGAAGCCCGCCCAGGATATCCGTCCCGCACTGGCCCCGCTGCTGGACGGCACGAACTCGGCGATCCGCGGGGCCGCCGCCCGGCTCGTGGGCCGCTGGCAGGTGGTGGCCCTGGAGCCCGAGCTGATCCGGCTCGTGGAGTCTCCGGAGACCCCGGACCCGGTGCGGGCCGGGGCGATCCTCGGATTGGCCCTCTTCCCGGCGCCGGGGCACACGGATCGGATCCTCAAGGCGGCTGGCCCCGGGGCGACACTGACCCTCGTGACCGCCGCCGCGGCGTCCCTCGCGGGCCGAAGCCTCGACACCTCGGGCCGTCTCGCGGCCGAGATCCTGGCCCGGCCCTCGGATCCGGCCACGCTGGAGAGCGTGGTGGCCCCGCTCCTGAGACAACCCAGCGGAGCAGCCGCACTGGCCAGGGCGCTCCAGGCGACCCCGCCCCATGCCGAGTCGGCCCGCACGCTGGCCGCCTTCCTCGCCCAAGCCGGTCGGAACGTGCCGGAATTGGCTCCCGTGCTGGCCCAGGCCCTCGGCAAAGGCTCGGGCGCCCCAAGCCTGACCGAGCGGTTGGCCTCCGCGGCCGCCCGTCAGGAGTTCCTCAAGACCGTGCGCACCTCGGGCGATCCGCGCCACGGGGCCCGGGTCTTCGCCCGTGCCGAGCTGGGCTGCACCGCCTGCCATGGGGTCGGCGCCTCCCAGCCGGGACTGGGTCCGGACCTCGGGGCCCTCGGCACCGCCCAGACGCCCGAGTTCATCCTGCGCGCCATCCTCGAGCCCCAGACCGAGGTCAAGGAAGGCTTCATGTCCTGGAACCTGACGCTGCGGAACGGCGAGGAGGTCCAGGGTCGCATCGAGAGCACCTCGCCCCAGGAAGTCGTGCTGCTGGACGCGGCCACCCGGAAACCCCTGCGGCTGGCCCGGAGCGAGATCCGCTCCCAGACCCAGGCCGGCTCGATCATGCCCGCCGGCCTCGTCGACACCCTCGATGAGGCCGACTTGCGCGACCTGATCCGCTACCTGGCGGGCCTCGGTCGCCGCGACGAGTGAACCGGGCCGTCCGGTGGCCCCGGAGCACGGTCGACAGCGTTGACGCAGAGGAACGGCTTCGGGGAAGGTGGACGCATCGTGCCGGCCCATCCGCTCATCGACCTCATCACGTCGCCGGAGCCTTCCGTGCGGGACCGTCCGCTGGAGGCCTGGGCCTCCTCGGCCAACCTGGCGGAGTTGTTGGAAGCCTGCACGGCCCTGGACCGGTTCCGGCGCGAGGCGCTGAACCTGTACGAGCGGGTGCGGGCCCTGTTCTTCCTGTCGGCGCTCCATCGCTTCCACCTGCCTCCGAGGCTCGCGGGCCCGGTTCCGGGAAATCCGTCCGGCCCGGGAACCCAAGCCGGTCTGATCCCCTTCGCCGGTTTCGAACATCTCCTGCATCGCCGCTTCGAGGAGGCCATCGATTGCTTTCTCGGGGAGCTCCGGGCGCAGGGACCTTCCGACGGCATCGCCTCGGCCCTGGCGGCGGCCTACCACCGGCTGGCCTTCCAGACCCTGGCCGACCAGGTCCGGCGCAGCGTGCGGACGGTGCGCGGCAACCAGTGGATGTTCCGCATGGGCCATCCGGCCGACCAGCCGCTGCGGCTGCGGCCCGAGTTGCTGGAGCGCTCCGCCGACGGCACCTATCCGATCCTGCGCGAGCGGACGCCGGTGCGCATGGACCTCACCCACTCGGCCTGGTCCGACATCTTCTTCCTCGGGATGGACTATCCGGAAGGGGCCCGGGTGCTGAACCTCTCGGTGGATCTCGGCGTGCACGGGCGTGACCCGGAGCCACGGCCGCCGGTCAGCGCGTGGCTGCGCGTGCTCGATGAGCCCGTGCTCCGCCTCACCTCGGTGGACCTCGGGGCCACGGCCGACCTGACCGCGCTGGGAGAGGTCTTCGATTTCGCCAAGGATCATCTCGGGTTGCTCAAGGCGGCGGTGATCGCCGCCGGCGTGGTGCCGCCCGGCATCGAGGGCTCGGGCCAGTCGCTGGCCGACCTGCTGGGCCGCATCGCCGGTCCCGGACGCGGTCTGGAACTGTGCTCGAGCGTCAACGACATCCCCAAGGGTTCACGCCTGGCGGTCAGCACCAACCTGCTCGGGTCGCTCATCAGTGTGTGCATGCGGGCCACCGGGCAGGCCGCGGCGCTGACCGGTCCTCTCGAGGAACCGGAGCGGCGCCTGGTGCTGGCGCGGGCGCTCCTGGGCGAATGGCTCGGGGGTTCCGGCGGCGGGTGGCAGGACTCGGGCGGCGTCTGGCCGGGCATCAAGCTCATCACCGGCGTGGCGGCGGCCGAGGGCGACCCGGAGTTCGGGATCTCCCGCGGCTGCCTCATGCCGACCCACCACGTCTTCAGTCGGCAGGAGATCCCGGAATCGTCACGGCGGGCCCTGATGGACTCCCTGGTGGTCGTCCACGGCGGCATGGCGCAGAACGTGGGCCCCATCCTGGAGATGGTGACTGAGAAGTACCTGCTGCGCTCGGCGGCCGAGTGGGCCGGCCGCCAGGAGGCCCTCGGCGTCCTGGACGAGATCATCGATGCGCTCCGGCGCGGCGACATCCGGGCCGTCGGGCGGGCCACCACCCGCAATTTCCGGCAACCGCTGCAGGCCATCATCCCTTGGGCCTCCAACCACTTCACCGAACGCCTGATCAGCCGGTGCGAGACCGAGTTCGGCGACGACTTCTGGGGCTTCTGGATGCTCGGCGGGATGTCGGGGGGCGGCATGGGATTCATCTTCGCCCCCGAGCGGAAGACCGAGGCCCAGGAACGGCTCCTCGACCTGATGCTGGAGACCAAGCGCGACCTGGCCGCGGCCCTGCCCTTCGCGATGGACCCCGTGGTCTTCGACTACGCCATCAACGAACACGGCACGGTGGCCGACCTGCTCCCGGGCGACGAGGCGCTGATGCCGCCGAACTACTACGCCCTGACGGTGCCGGCGCTCCTGCGGGCCGACCGGCGTTCGCTGACCGCGGCGCGCCGGGCCGAACTCGACCGCGTCGGGATGGCGGCCCGCACCCGGCCCGAGCTGGGCGGGTTGATCCAGACGCTCTTCGACGCCCTCCTGCCCCGGTCGCGGGGTGGTGCCTCCGACCGGAGCGACCTGCGGAGCCTGCTGGAACAGAACGGGTTCGACCCCGCCCAGCATGAGCAGATCCGGGCCGACCTGCGGGAGGGCCGCATCGGCTTGGCGCAGAATCGGCTCCGGGCCGACAGCCGGATCGAGGACGTGGAGGAAGGCGACGTCCTCAGGTGGGACCTGCCTTCGGTCGCCATCCCCCCGGAGGTCCGGGCCGCCGGCGAGGCGGCGCTGCGGGCCGGCGAGGTGGCGGTGGTCACGCTGGCCGCCGGGGCGGGCTCGCGGTGGACCGGCGGGGCCGGCACCTGCAAGGCCCTCCATCCCTTCGCCAAGCTCGAGGGCCGGCACCGGACCTTCATCGAGACCCACCTGGCCAAATCCCGCCGCACAGGCCGGTGGGCCGGTCACGCGCTGCCACACCTGTTCACCACCAGCTACCTCACCCACGAACCCACGCAGCGTTTCCTGCGGCAGGTCGACGGCTACGGCTATCCCGGGCCCCTGATCCTGTCGCCGGGCCGCAGCGTCGGACTGAGGCTCATCCCGACCGAACGCGACCTGCGCTTCGCCTGGGAGGAGATGCCCCAGCAGGTGCTCGACGTGCAGCAGCAGAAGGTCCGCGAGAGCCTGCGTTCGGCCCTCATCGGATGGGCCCGGGCGGCCGGCGAGAACGGCGACTACACCGACAACGTGCCGCTGCAATGCCTGCACCCGGTCGGCCATTTCTTCGAGGTGCCCAACCTCTTCCGCAACGGGGTGCTGGCCGGCCTCCTCGGCGAACGCCCGCAGCTCAAGTACCTGATGCTGCACAACATCGACACGCTCGGGGCCTCGGTGGATCCGGCGCTGCTCGGGCAACATGTGCTCAGCGGGGCCTGCCTGACCTTCGAGGTCATCGGGCGGCGGCTCGAGGACCGCGGAGGAGGTCTGGCACGGGTCCACGGCCGGCCACGCCTGGTCGAGGGCCTGGCGATGCCCCGCGAGGAGGACGAATTCCGTCTGCGGTTCTACAACTCCATGACCACCTGGATCCACCTCGACCGGTTGCTCGAGGCCTTCGGACTCACGCGCGAGGACATCCTCTCCCAGAACGAGGTCAAGATCGGGGCGGCGATCCGGAACCTCGCCGGCCGGCTGCCGACCTACGTCACGCTCAAGGACGTGAAGAAGCGCTGGGGACACGGCCAGGAAGACGTGTTTCCCGTCGCCCAGTTCGAGAAGCTCTGGAGCGACCTCAGCGCGTTGGCCGAGATCGACACGCGCTTCGTGGTGGTGCCACGGATCCGCGGCCAGCAGCTCAAAGACCCCGCCCAGCTCGACGGCTGGCTGCGGGATGGTTCCGCCGCGGCGGTGTCGGCCCTCTGCGATTGGGACTGAGCCCCTACGACGGCCGGGGCCGAAAGCGAAAAGCCCGCCCTGCAACGAGGCAGGACGGGCCGGAAATGGAACCGGGATCAGAGAGGATCCGTCGGGTGATCTGAGCGACGCTCAGGCGCGCTCCATGTACTTGCCGGTGCGGGTATCGACCTTGATCTTCTCGCCGGTCTTGATGAACAGCGGCACGTTGATCTCGACGCCGGTCTCCAGCGTCACGGTCTTCTGCACGTTGTTGGCGCTGTCGCCCTTGAGGCCTTCCGGAGCATTGGCCACGGTGAGGATCACGCTCGGGGGCAACTCGATGATCACGGCCTTCTCTTCGACGAAGGTCATGGTCACCAGGCTGTTCTCGGTCAGGAAGTTCTTGGCGTCGCCCACGAACTCGGGGGTCACGGTGACCTCTTCGTAGTTCTCGGGGTTCACGAAAACGTAGTCGTCGCCGGACTTGTAGCTGAACTCCATCTTGTAGGTCATCAGCGGGACGGTCTCGATCTTCTCGGCGGAGCTGAAACGCACGTCCATGCTCTTTCCGGTGCGGATGCTGCGCAGGATGGCCTGCACGAAGGCGCGCAGGTTGCCGGGGGTCCGGTGGGTGACCTCAAGGACGACACAGACGTCGGAGTTGTACTGGATCGCTTGACCCTTGCGGAGTTCGTTCGCGTTGACTGCCATAATTGAAATCGGGTGATCCGCAGGGGAATCCGGCGGAAAGAGCGGACAGCCTACCGGCCGGCGGATCGCTGGCAAGCGTCCAGTTCCTGACGGGTTCGAGGCATTCGCGCATCAACGGTCGTGCCCGCACACCGGGTGCACGGGCGTTGCCGCTCCCAGAAATCTGCTTCACCTTCCTCCGGGCCCTGTCCCATCCTCGGCCTTCCACCGGTTTCCCGGTGGGTTCCCGCCGCCAATGAAAGCCAAGCTCGTCATCACCCCGAAAAAGGCCGTCCTCGATCCCCAGGGCAAGACCGTTGCCAACGCCCTCGAACACATGGGCTATGCCGGTGTCACCGGAGTCCGCGTGGGCAAATACATCGAGATCGATCTGGCCCCGGGCACCTCGGCCGCCGACGCCGACAAGGCGCTCCACGAGGCGGCCCGCCGTTTCCTGAGCAACCCGGTGATCGAGGACTACCGTCTGGAGATCGTGGAATGACCGCGCCGACCCCCGTTTCGACCATGCGATTCGCCATCCTGCAATTCCCGGCCTCGAACTGCGACCAGGACTGCGTCCATGCGCTGCGGGTGATGGGTGCCCGGGCGAAGATGGTCTGGCACAAGGACACTTCCCTGGGCGAGGTCGACGCGGTGATCGTACCCGGAGGGTTCAGCTATGGCGACGCACTGCGCTGCGGGGCCATCGCCCGATTCAGCCCGGTCATGCAGGCCGTGAGCCGCTTCGCCGAGAACGGCGGACTGGTGCTGGGCATCTGCAACGGCTTCCAGATCCTTTGCGAGGCGGGCCTGCTGCCCGGGGCCCTGATCCGCAACCGCGACCTGCGCTTCCACTGCGAGCAGGTCTTCCTGAAGACCGCGAATTTCGAGACGCCGTTCACCTCCGGGATCCGCCGCGACGGCGTGCCCATCCGCATCCCGATCGCCCACGGCGAGGGGTGCTACTTCGCCGACGCCCCGACGCTCGAGCGCCTGCAGGCCGGTCGCCAGATCCTCTGGCAGTATTGCGACGCCAGCGGTGCGGTCACCGAGGCGGCCAATCCCAACGGCTCGCTCTTGAACATCGCCGGCATCGCCAACGCCCGTTTCAACGTGGCGGGCCTCATGCCCCACCCCGACCGGGCCGTGGAAGGAATCCTCGGCACCGAAGACGGCCGTTCGATCCTCTCCGGCATGATCGCCGCACTGGAATCGAGGAAGGCCTCCGCCTCGGCCTGAAGGTTCCGGTGCCGAGGTGGGCCCGGGACCCGATCATCGATCCCGGGCTCGGATCCCTGCTCGGCTCCGGTGGATGGCGGCAGGCAGCGGGACAAAAAGGGGCGTCGACCGGCGTCCATCAGGACCCGGCCCTCACCACCGCGACGGTTCATCGACGGCAGAGGCCAGGCGGGCGAGGTACTCCGGTCGCGAGATCTCACGGGCACCCATGGCCCGGGTGACCGGTGTCACCATCTGGCAGTCCATCAGGGTGAATCCTCGACCGGCCAGGTGCCGATCCAGGTGGACCAACGCCACCTTGGACGCGTCATCCACGCGATGGAACATGGATTCGCCAGCGAAGAAGCCACCCACACAGACGCCATAGACGCCCCCGACCAGTCGGCCGCCCTGCCAGCATTCGACACTGTGGGCGTGGCCCGCACGGGCCAGGGCCACATAGGCGTCGACCAGGCGGGGGGAGATCCAGGTCGAGGCGGACCCACCGGCGACCCCGCCCCGGGGCACCGTCGCACAGGCACGGATCACGGCCGGGAAATCCCGGTCGAAGGTCACCTCGAAGGGCGCTCGGCGCAGAGTCCGGGCGAGGCTTCGCGAGACGTGCACCGAGCCCACCTCGATCACCCCGCGAGGATCGGGCGACCACCAGGTGATCGGATCGGCCGACCAGGGGAAGAGCCCGCCCCGATAGGCCTCGAGCAATCGTTCCACCGACAAGTCGCCTCCGACAGCCACCAGGCCATCACCCCGTGAACGGGAGGGATCGGGCAACCGGTCCCCCGGCGCGAGGAAGACCACACTGCCGGAGGGATGGGTCATTCGGGAAACACCTCGGACAGGATGCGGCTCTGGAACCGCGAGGCGATCTCCAGAGTCCACCAGTGAAGGAGGTCGGGCGAGGTCGGGGACAGGCTTGCGGGTATCTCCGGGGGATCGGGACGCCCCAACTGTTCCCAGGCTCCCAGGCGCAACTCATTCAACCCCTGGAGCAACGCTTCGCGATCGTCTGTCGTGAGGTGCAACAACCAGCCCGCCGAAGCGACGTCGAGGGATCGGGGTTCTTCCGCGGGCGAGACCGCGGGTTCCCCAGGTTTGCCGGAAATCCTGCGCACTCCGCGCAGGAGTGCCATCAGTCGGGAACGGATCGACCCCCGGTGATCCTCCAACTCCCCGGCCAGATCGGAGCGGAGCTCTTCGTCGAGGCCGGCCGAGGTGCGGCTCAACCGGGACGGGAGGCGCGGCGATGAGGGGCGGGCGAAAAGCGTGAGCAAGAGCTCGCGTTCACCCGTGCTGAGCAACCACGTGGCGCCTCCTTCATCCTGTCGGTGCAATGTCATGAGGCGGGCTCCAGGGTGGCGGTGAGCGAATACTTCTGCAGGGCGTGGACGTGGAACTCCGCCTTTTCGAAGCTTTCCCGCACGACGACACTGCGGCCTTGCTCATGGACTTCGAGCATGTGCTGCTGGGCCTTTTCCCGGCTCCAACCGAAGACCTGCTGGAAGACGTGGGTCACATAGGGCATGAGGTTCACCGGATCGTCCCAGACGATGACCACGTACTCGGGTTCACGGATCGATCTAGGATCGCTTGCCACATCGATCTCGGGGCTCGGCATTTCGATGGTTCCAGGCATGTCTGTCGATGTCGGGTTCGGGTGGCGGTGGCGGGCGAGACAGTCGGGGATGGATGGATGGATGGAATGGGTGTCGGTTCCGGGTGCGGCCCCGTCCATTCTGCGACGGTCACTCATGCAGGCCCCGCAGTCGGGGCAGTCGGGAGAGATCCCCGGACCCCGGGGGATCCGGGCAACATTCAGGAACCATCCCGGCGGACGGGAGACGCAAGATAAAGGGGGCGTTCCGAAACGCAACGGCCGCCGAGGAATCGGCGGCCGTCTGGTGGAATGAATCGCGGATCCGGATCCGGGGATCAGCGGTGCTGACGCCGCTTGAGGTTCAGCTGGGTGAGCGAGTGCATCAGCGCGGCCTGGGCCATCGCCGTCTCCTCGTCCCCGAGCTTCTGGGCCAGTCGGGCTTCGGCCTGTTTGCGGGCCTCTTCGGCCCGGGCCTCATCGATGTCATCGGCGCGGATGGCCATGTCGGTCAAGATGGCCACCCGTTCGCCGGTGATCTGCACGAAACCCTCGCCCACGGCCAGGAAGTGATCCTGGCCGCCCTTGCGGACGGAGATCTCTCCATGGGTGATCTGGGTCATCAGCGGGATGTGCATCGGGAAGATGCCCATCTCGCCCTCGAGACCGGGCAACGTGACCATGTCGACCTCCTCGGAGTAGATGCGGGCCTCCGGGGTGACGATTTCCAGTTTGAGCGTGGCCATGCGGTGCGGGTGCTAGGCGTGGGAGTGCGGGACGCAGGACGGACGGGCGGTCAGTCCTTGATCTCGTCGATGCCGCCCTTCATGTAGAAGTTGGCCTCGGCGACG
>CAYLTF010000028.1:14378-31238 GCA_964386625.1 uncultured Akkermansia sp. | reverse complement strand
AGCATCCACGAGAAGCTCATCGCGGCGTGGAAGTCGTTCGGGTCCGTCCACCCGGGGCCGGTGTGGCTCGGGGGATTGAAGGGGCACCTCGAGGATGCCCAGACGGTGCTCTACCTCCAGGATACCTGCCACCAGGCCGGCCTGGAGACCCGATCGCTCTTCGTCGAAGACATCGGGTACGACTCCGCACGGCAGGCGTTCGTCGATCTCGAGGGCCGTGAAATCTCCGCCTGCTTCAAGCTCTACCCGTGGGAATGGATGTGGGCCGACGAGTTCGCCCTGCACCTGCCCGCCACAAAGACCCGGTTCATCGAGCCGCTGTGGAAGATGCTCCTTTCCAACAAGGCGCTCCTGCCGGTGCTCTGGGAGCTGTTCCCGGGTCACCCGCACCTCCTGCCGGCCTATGCCGACACGCCGGAGAACCGGAGGCGTTTTGCCGGGGAGTTCGTCCGCAAGCCCAAGCTGTCCCGGGAAGGGGCCAACGTGAGCTTCTTCCGGGCCGACCGCGTGGTCGAGGAGACCGGCGGCGATTACGGGGGCGCAGGGTTCATCCTCCAGGAGGCCGCGCAGCTCCGGGCCTTCGACGGCAACCATCCGATTTGCGGCGTCTGGATCGTGGCCCATGAGGCCTGCGGCCTGGGCATCCGCGAAGACCGCTCCCGGATCACCGGCAACGGCAGCCGGTTCATCCCGCACCGTTTCTGAACGGTCTCTCCACCCGGATGGGCTTGTGTCGACCGCGGGCCGGAGGCTGGCTTCCTTGCCGGGGTGACGACGGACTGGGGAACAGAGGGATCCGAACCTGCCGGCTTGCCGATCGGCGATTTCCGTGGGCCTCAAACCGCTTTTGGCTTGCCGAAACGAGGGTGGCCTGTTTCACGTGTACTCCATCCCCATGAAGACGCTTTTCCAGCCGCACCGTCGTGCCGGTTTCACACTGATTGAACTCCTGGTGGTGGTCGCGATCATCGCCATCCTCGCGGGCATGCTCCTGCCGGCGTTGGCCCGTGCCCGCCTCAAGGCGACCGGCGCCAATTGCGTGAGCAACCAGAAGCAGCTCGTGCTCGGTTGGATCCTCTACTCCGGCGACAATCAAGGCGACCTGATGCCGACCCAGATCCGCATCAACAACGCGGTCGTGGACCTCGTCGGTGGCGGTTACTGGCGCAGCCCGAGCCCCGCGATCTCCGCCGGCATCACGCAGGCCGAGGCGCTCCGGCGGGCCTACAACGGCATGAGCAACTCGCCCCTCCAGCAGTACTGCTCGGGCTATCAGGTGTACCACTGCCCGGGCGATACCCGGATGAAGCTCGCGCCGGGCAGGGGGTGGGCCTTCGACAGCTATTCCAAGGCCAACGGCATGAACGGCATCGCCTGGGATGCGGCCGTGCCCTACAAGAAGGAAGCTGAGGTCACCAACCCCTCCGAGACCATGGTCTTCGTCGAGGAGGCCGACCCCCGCAGCTACAACATGGGCACCTGGGTCATCAACACCGCGCCGCCGGGATGGGTCGACCCCTTCACGATCTTCCATGGTCAGGTCAGCACCTTCGGTTTCCAGGACGGGCACTCGGAGAACCACAAGTGGGTCGATGGCGCGACCATCAAAGCCGCCAAGGATTCCGGGGCGGGCAAAGAGAGCTTCTTCTGGTCGGGCGGCACCTCCAGGAACCCGGACTTCCGCTGGGTCTGGGACCGCTACCGCTACGTGAACTGGAAGCCCCTCAACTGAAGGGGCTCCGGGGTCTCAGGCTTCGGGTCGTCCCGAAACCGGCCCCATCGTGTTTTCGAGCCGACTCTACGAGGCGCGGGGGAACACCTTCCGCGCCTCGACCGTTTCGAACTGGCCGCGCGTGACGCCCAGTTGGCTCGAGAGTTTCAGCTCCTGCCACAGGGCCAGGCCGGTGATCTCGCCACGGAGCAGGGCCCGGTAGCGGCCGACGACGGTGGCCACCTGTTCGGGCGTCTCGTCCACGAACTCGATGCGGAAGACCCGCGCGCCGAGGTCGAGGAATCGACCCAGCGACTCCGCCCCGGTCTGGGCCCGGGCATTGAACACCGTGTTGCGACAACCGCTGTCGGCCTTGAGCGGGTGCTCGGCACCCGTGCGGTCTCGCAGTTTCACCACGTGCTTGTCGCACGGGCGTCCGCAGTTGGTGTAGTCGGTGCCTTTCGACAGGAAGGCGCAGAACACGCAGTGCTCCATGTGGAAGAGCGGCATGTGCTGGTGCAGGGTCAACTCGAACCAGGCCGGCGGCGCGGCGCGCAGCAACGAGGCCACCTGCTCGGCGTTCAGGTCGTAGCTGACCGTCACGCGTTCCAATTGATGATGCCCGATGAACCACTCCGCCGAAAGCGGGTTGGCCACGTTCAGCGAGAAATCCCCGCGCCGGCGATGCCCCGCGAAGCAGCGCAGGTGTTCCGCATTCCGCACCAGGTAGCCGTCGGCGTTGCTCGAGAGCACCTGCTTGAGGATCCAGTCTTCGCCCGGCTTGAAGACGCGCGGCGGAGCCACCCAGATCTCCGGCTTGGGCGAGCCCGGGATCACCGAGCAGCCGTGGGCCGTGTGGAACGTGGACACCGCCTGGCGGTAGAGCTTGGGATCCTCGAAGTCGCAGTAGACCGTGGCGACGCCGCAGCGCAGGGCCGATTCGAGTTGGGCCAGGGAGCGGACCAGCACGATGAGCTCGGGTGCCGAAGGCGATGGCTGGGCATCCGAGTTTGATCCGATCGTGTGCAGCCGGGGACCTTGAGACGGAGTCTGGATCGTCCAGCGGCGCGGAGTGGCCCGCGCGATCTCCATCTGGGCCACCGCTTCGCGCCGGAGCCGGTTGAGCTCGCTCACCGGCAGGATGAGCTCTCCCTCGAGACGCACCTCGACCCCGCCCAGATGGAACGGGGTGCCACCCAGGCGGCCGAGGGATTCCCCGAGCGACTCGGCCGTCATGGGGCGCTTCTGGGCGACCGCCAGCGGGATCGACGAAGCCACCTGAACCACGTGGCCCTCGGTGTCGCGCGCGATCAGGGTCATCGGGAGGCCCGCCGCCCCGTGCGCCTCGAACCGCAGCGGACGGGTCTGGCGCGGGGCGTCTCCCTCGAAGGTCTTGCGGAGATCCCGGTTCAACTCCGGGTCGTCGGTCTTCCAGAGGCGGTGTCCTGGCTGGATGCGTTGGAAGTCCACCGCACCCGTGCCGAAGGTCAATTCCACGAGCCCGTCCCGCAGCGGTCGCACGCCGTAGATGCGGCCGCCCTCCTCCGGGAGGTCGGGCCGACCCGCATCGAAACCGACGCCGTCGCCCGGCTTCAGTGGGCCTTCGAGCCGGAGCCGCACGGCGTTCGGCCCCACCGCCGACACCTCGCCCAGGTAGACGCCGCGCTTCTTCCCGAAGCGCGCATGGGCCAGTGCCTGGTTGTTGATGCCACGGAACCATCCGGTATGGAGACCGCGGCTGAACGCCATCTCCAGCTCGTAGCGGGCCTCCGGGGAGGAGACGCTCGCGGAGCCGGGCTGCACGCCCTCGGTGCCGGATCCGCCGGCCGCGATCCGGTCCAGGGCGCGGCGATACACCCGGGTGATGCTGGCCACGTATTCCGGCGACTTGAGCCGGCCCTCGATCTTCAGCGAACGCACTCCGGCGCGCACCAGGTCGGGCAGCACCTCCAGCCCGGAAAGATCCTGGGGCGAGAGCAGGTAGCGCCGGTCCCCGAGATCCACGGTCTGCCCGTCGGAGACCAGCTCGTAGGGCATCCGGCACGCCTGGGCGCATTCGCCCCGGTTGGCGCTGCGTCCGCCCAGCGACTCGCTGGTCAGGCATTGGCCCGAATAGGCGACGCACAGCGCGCCGTGCACGAACACCTCCAGCGGCAGCGGAGGCGGGCCGCCGGCCACCTCGACCCGATCGCGCTGGGCCGACTGGATGGCCTCGATCTCGCGGATGGAATTCTCGCGGGCCAACACCACCAGCTCGCACCCCAGCGAGCGGGCGAACTCCACGCCGGCGGGGCTGGTGACGGTGAGCTGCGTGGACCCATGGATGGGGAAATCGGGCGAGATCTTCCGGATCAGGCGGCAGATGCCGACATCCTGCACGATCGCGGCGTCGACGCCGGCCGTGATGATCGACCGCAGGTAGTCCTCGGCGTCGGCCAGTTCGTCGGTGAACACCAGGGTGTTGAAGGTGACGTAGCCGCGCACGCCGCGCCGGTGCAGGAACTCCATGAGCGCCGGCAGGTCGGCCTCGGTGAAGTTCCGGGCCCGCATGCGGGCGTTGAAGCGGTCGAGCCCGAAGTAGATCGCGTCGGCCCCGTTCTCCACGGCCGCGCGCGCGCAGTCCCAGTCGCCGGCGGGGGCCAGCAGTTCGGGCAGTCTTGGGGCGGGGGGCTTGGCCGTTTCAGTCACGAGGCGGGCACGGTAGCAGGAGCCTCGGCCGTCGGGAAGCGGTGCCGGATCGGCGGTCCGCTGCACGCCTGGAATTCCTTCTGCTTTGTACCGGGAACCGACCCGGGGCATGGTGCCCGCATGAACCACTGGAAGGGCGGAGTCTTGGCATTGGGCGGGTGGCTGCTCTGCGGCTGGCTGAGCGCCGCCGAGGAGACCTGGACGCCGCTGTTCGACGGCAAGACCCAGAAGGGTTGGGCCAGCACTCCGTTCGCCGGCGCCGGTGAGGTGGAGGTGCGCGACGGCACGCTGGTGCTCAACCAGGGCATCCTGACCGGAGTGAATTGGACCAACGACTTCCCGACCGTCGATTATGAACTCTCGCTCGAGGCCCAACGGGTCCTGGGCATCGATTTCTTCTGCGGCCTCACCTTCCCGGTGGGCACCAACCACCTGACGCTCGTGGTGGGCGGATGGGGCGGCAGCGTGGTGGGTCTCTCGAACATCGACGGCGAGTCGGCCAACAGCAACAGCACGACCCATCTGGAGCGCTTCGAGAGCGGTCGCTGGTACGCCCTGAAGTTGCGCGTGGTGAGCACCAACGTGGCGGTGTGGCTCGACGGCAAGCGGATCATCGACCTGGACACCCGCGGCAAGAACCTGTCGCTGCGCGAGGGAGAGATCGAGCGGAGCAAGCCGCTGGGACTGGCCTCCTGGAGCACCACCGCGGCGCTGCGTCAGATCCGTTGGCGCTCCTTGGTCCCGGCCCGGGTTCCTGCCAAGGCGCAGGCGTCGCTCCCGGTGGAGACCCGCGCGGCCATGGATCGTCTCGTCTCGGAGATGACGGTCTCCCGCGCGGGGTGGGATCGCCTGGCCGACTTGTGCGACACCTTCGGAGCCCGGCCCAGCGCCTCGCCAGCCCTGGAATCGGCGGTGGATTGGATCCTGGAGCGGATGCGCGAGGACGGTCTTGAGAATGTCCACGGCGAACCGGTCGTCGTGCCGCGCTGGGAACGGGGCACCGAGTCGGTCGAGATGCTGTCTCCGCGCCGGGAGCGCCTGCCGATGCTGGGCCTGGGTGGCAGCGTGGGCACGCCGGCCGGCGGCCTCACCGCCCCGGTCAGCGTGGTGACCAACTTCGCCGAGTTGGCACAGCGGTCCGCCGAGGTCCGGGGCCGGATCGTCCTCTTCAACGTGCCCTTCACCGAGTATGGCCAGACGGTCCGCTTCCGGACGCAGGGCGCGATCGAGGCCGCCAAGGCGGGGGCCGCCGCGAGCCTCATCCGATCGGTGGGCGAGGATCCGCTGCGGACCCCGCACACCGGGGTGATGCGCTATGAGGACGGAGTGGCCCGGATTCCCCATGCGGCCCTGGCGCCGGAGGACGCCGACCGCATCGCCCGGGAGGTGGCCCGCGGTCGGCCGGTGACCCTCCGCCTCCAGATGTCGGCCGCCGAGCGCGGCGTGGCGACCAACCGGAATGTCATCGCGGAGATCCGGGGCCGCGAGAAGCCCGATGAGATCGTGGTGCTCGGCGGTCACATCGATTCATGGGACGTGGGGCAGGGGGCGCAGGACGACGGCGGCGGTTGCGTGGCCGCCTGGGAGGCCCTCCGCTGGATGAAGAAGCTCGGGCTCCGTCCTCGGCGCACCGTGCGGTGCGTGCTCTGGACCCATGAGGAATGGGGCGGGCGCGGGGCGCAGGGTTATCGAGACGCGCATGCCGGGGAGTTGGCGCGCCATGTCGTCGCGCTGGAGGCCGATGAGGGCACCTTCACGCCGCGCGGCTTCGGCTTCACCGGCAGCGACGCCGCCCGGGCGGTGCTGGCACCCGTGCACGCCTACCTGGCCGAACGACTGGGCGCCGGTCTGGCCGATTCGAAGGGGTCGGCCGCGGACACGGCACCGCTCCTCGAGCGGGGAGTGCCGGTCCTCTCGCTGCATGTGGACCGCTCGCGCTACTTCCGCGTCCATCACACCGAGGCCGACACCGTGGACAAGGTGGATCCCGAGGCGATGGCCCGCTGTTCGGCGGCCATGGCCGCGATGGTGTATGCCATCGCCGACCTGCCCGAGGCCCTGCCTCGCTGAGGATCGCCCCGAATCCCGAGGGTTGCCGGGAACGGGGGAGCGGAAATCAGGAATGAGGCACTATTCCGGTCAGTACTGGGGTCAGCGCTGCGGTCGGCGCGCACCGAGGAACCGCGGCTTCCAGTAGGTGTCGTCGAGCGAGGCGAAACTGACCCCGACGCCCGTGCTGCTGTGGGTGAAGGATCGGTCACCCACGTACACGCCGACATGGATCGGCGACAAGGAGTTCAGGTCGCCGAAGAAGACGATGTCGCCCGGTTCGAAGGCGGCGATGCCGACCGGCTTGCCGGAGGTCCACATCTCGGCCGGGGTCGCCGGCACGGCGGTCGAGGCGACCTCTTTGTGGAGTTGCACCACGTAGCCGGAGCTGTCGGCACCCTGGCGGTCGGATCCGCCCTCGCGGAAGGGCGTGCCGCGCCATCCCTTGGCCGCGGTCACCCAGTCGTTCGTGGCCTTGGGTTCGCGGTAAGGGCGCAGCGGCGAGGCCAGCAGCAGCGGGGCGGGTTTGACGCCGGGCACGGTGGCCAGGGGAGCCGGCGGGTTGAGTTCCGGGCGGAAACCCGCCGGCGGATCGACCGGGATCACCGGGGCGGTCGGCCGGTACGGGAGGCCGGTGGAGGTCACCACGGCTTCGTCGCCCTGGGGCGCGATCATCCGGGCCTTGGCCTTGGAACCGGAGGAGCCGCAGCCGGGGGTGAGGGAAAGGGCCAGCAGGCTCAGCAGGGTGGCCGGGAGGATCTTCGGGAGGCGCTTCATGGGAGATTCAGGGGTTGGCGGGGCGGAACTCGGCCTCCGCCTTCGGGATGAGTTGCTGGATCTTGGCGATCCGCTGTTGGTCCAGCGGGTGGGTCCGGAGGAACCAGGGAGTCTGACCGCCGGCCGCCTGGTTGTGGGCGGCGAACCGCTGCCAGAAGGCGACGGCCTGCTTCGGGTCGTACCCGGCGCGCGCCATCAGGATGAGCCCGATCTCGTCGGCCGAGCTTTCCTGCATCCGGCTGTGGGGCAGGGCCACCCCGACCTGGGACACCGGCGCGTAGAGTTGCTGGAAGTAGGGGCCGTATTCGCTCTGCGACATGGCCGTGCCGCCGAGGATCCCGGCCAGCTCGATGCCCTTGGCCACGCTCATGCGCTCACCGCCGTGGCGCGCCAGCGCGTGGGCGACCTCATGCCCGATGACCGTGGCGAGGCCCGATTCGTCACGGGTGATGGGAAGAATGCCGGTGTAGACGCCCACCTTGCCGCCGGGCAGGCAGAAGGCGTTGGCCTGCGGACTGTCGAACAGCACGAACTCCCACTGCGCATCGGCCATCCCGGACACGGCGGCGATGCGGCGGCCCACCTTCTCGAGCAGCGCCTTTTGTGCGGCGTCCTTGCTGATGGGCGTCTCTTTCTTGAGGGACTCGAAGGCGCTCAGGCCCAGGGCGACCTCCTGGCTGGCGCCGGTCACCATGAACTGCTTGCGCCCGGTCACCGGCTCGGTGACGCAGCCGGAAGCGAGAATGACGGCCAAGAGCGCCCAGCCCGGCCGCATTCCCGGGGAGCTCCGCGGGTGTTTCAGTGTCATGGCGGGGATGGGACCACAGCGGGGCCTCCGGAACAAGCCGGACCGCAGGCGCCATGGAAGCCGTGCGTGATCGCGCACGGCAACCCGGTTCAGCCCGGGCTCCCACCGACGGCGGCGCCCCGATCCCGGGCATCGGCCCGGTCAGCGCCCCTTGCCCGGGGACTCCAGCCGGATCGCGGCCGAACGTCCGTGCCCGTCGAGGCCTTCCAGGCCGGCGAAGGTGGCCACCCCCTTGAGCGCCTTGCGCAGGGCCGGCTTGGTGTATTCGACGACGCTGGTCCGGCGCTGGAACTGATCGACGGTCAGGCCGGCGAAGCTGCGGCCGGCACCGCCGGTGGGCAGCACGTGGCTGGGACCGGCGATGTAGTCTCCCAGCACGGTCGGGGATCCCTGGCCCAGGAAGATCGCCCCGGCGGCGTGGATCTTCGGCACCAGCGCCCGCGGATTGCGGGTCATGATCTCGCAGTGTTCCGGGGCCAGACGATTCACCAGGGCCACGGCCGCGTCGAGGTCACGCACCTGGATCAACCAGGTGTTGGCATCGAGGACCTTCTGGATGAATTCCCGGCGTTGGAGGGTCGGCAATTGTCGGGCGATCTCCTTTTCCACGGCCTTCAACTGGGTCGCCGAGGGGGTGACCATCCAGACCCGCTCGTGACCGGAACCGTGCTCGGCCTGCGCGAGCAGGTCGGCCGCGATGAAGCGCGGATCGGCCGAATCGTCGGCCAGGACGAGGGTCTCGCTGGGCCCCGGGAGCAGGTCGACCGAGACATGCCCGAAGAGCAGGCGCTTGGCGGCCACCACGTAGGCGTTGCCGGGCCCGAAGACCTTGTGGACCGGCCGGATGGTCTCGGTGCCGTGCACCATCGCCGCGATGGCCTGCGAGCCGCCGACGCGGTGGATCTCGGTGGCGCCGGCGACATTGGCCGCGAAGAGGAGGGCCGGGTTGATCGTGCCGTCCTTGCCGCAGGGCGTGCAGACCACGATCTCGGGGCACCCCGCGACCTTGGCGAGCGTGATGGTCATCAGCGCGGTCGAGACGAGCGGGGCGGTACCGCCGGGGATGTACACCCCGACCCGTTGGAACGGTTGGAACACCTCGCCCACTTGCGCGCCGTGGGAGTTCTTGGCCGACCAGTCCCGGCGGCGGGACCGCTTGGAGAAGGCGGCGATGTTCTTGGCCGACTCGGTGACGGCGGCACGCAGGTCGGGCCCGGCCAGCAGCGAAGCCTGCATCCGCTCGGCCTGGGTGACCGGGATCTGCTCCGCCGTGAGTGTGGCCCCGTCGAAGCGTTGGGTGAACTCGAGCAGGGCTGCGTCACCGCGGGTGCGGACCGCCTCGATGATGGCGCGAGTCCGTTCTTCGATGACGGGATCGAAGAGGGACGAGGCGGCGGCGGCCTGGTTCAGGCGCGCGTCATGGTCGGCATCCGAGGCGCGGACGATATGCATGCGGGGGAGGGTATGGGGGAGGCTGTCGAAGTCAAAACACGCGGCTGGTCGGACCTGGGCGGCCGTTCACTTGATGCCCTTGAGGCGCTCCTCCCAGACCTTGTGCAGCTCGACCGTGGCGACGACGTCCCGCAGGCAGTACTCGGCGATCTCCCGATGCCGGCCCTCGGCCAGGAGGGAACTCACGTCCATGCCCGTGACGCCCATCGCCTTGGGCGAGGGGATGCCGAAGGCCTTGCAGTAGAAGTCGAGGTTGAATTTGCGGGCGGCGCCGTCGCGGCCGCTGACGTTGTAGAAGGTGAACTGCTCGGCCAGGTCGCAGTGGGGCTCGGTCTGGTAACGGTAGCCCAGCCAGTCCTTGCGGGTGATGGGCACGTTGAGCAGCGCTGAGCGGAGGTACAGGAAGGGCACGTCGAAGCCGCGGCCGTTGAAGGTCACGATGCCGTCGTAGCGCTTGGCGACGTCCCAGAAAGCCGTGAGGAGTTCCACTTCGTCCACCTGGGGGGCGAATTCGACGGCGGCGCCGGAGTTCTCGGATTCGGCCGATTCCAGGGCCTCCTCGTCGAAATCGTCGGATTGGTAGAGCACCTGACCCTTGCCCGAGTCGGCGTTGATCATGGCGATGCAGACGACCTGCGCGGTGAAGGGCCACAGGCTGAACTGCTGGGAGATCTCCGCCCGCTTTCGGGCCTTGTCCTCCTCGGTGGGCTGGCGCTCGGCCTCGCGGAAGAGGTATTCCTGCTGGACCTCGTCGAAGTGTTCCAGTCCGACGGCCGAGGTTTCGATGTCGAAGACGAGTCGAGGCATGCCGCGAGCGTTGTACGCGAGCCTCCGTCCGGCACCAAGCGTCAAACCAAGCCCACAGGGGCGCGGGGTTACGCCTTCTCGCCGGCCTCGGCTTCCTCGACCATCTGGCGGATGGTCTTGAGGAAGGCGGGGATGCCCTCGTCGAACGCGGCCGAGATGGGGAGGACCGGGACCTTCCGGACCCGGCGCTTGAAAGACTTCAGGTTGGCCTCGGCCGGAGGCTCATCCATCTTGTTGGCCACCACCAAGCGAGGCCGGTTCAAGAGGTGCGGATCGTAGAGTTCGAGCTCTTCCAGCAGGCTGTTGTAATCGTCCCAGGGGTGACGATTGTCGGTGCCGGCCATGTCGAGCAGGATGACCAGGATCTTGCAACGGGCGATGTGCCGCAGGAACGCATGTCCGAGGCCCACGTTGCGATGGGCTCCGGCGATGAGGCCGGGCACGTCGCAGACGGTCAGCCGGTGGTAGTCTTCCGGGTATTCCACGATGCCCACCTGGGGGGTGAGCGTGGTGAACGGGTAGGCGGCGATCTTCGGGCGGGCCTTGGAGATGGCCGTCAGCAGGGTGGACTTGCCCGCATTGGGGTAGCCCACCAGGCCGACCTCGGCGATCATCCGCAGCTCGAACAGGAACTCTCCCTCGTCGCCGGCTTCGCCGGGTTGGGCGAACCGGGGAGTCTGCCGGGCGGCGGTGGCGAAATTCCGGTTTCCCAAGCCCCCGCGCCCACCTTTGCAGAGGACGAAACGCTGTCCGTGCTCGGTGAGATCGCAGACCCGCTCGCCCTTCAGGGCCTCCCGGCGCTCGGATCCGCTGCGGGTGTCGGCGTCGTCTTCGGCGCTGAGGTCGAGTTCCATGGCCTGGACGCCGCCGGAATGGCGGATGACCGGCCGATCGGTCCCGGCCACGGGAATGCTCGGGGATTCCTCGGATTCGTCTTCGGCCTCGGATTCGGTGACGCCCTCGGGCAACTCCGGTTCCCGATTCACACGCCAGACGATGGTCCCACAGGGGACCTTGATGATCAGGTCCTTGCCGGCCTTGCCGTCCATGCCCTTGCCCATGCCGCCCTGGCCGTTCTCAGCCAGGAGGTTGGGCACGAAGAATTGCTGGATCAGGTTGTTGAGATCGTGGTCGGCCTCGAGGATCACATCCCCCCCGCGACCGCCGTTGCCGCCGCTCGGGCCGCCCTTGGGAATGTAGGCCTCCCGGTGGAAGGCGACCGCACCCTTGCCCCCGTGACCGGCACGGGCGAAGACCTTGACCTCATCGACGAACATGATTGGAGAGTAGGGATCGAAAACTGAAAAGCGAGGCTCCGTGGAGCCGGGGGGGCGAAACAAAAAGGGCGAGGCCCGATGAGCCTCGCCCAGGAGAGGGAACGTCACATGGCCGGATCATCGCAGGCTCAGTCCTTCGGGCGGCCTGAAACCTGGATACCGGAGTCTGGAGGTCGGAATCTGAAAGTCGGAATCTGAAAATCGAATTGGCAGGGCTGGAACGCCCGGCTGAGAACCATTCCGGGCCACCCGGATCCCGAGTGGGATGGAATGCAGCCTCGGGCCCAGGCCCAAGCCGCTGACACTTCGACTCGCCGAACCTTCGCTCTCCGGGATCGGATCCACCGAACGGTGGCCGACCCCCGGAGAAACGCGCATCAGGCAGCCGCCTCGACAGCAGGCACCACGCTCACGCGGGAGCGGGCCTTGTCGAACTGCACGGTGCCGTCGGTGAGGGCGAAGAGGGTCCAGTCGCGACCGGTGCCGACATTGGAACCGGCCGAGAACTTGGAACCGCGCTGGCGGACGAGGATGCTGCCGGCGGTCACGAACTCGGAGCCGTACGCCTTGACGCCCAGACGCTTGCTGACGCTGTCGCGTCCGTTGCGTGAACTGCCTTGACCTTTCTTGTGAGCCATAAAATCTGTGGAGTTGTTAGCTGTAGATGTTCAACAGTCGGTCGACAGGCGATCGACTGCCGATCCACCGTGGATCTTCAACCGTTGATCTCGGTGACCTTCACCACGGTCAGTTCCTGACGATGGCCGGTCTTCTTGTGGTAACCCTTGCGGCGGCGCATCTTGAAGGCGACCACCTTTTCGCCGCGGATGTGCTCCACGACATCGGCCTTGACCGTGGCGCCGGCGATGACCGGGGTGCCGACGGTGACGTTGCCATCCTTGTTGATGAGGAGGACGCGGTCGAAGGTGTGGACCTGACCCGCGGTGGCGGGCAGGAGTTCGATCTCGAGGGTGTCGCCTGCAGCGACGCGGTACTGCTTACCGCCGGTTTCCAGAACAGCGTACATAAAAACTTTCCCCCGACAGGGGGACGTGGAAGGAAGCAAACGCCGCGACGGGTGTCAACGCTCGTTTTTCGGAGGGGTGCTCATGCGCGCTCGGCAGGAGCGGGTCTCCGGCTTCACGCCCGAGCCCTGGAAACCCGCTTCGGATCGCGACCGGGGATCCTGCTGCCCCGGTCGGTCGATGTTCGTCGCCGCAAGCGACTGGACCTCGAGGCGGAGCTTCCGGAGAATGACCGGAGTTCCGGGCAGCGCAGGTCGATCCCGCCGGGATTCCTGAAGCCTCCCATGCTCCCATGAAGCCATCACCGGAAGCTCCCGCCGCTCCGGCACCTGCACCGGCCGGCGTCGCCATCGTGCCGACCGACCTTCATCATGCGGATTCGCTCCGCCAGGCCCTGGGTTCAGTGGCGCGGGAGCGCCGATGGTTGGCGGCGGTGGAGCCGTTTTCCGAGGTGGAGACCCGGGCGTTCGTCCAATGGAATCGCGCTGCGGGCGTGCCCCTGTTCGTGGCGACCCTGGGAGAAACGGTCCTGGGATGGTGCGACATCGTCCGCCTGTATCCGTATCCGGGATTCGGCCACAACGGGCGGTTGGGCATGGGGGTCGTGGCGGCTTGGCGTGGTCGCGGGTTGGGGCGCAGCCTGCTGGACCACGCCCTCCGGGCGGCCCCGGACGCCGGTTTCCGACGGGTGGAACTGGAGCTGTACGCCTCCAACGTCGCCGCATTGCGCCTCTATCGCAGCCGGGGTTTCAGGACCGAGGGCATCAAGCGGGCCATGCGCATCCTCGACGGGAAGGTGGAGGATGTCGTGTGCATGTCTCGTCGGGTGGGGACCGGCGGTCCGGATTGGCCGACGGTCGGGGGGCAGCCGCCGGAGTGATTCAGGGTCGGAGGGATGGCTCCGTTCCGGGATTGGTCTCCTATATCTACAACAACAGCGGTGGATGGCGTTTGTCATAGGGAATGTTTTTCTAAAAGAGCGGTACTTTGTGAAAAAATTCACAAAAGCCACTTGCTGCTCAGGGGATCCGAAACATAGTTTGCGGCGTCCGCGGGGAACACTCCCCGCCTTTTGGTTTATGGATGCAACGTCCCCAGCTGTGATCAGCGGCAAGACCACCACCGAGTTCGGGTACAACTCGAAAGTCGAGGGTGAGGTCGTTCATACGACGGTGGATGCCGCCCTCAACTGGTTCCGCAAGAACTCCCTCTGGCCCATGCCCATGGGTCTGGCCTGCTGCGGGATCGAGTTGATGGCCGTGGGCGCCAGTCGTTTCGACATCTCCCGCTTCGGGTCCGAGGTCATGCGATTCTCGCCGCGCCAGTCCGACGTCATGATCGTGGCCGGCACGGTCACCTACAAGATGGCGCTGGCCGTGCGGCGCATCTACGAGCAGATGGCCGAGCCCAAGTGGGTCATCGCCATGGGGGCCTGCGCCTCCACCGGCGGCATGTATCGCAGTTACGCGGTGCTGCAGGGCGTCGACAACATCCTCCCGGTGGACATCTATGTCGCGGGGTGCCCGCCGCGGCCCGAGGCGCTGCTCGACGCGCTGATGCGACTGCAGGGCAAGGTCGCTCGCGAGCCCATCACGCACGACCTCAAACGCGATGTCGCCCCGGACAAGTACGGCCGCATGGGCCTCGAACTGGGGACCCAGGGCGAGGTGTTGCAGCGCAAACCCTGAATCCTTCCAATTCCGTGCCGACCTCCCTTGAACTTGCCGGCCAGCTTCGTGAGAAGTTTGGCGATCTGATCTCCGAGCCTGCGGAATTCCGGGGCGAAGTCACCGTGACCGTGGCCGATCCGGAGCGTATCGCCGAGGTCTGCCGGCATGCCAAGACCTCCCTCGGGTTCGATCTCCTGCTCGATCTGAGCAGTGTCGACAACTACGGAGACGACCCCCGTTGGACGGTGGTCTACGAGCTTTCTGGCATTGGCCACGGGTGCCACCTGCGCCTCAAGACCCATGTCGGCGAGGAGCGTTCGGAACTGCCGACGGTCTCCACGGTCTGGCGCACGGCCGACTGGCACGAGCGCGAGGCCTACGACATGATGGGCATCGTCTTCTCGGGTCACCCGGACCTTCGCCGCATCCTCATGTGGGAGGGCTATCCGTATTTCCCGCTGCGCAAGGATTTCCCCCTGGCCGGCAAACCCACCGTCCTGCCCGAGACCGCCTTCACTCAACCCGCGCCGCTCGAGGGCGGCCCCTTTGTGACCCTGCCCGGCGGCAAGGATTCCGCGGCCCGCGAACCCCGCGTCCGAACCCCGGAGGAATAGACCATGGCGACCCAAACCATCGAATTCAAAGACTCCGCGGCCCGGGCGGCCCAGGCGGCGCAGGCCGGAAGCGCATCCTCGGGCGACGACCTGCTGGACCTCCACGGAGACAAGCTGGTCCTCAACATGGGCCCGTCGCATCCCTCGACCCACGGGGTGCTGCGCATCGTCATCGAGCTGGACGGCGAGACCATCACCAAGGCCACGCCCGACGTCGGCTACCTGCACCGGGGTGACGAGAAGATCGCCGAGAACATGACCTACAACCAGTTCGTGCCCTACACGGACCGGTTGGACTACCTCGCGCCTCTGGCCAACAACGTGGCCTATGCGCTGGCGGTCGAGAAGCTCATGGGCATCGACACCCAGCTGCCCCCGCGCTGCCAGTACCTGCGGGTGGTCTGCTGCGAGTTGGCGCGCATCTCGGCCCACCTGCTGGGCCTGGGTGCCTTCGCGATGGACATCGGCGCCCTGACGGTGTTCCTGCACACGTTCACCGAGCGCGAGAAGATCTACAACCTGTGCGAGGCCCTCACCGGGGCGCGCCTGACCACGAGCTACACCCGGATCGGCGGCATGACCCGCGATTGCCCGCCCGGATGGGTGGCCGCCGTCCGGAAGTTCCTCGACGAGGTGGTGGTCAATTTCGACGCGTCCGAGCCCCTGCCCACCCGCAACCGCCTCCTCCTGGCCCGCCCCCGCGATGTGGGCGTGATCTCCCGCGAGATGGCCATCGACTACGGCCTCACCGGGCCGAACCTGCGGGGCAGCGGTGTCGACTACGACGTCCGCAAGGCCCACCCCTATCTGGTCTACAAGGACCTCGACTTCGACATCCCGGTGGGCTCGGTCGGCGACTCCTACGACCGGTACCTGGTCCGCATGGAGGAGATGCGCCAGAGCGTGCGCATCATCCGCCAATGCCTCGACCGCATGCCCGGTGGCCCTGACAACGCCGGCAAGGAGCCCATCAACGTGGCCGACGGCAAGGTGGTGCTGCCTCCCAAGAACAAGGTGCTGACCAGCATGGAGGAGCTGATCCATCAGTTCATGATCGTCACCCAGGGCGTCAACGCCCCGGCCGGCGAGGTGTATTTCGGTGCCGAGAACCCGAAGGGCGAGCTCGGTTTCTACATCAACAGCCGCGGAGGCGGCACGCCCTACCGCCTCAAGATCCGCGCCCCATCGTTCGTGAACCTGGGCATCCTCCCGGCGGTGTTGCCGGGCCATCTCATGAGCGACGTGGTCTCCATCCTCGGCTCGTTCGACTTCGTGATGGGCGAATGTGACCGATGACCGGACTTCAACGGACTTCAACGATGAGCTTTTCCGTCCCCGCCAGTTTGGAAGCCGAGCTCGATGAGCTCACCACGCACTATCCGGTCAAGCGAAGTGCCTCGCTGATGTTCCTGCACGCGTTGCAGGAGCACTTCGGGTACATCTCGAAGGAGGCCGTGGAGTGGACCGCCCGCAAGCTGGGGCTGCAGCCGATCAACGTGTACGAGTTGGTGACGTTCTACCCCATGTTCCGTCAGGAGCCGCTGGGCAAGACGCACATCAAGGTGTGCCGTACCCTCAGTTGCTCGCTGGCCGGCAGCGCCGAACTGCGCGAGCGGTTCTGCACCAAGCTCGGCCTCGATCCCCATGCCCACACGCCGCAAACCACGCCCGACGGCAAGTTCACCGTCGAGTTCGTGGAATGTCTGGCCAGCTGCGGCACGGCCCCGGTCGTGCTCGTCAACGAAGACCTCCACCACAAGGTGGGTGCGGCCGAGGCCGAGGCCATCCTCAAGAAGGGCCAAGCCGCCTGAGCCGATCATGATCTCTCCAGTGGACCATCCGATCGACCGCACGGGGCCGCAGGCCTCGGGCGGGGTCGCGTGGTTTCAGGGGGCGTCGATCCACGGCATCTCGCCCGAGGGGTCTTCGACCGACGGGAAAGCCGTTTGCAATGGTCAGATCGGAAAAAACCGGGTCGCAAA
>CAYLTF010000028.1:3048-14278 GCA_964386625.1 uncultured Akkermansia sp. | reverse complement strand
CGAGGGGAATCTGATCCCAGAATTTTCGGTCCGGAGGAGTGGTTGCCCGACATGGATTCGAACCATGACAAACAGATTCAGAGACTGTTGTGCTACCATTACACCATCGGGCAGCCGGAACCGAAGCCGCGACATTATCAGGAACTCTTTCTGAGTCAAGAAAAGCCATGCCGGAACCTTTCAAATTGATTCTCAAGAACCTCGACGAGCCGGGCTACACGCCGGACATCGGGTGTTACCAGCGCCATGGCGGTTACGAGGCGCTGAAGCGGGCGCTGGCCATGCCGGCCCGGGATCTGCCCGACGGCAAGAAGCTCAGCCCCCAGGAGGCGCTGCGCGAAGACGTCAAGGCCTCGGGCCTGCGCGGTCGCGGGGGCGCGGGTTTTTCCGCCGGCCTCAAGTGGAGCTTCGTGGACCGACGCAGCGGCAAGCCCATCTACCTGATTTGCAACGCCGACGAGTCCGAGCCCGGCACGTTCAAGGACCGACAGATCCTGCACAAGGATCCGCACCAGCTGATCGAGGGGATGATCATCTCCTGCTGGGCCAACGACGTGAAGCTGGCCTACATCTACATCCGGGGCGAGATGCCCCATGCGGCCAAGCTGCTGAACCAGGCCCTCAAGGAAGCCCGTGCGGCCGGCTTCCTCGGCAAGAACATCCTGGGCACCGGCTACGACCTCGAGATCCACGTCCACCGTGGCGCGGGCGCCTACATCTGCGGCGAAGAGACCGGTCTCATCGAGTCGCTCGAGGGCAAGCGCGCCTACCCGCGCATCAAGCCCCCGTACTTCCCGGCGGTGCTCGGCCTGTACATGTGCCCGACGATCGTCAACAACGTCGAGACCCTCTGCCATGTGAAGCACATCGTGCTCATGGGTCCGGCCGAGTACGCCAAGCTGGGCACGCCCAACAACACCGGCACCCGCATCGTCAGCCTCAGCGGCGATGTGCAGCAGCCCGGCTACTATGAGATCCAGGTGGGTCGAGTCACCCTGGGCGAATTGATTTTCGACAAGAACTTCGGTGGCGGACTCAAGCCCGGCCGATCGCTCAAGGCGATCATCCCCGGCGGTTCGTCCTCGAAAGTCCTGAAAGCCGGCGAGGTCTTCAAACTCAACCGCAAGGGGGCCGACGGCCAGATGACCAAGGTCGATGTGCCCTTGCTCGACCTGCCCTACGATTTCGATTCCCTCCAGCAGGCGGGCACCATGTCGGGCTCGAGCGCGATCATCGTGCTCGACGATTCCCGCAGCATGGTCGAGACGCTCGGCAACCTGTCCGAGTTCTACGCCCACGAGAGCTGCGGCCAATGCACCCCGTGCCGCGAGGGTGCCCTGTGGTTGGCCAAGGCGACCCACCGCCTGTGCCATGGCGAGGGTCGCAAGGCCGACGCCGACTACCTGACCCACATCGCCCAGAACATCCAGGGCCGCACGATCTGCGCCTTCGGCGAGGCGGCGTCGTGGCCGGTCCTGAGCTTCGTGAAGAAGTTCCGCGACGAATTCGAGGCCCAGGGCGCGGCCGACGAAGCGGCCCGCGCGAAGGCCCCGGGTTCGTCCACGTCGCACTCGCCGAACGCCACCCGCCCGGCGGCAGGAAGCCTTCAAACCCACTGATCCCCGATGTCCGCTCCCGCTGCTCCCTCCACCCCTCCGGCACCCGCCCCCGCTCCGGCGGCCCCGGCGGTCGAGACCATGACCGTGAAGGTCAACGGCAAGACCGTGCAGGTGCCCAAGACCATGCCCGACTGGCAGGGCAAGCCCGCGCCGACGACCATGCTGCAGGCGGCCAGGATCGCCGGCGTGGACATCCCGCACTACTGCTACCACGACAAGCTGCCCGTCGCGGGCAACTGCCGCATGTGCCTGGTCGAGTTCGGCACGCCGATGATCGGCCCGGACCGCAAGCCGGTGCTCAACGAGGACGGCACGCCCAAGATCGCCAAGTCGGTGCTGCCCTACGAGCCGGGCACCCCTCGCGGTGCCATCGCCTGCGCCACGCCCATCTCGCCGGGCATGGAGATCTACGCCGATTCCAAGGCCACCCAGCAGATGCGCGAGTCGGTGCTCGAATCGCTGCTCATCAACCACCCGCTGGACTGCCCGATCTGCGACCAGGCCGGCGAGTGCAAGCTCCAGGAGTACTCGGTCCAGCACGGCAAGGCCGGCAGCCAGTTCGTCGAGACCAAGGTGCACAAGCCCAAGGCGGTGGATCTCGGGCCGCGCATCGTCCTCGACGACGAGCGTTGCATCCTCTGCACCCGCTGCATCCGCTTCACGCGCGACATCGCGGGCGATGACGCCCTGGGCATCGTGAACCGGGGTTCTTACAACACCATCAGCGCCTTCAAGCCGGGCCATTTCGACAACAACTACACGCTCAACACCGTCGACCTGTGTCCGGTGGGCGCCCTGACCTCCAAGGATTTCCGCTTCAAGATGCGGGTGTGGTTCCTCAAGGAGACCAAGAGCCTCTGCACCAGCTGCGGCACCGGTTGCAACATCACCATCGGGTCCCGCGAAGGGGTCATCCACCGCTATGAACCGCGCGACAACGACGCGGTCAACGGCCCTTGGATGTGCGACAGCGGTCGCCTCAACTACCGTTGGATCGGTCGCCCGGACCGCCTGAAGGAGGTCCTGCGCACCTCGGCCGGCGGAACCCGCGAGCGCGTCGCCTGGAACGCCGCCATCGAGTCCGCCGCCGGCATCCTGTCGCGGGCTCCCCAGGGCAGTGTGGCCATCGTGGCCTCGGCGCGTCAGACCAACGAGGAACTCTACCTGCTCAAGAAGCTGGCCTCCCACACCGGGGCGCTGACCGACTCGGTGCCTCGCGAGGGCGAACCCGACCGGTTGCTGGTGAGCGAGGATCGCAACCCCAACAGCAACGGCGTGCGCCTGACCGGCATGGCCTTCACCGAGTTCGGCTTCAACCTCCTGAAGATCGCCGACGGCATCCGGCAGGGTCGCATCAAGACCCTGGTGGTGTTCGGTGAAGACGTCACCCGTCAGGGCATCGGCTCGGAACTGCTGGCCAAGCTCGACGCGCTCATCGTCAGCGACATCCTCCCCAATGCCACCACGGCTGCGGCGACCCTGCTGCTGCCGGGTGCGGCCCACGCCGAGAAGCGGGGCACCTTCGTCAACGTCAAGGGACGTCTCCAGAAGTTCCACAAGGCGGTCGATGCCCCGGGCGACGCCCGGCCCGAGTCGGACTTCCTGCTCGAATTGACCCGCTCGGTGACCGGCCAAGACGGTCCCCGCACCATCGAGGGGCTCTTCAACCACATGGCCGCCGAGGTGCCGGCCTTCGCCGGGCTCGAATGGGCCAAGGTGGGTGATACCGGAGTCTCCGTTCAGATCTGACCGACCATGGAAGCGATCAATTATCTCAGTCCCACCGCGCAGATGGTCCTCTTCAGCGCGCTGAAGATCGGCGTGGTCTTCGGCGTGGTGATGACCGCCGTCGCCTACGCGGTCCTCGTGGAGCGCAAGGTCTCGGCCTGGATCCAGGACCGGGTCGGCCCCAACCGCACGGCCCCGTTCTTCGTCGATTACCTGCCGGTCATCGGCCCGTTGCTGGTGAAGCTGGGCATCTTCCAGCCCGCGGCTGACGGCCTGAAGTTCCTGCTCAAGGAGGACTTCACGCCGAGCTATGTCCGCAAGGTCTACTTCTGGCTGGCCCCGGCCATCACGGTGATCCCGGCCCTGCTGACCGTCGCGGTCATCCCCTTCGGCTCCAACCTGGGTGCCCAGAAGATGGTCATCGCCGACCTCAATGTCGGCATCCTCTACACCTTCGGCATCGTCTCGCTTGGCGTGTACGGCATCGTGCTGGCGGGTTACGGGTCCAACTCGAAGTACTCGTTCCTCGGGAGCATCCGTTCCAGCGCCCAGATGATCTCCTACGAGATCGCCATGGGCATGAGCGTGATCCCGATCTTCATGCTCACCGAGAGTCTCAACCTCGGCGACATCATCCGTTACCAGGCCGAGCACGGCTGGATGATCCTCAAGCAGCCGCTGGCCTTCGTGATCTTCCTGATCGCCGCCTTTGCCGAGACCAACCGTCTTCCGTTCGATCTGCCCGAGTCCGAGTCCGAGCTCGTGGGCGGTTACCACACCGAGTACAGCTCGATGAAGTTCGCCCTCTTCTTCCTCGGCGAGTACGCCAACATGATCGCCTCGGCGGCCATGATGGTGACCCTCTTCCTCGGGGGCTGGACGTTGCCCTTCATCGACGCGCTGAACCTCCCGGCCAGCTCGCTGCTGGTGGGCCTCATCCACATCGGGGTCTTCTTCGCCAAGATGGCCTTCTTCATGGTCCTCTTCATCTGGGTGCGCTGGATGCTCCCGCGCTTCCGCTACGACCAATTGATGGACCTGGGCTGGCGTCGCTTCATCCCCCTGGCCCTGGCCAACATCGTGGTGACCGCGCTCGTGGTCGCCCTGTTCAACCACTGATCCGCCCACCGAATCCATGAGCACCAAAGTCGTCGATCGCGCCCCGCTGACCTTCTACGAGCGCACCTACCTGCCGGCGATCCTCGGCGGCCTCAAGGTCACGGCCAAGCACTTCGCAGACACCGTCTTCAAGGGCAAGTCCGTCACCATGCAGTACCCGGAGGAGCGCTGGGTGGTGCCCGAGGGGTACCGCGGCGCCCCGTACCTGGTGAAGGACCAGGATGGCGCGACCAAGTGCGTGAGCTGTCAGCTCTGCGAGTTCGTCTGCCCGCCCAAGGCCATCCGCATCACCCCGCCCGGCCCCTCGGGCCAGGCGGCCGACCGCACGAACGCCGAGAAGATGCCCCGGGAGTTCGAGATCAACATGCTGCGGTGCATCTTCTGCGGCATGTGCCAGGAGGTCTGCCCCGAGGAGGCGATCTTCCTCCAGAAGGACTACTCGATCACGTCCGAGAACCGGGAATCGATGATCTTCAACAAGGAGAAGCTCCTGCAGCTGGGCGGCACCCATGCCGGCATCCAGAAATGGAAGCACAAGCTCGAGGAGGCCAAGGCCCAGGAATCCTTCCCGGTCGACGCCTGACAGAATCCCCGACCTGAAACACCGGCACCCCCGGAGACCCACCCTTTCCCGACATGCCCCAGTTCACCGATCTCCTCTTCTACGCGCTGGCCGGACTCACCCTGCTCTTCGGGTTCCTGACCGTGCTCAATCCCCTGAGCCGCAGTCCGGTCACCAGCGCGATGTTCCTGGTGCTCACCATCATCTCCATGGCCGGGCTCTTCGTGCTGCTGCACGCCTTTTTCCTGGCGGCCGTCCAGGTGCTCGTCTACGCGGGCGCGGTCATGGTGGTGTTCCTGTTCGTCATCATGCTCCTCGACCTCAAGGAGGACGAGCGGCGCCACTTCAACAAGATCGCCGTGGGCCTGGGTGGGCTCTCCGCTCTGGCCATCGCCGGCACCCTCGTGGCCTCGGTGGTGAAGACCGTGCCGGTGTCCGTGCCGCCCGGTCGCCTGGCCGAGGGCGAGACGAAGGCCCTGGGCCGTCTGCTGTTCGAGTCGCACATCCTTCCCTTCGAGATCCTGTCGGTGCTCCTCCTGGTCGCGATGGTGGGGGCGATCCTCATCACCAAGAAGGACCTCCGTTGAAGTCCCCCCGAACCCCGAGTGCGCCCCACCTGAACCCGATCCTCCTGTGACTCCCGGACTCCACCACTACCTGATCGTCAGCGCGCTGCTGTTCAGCCTGGGCCTGCTGGGCGTGGTCGCCCGCCGCAATCTCTTCGTGATCTACATGGGTCTCGAGCTGATGCTCAACGCGGCCAACCTCGCGCTGGTGGCCTTCTCCCGCTACCACAACAACCTGAATGGCCAGGTGATGGTCTTCTTCGTCATCACTGTCGCCGCCGCCGAGGTGGCGGTGGGCCTCGCGCTCCTCGTGGCGCTCTACCGCAAGCGCCAGACGGCGCATGTGGAGGACCTGACTTCCCTGAAACTCTGACCGATCGCCATGGAACACGCCGCAGCAGCCGCCCAGCACGCCGTCGAATCCGGCTCCAAGATCCAGGACCTGGCCTGGGCCATCCTCATCCTGCCCCTGGTGATGGCCTTCGGGACCGCCGTCCTGATCCCGCGGAACCGCACCCTTTCCGCGGTCTTCAACATCAGCGGAGTGGTCGTCGCCTTCCTGCTGAGCTTCACCCTCTTCTGCATCTTCGGGGGACGCTCCGTCGACGCCACACCCTTCCACTGGCTGCCGGTGACCGGGCTCGACGCGACGATCGGCCTCCACCTCGATGCCCTCTCCACGTTGATGCTCATGGTGGTGACCGGCGTGGCCTCGCTGGTGATGATCTATTCCACCGGCTACATGCACGAAGACCGGTCCTTCACCCGGTTCTTCTCCACCCTCAGCCTCTTCGTCTTCTCGATGCTGGGCATCGTCCTGGCCGACAACCTCCTCATGCTCTTCGTGTTCTGGGAGCTGGTGGGCGTGTCGTCCTACCTGCTGATCGGTTTCTGGTATGAGAAACCCTCGGCGGGCGACGCCTCCAAGAAGGCGTTCCTGACCAACCGCATCGGCGACTTCGGGTTCATGCTGGGCATCCTCGTCATCTGGGGCCTCGCCGGCACGCTCGACATCGCGGCGCTCAAGGCCAAGTTCATCGCCAACCCGGCGTTGCTCGGCCCCTGGGCTGGGCTGGCGGGTCTGCTGATCTTCATGGGTGCGATGGGCAAGAGCGCCCAGTTCCCGCTCCATGTCTGGTTGCCGGACGCGATGGAGGGACCGACGCCCGTGTCGGCGCTGATCCACGCCGCGACCATGGTCGCGGCGGGCGTCTACATGCTCTGCCGGGTGTTCTTCCTCTACACCGCCGCACCGGGATGGCCGGCCGCGTTGGGCTTCCTCGATGGAGTTTCCGCGGCTTCGATCATCACGTGCATCGGCGGGTTCACCGCTCTGTTCGCGGCCGTCATCGCCGTGCAGCAGGACGACATCAAGCGCATCCTCGCCTACTCCACGCTGTCCCAACTGGGCCTGATGGTCATGGCCGTGGGACTGGGCGCCAAGACCGGGGATGCCTCGGCCTCGATGTACCACCTGGTCACCCACGCCGGTTTCAAGGCGATGCTCTTCCTGGGGGCCGGCTCTGTCATCCACGCCTGCCACCACGAGCAGGACATTTGGAAGATGGGCGGTCTGCGCGCGAAGATGCCCAAGACCTTCTGGACCTTCGCCCTCGGCACGGCCGCCCTGGCCGGTCTGCCTCCGTTCAGCGGATTCTATTCCAAGGACGAGATCCTGGCCGTCGCCCTCGAGGCCAACCCCATCTTCTTCGGGGTGGGTGTGCTGGTCACGGTGTTGACCACCTTCTACATGAGCCGACTGGTGCTCGTGGCCTTCTTCGGAAAGCCCCGGGGCGAGGGTGCCGACCATGCCCACGAGTCGCCCGCCAGCATGACCGTGCCGCTCCTGGTGCTGGCCGTGCCCAGCGCCTTCATCGCCTGGTTGCCGCTTGGGGAGTTCCTCAGCGGGCATTTCAAGCCGGGGCATGCCGCCCACGGTGGGGACATCCTCTTCGGTCCCTTCAACCACAACCCGATCGCCGCCTTCTTCGGGTTGGGCGCCGCGCTCTTCGGATTCTCGCTGGCCTACTCGCTCTACGGCAAGGCCCCGACGCACGATCCCCTGGCTCCGAAGTTGGGGCTGCTCTCGCAGGCGATGCGCAACCGGTTCTACATCGATGAGATCTACGACGGGATCGTGGTGCCCCTGCACAACCTCTGTTCCCAGATCGCCGACGCCATCGACCGGTGGCTCATCGCCGGACTCGCCGTCCGCGGTCTCGCCGGCGTGGTGGAGATCGCCGGCCGGGCGCTGCGCCTGGTCCAGACCGGCAGCATCCAGACCTACGCTTTCCTGTTCACGGCCGGCGTGATCCTCCTCGTCCTCCTTGCCCAGAAGTAACCGCCATGGACTCCCTGACCTCCGTCATCCTCACCCCGGTCTTCACGGCCGTGCTGCTGTTGCTGATCCCGGGCAATTACCGGGTCGTGCTCCGCGCGCTGGCCATCCTGGGTTCCGCCGCGACGGCCTGGACGGCCGCCGGCTTGTTCTCCCGCTTCCATGCCGGCCATGAGGGCTTGCAGTTCGAATCCCTGGTCCCCTGGGTCACCGTGGGACCGTTGAACGTGGCCTACCATGTGGGGGCCGACGGCCTGAACATCGGCCTCATCCTGGTCACCGGCCTGGTCGGATTCGCCGCGGTCCTGGTGTCCTGGAACATCGAGCGGCATGTGAAGCTCTTCTATGTGCTGCTGATGCTGATGATCGCCGGGGCCATGGGCGCCTTCGCGTCGCTGGACCTCTTCTTCTTCTACTTCTTCAACGAACTGGCCCTCGTCCCGACCTTCATCATGATCGGGGTCTGGGGCCGGGGTGAGGACCGCAACTGGGCGGCCTTCAAGATCACCCTCTACCTGACCCTCGGGGCCCTCGTCGCTTTGGTCGGACTGATCGCGCTGTATGTGGCCGCCGGGGCCAACAGCCTCGATGTCACCGTGCTCCGGACCCACCTGGCCGCGCATCCGTTGTCGGCGTCGGCCCAGACCTGGATCTTCCCGCTGGTGGTGTTCGGTTTCGCCACGCTCGTGGGCCTGTTCCCGCTCCACTCCTGGGCCCCGGTGGGTTACGCCGCCGCCCCGACCGCGACCGCGATGATGCATGCCGGCATCCTCAAGAAGGCGGGTCTGTATGCGATCCTGCGGGTCGCCGTGCCCCTCATGCCCGACGGGGCCCACCGGTGGTTGCCGGTCGTGGCGGTGCTGGCCGTCGGAAACCTCCTGCATTGCGCCTGGGTGGCCCTGCGCCAGAAGGACATGAACCTGTTGATCGGCAATTCGAGCCTGGCCCACATGGGTTTCGCGTTCCTGGGCATCGCCAGCCTCACCGTCATCGGGGTCACCGGCACCGTGCTGCTCATGGTGGCCCATGCGCTCCTGGCCGGTCTCAGCTTCGCCCTGAGCGGTTACCTCGAGACCCAGACCGGCACCCTCGACATGACCCGGATGGGCGGACTGCTGCGTCGGATGCCCTTCTATGGCACGGCGTTGGTGATGGGATTCATGGCCGGTTGCGGCCTGCCGGGCTTCGCCAACTTCGCCGGTGAGGCCACCATCCTCTTCGGTTCCTGGAAGGCGTTGCCTCTCCTGGTGGTCATCGCCGCGTGGAGCGGTTTGGTGATCGGCGCCGTGGCCATGCTGCGAGCCCTCCGTGCGATCCTCCAGGGGCCTGAGAAAGCGGAGTTCTCCCGGGTGGCCGACGCGGGTCTCTGGCGCCGTATCCCCTTCGTGGTGCTCCTGGCCGCGTTGATCCTCTTCGGCATGGCTCCGGGTATCCTCACCTCCCGCATTGAACCGGCCGCGAAAGCGGTGGTGGCCGCCCACCTGACACCCTCGCAGGCCGCCCAAGCCCCGACCGCGTCCCAGGCGCCGGCCCCGGCGTCGGGCCATTCCGCACACTGAGCCCAGACCAAGCCTTTGCAGTCATGAATTATTCGCTGATTACGTTGGAAATCCTGGCAGTCCTGCTGGGCCTGACCGTGCTGGTGGCCGACCTGTGGGTCTCCCCCTCGGCCCGCAGGGCGCTCGGGCTCGGCCTGGCCGCCGCGCTGGGCTGCCTCCTGGCCTTCGCGGTCGGTTCGCTGGCGCCCCAGTCCGGGTCGGCCTTCGCCGGGGTGTTCGTGGTCGATGACCTGGCGCGCTACTTCAAGGGTTTCTTCCTGTTCGCCGCCCTGGCCGTGGTGCTGATGGCCGTGGATTTCGCGCCCAAGTTCGGCGCCGGGCTCTCGGAGTTCTTCGCCCTCACCGTCTTCGCGTTGGCCGGCATGCTCTTCGCGGCCTCGGCCAACGACCTGATGCTGCTCTTCGTCAGCCTGGAGTTGATCACGGTGACCTTCATCGTGCTGAACAGCTTCCAGCGGACCCGGTCGGTCTCGCTCGAGGCCGGCGTGAAGTACCTCATCTTCGGTGGCGTCTCCTCGGCCTTCATGGTCTTCGGCATCGCGCTGGTCTTCGGCATGGCCAACTCCACGAACCTCACCGTGCTGGCCGCCAAGCAGAAGGAGTTGGGCCAGTCCGCGCTGTTCCTCGTCGGATTGCTGCTCATCCTGGTGGGCCTGGGTTTCAAGATCGCCGCGGTGCCCTTCCAGATGTGGGCGCCCGATGTCTACCAGGGCTCGCCGGCTCCCGCGACCGCCTTCCTGGCCGTCGGTTCCAAGGCCGCGGGTTTCGTGCTGCTCATCCGCCTCCTGGTCGGAGCGGTGCCGCAGATCACGGCCGAATGGCACCGCCTGTTCGTGGTGATGTCGGGTGCGACCATTCTGTTCGGAAGCCTCTGTGCCATCCCGCAGCGCAACCTCAAGCGCTTGATGGGTTATTCCTCCATCGCCAATGCGGGCTATCTGCTCCTGGGCATCGTGGCCGGTTCGGCCGCCGGCTCGACGGCCATCCTCTACTACCTGGGCGGGTACGCCTTCACGGTGTTGGCGGCCTTCACGGTGATCAGTGCCATCGCCAACCATGTGGAGAGCGACGACATCAGCGCCCTGTCGGGCCTGGGTCAGCGGTCTCCGTTCCTGGCGGCGGGTCTCACCATGGCGATCGTGTCCCTGGCGGGCATCCCGCCGATGGCCGGATTCTTCGGCAAGGTGCTGCTCTTCAAGAGTGTCCTGGATGCGGCCCCCGGCCATCCCGAGCTCTATGCCCTGATCGCCGTGGCCGTGGTGGGTGTGGTGATCTCGCTCTACTACTACTTCGGGGTGATCCGTGCGATCTACTGGGGCGGGCAATCGGCGAATCTCTCGACGATTCCCGTGGCCTTGTCCACCCGGGTCGTCCTCGGTGCCTGTCTGGCCGGCATGCTGGTGCTGGGTGTGTTCCCGCAGGGCCTGGTGAAGATCGCCGATCAGGCCGTGGCCGGTCTCTCGCACAAGGCTGCGGCGGCGCCCGCCAAGGCGGCCCACTGATCGCCGGCCGATGGGTCGGCAAGGCGCGATCCGTCGCCACCTTCTGCCGGCCCGATCATCGCTTGCCTTCCATCGGGTGGGCTTCGTCGCTAGCCTCGGGCTCTTGAGTCCGGGTCGCTTTCCATTCATCCGGTGCCTCCTCACGAGCGGGGTCCTCGGCCTCGTCCCTGCGATTTCGGTGTGGGCGGCCGAAGGCCCGTCGAGTCCCGAGAGATCGAACGACGTCCCGTCGCCTGT
>CAYLTF010000028.1:0-2948 GCA_964386625.1 uncultured Akkermansia sp. | reverse complement strand
CGTCGCCTGTCGATCTGTCGGCCGCCGTCGACCCGAAGATCGCGGATCCGGAAAGCCTGTCCGGCAAGAAGGCCGCGGCGATCTACTGCGCGATGTGCCACGCCCTGCCGGATCCCGCGGACTTGGATCGGCGCACGTGGCGCGAGGAGCTCCTGCCCAAGATGCGCTATATCACCGGGGTGGCCGCGGCTCCGACCAACGGCTACTTCCGGGATTTGCCGCGCCTCTTGGCCGCGGACTATTTCCCCAAGAAACCGATGATCCCGCCGGCGGTGTTCGACCGGATCGCGGCCTATTACACCGAGGCCGCCCCGGAGCGTTTGCCGGTCCCTGAAGCGCCGTCCTCCGAGTTGGGGCTGCCGCTGTTTCGAGCGGAGTCGGCACCCCACCGCCATTCGCCGCCGAGGACCCCCATGGTCCGGATCGATGCCGGACAGCGGATGATCCTCGCCTCCGATGCCGCCGGGCAGGGCCTGGATTTCCTGGACCGCTCCGGTCGCCTGCTGGGCACCCTGCCGTTGGGCAACATCGCCGTGAGCCTCGCGGCCACCGAGCATCACTGGTTCATCGGGGCCATCGGCCACTTCTTCCCGCGGGAAGAACCCGCAGGCCAATTGATCCGGGTGAACCGCGACACCACTCCGCTGCGGCCGGAGGTCCTCCTCTCAAGTCTCCCGCGATTGGCCCATGTGGCCGCCGGCGATCTCAATGGGGATGGTCGGGACGATCTGGTCCTGTGCGCCTTCGGCAATTATCTCGGCCGTCTCTCCTGGCTCGAGGGGCGTGCGGACGGCGGGTTCACCGAGCGGGTGATCCTGCCGGAGCCGGGTTGCCTGCGGTGTGAAATCCGGGACTTCAATGGGGATGGCCGGCCCGATCTGATGGTGCTCCAGGCGCAGGCGCGCGAGTCCCTGCTGCTCTTCCTCAACGAAGGCGGCGGAAGATTCCGTCGGCAGCTGGTCTATCAGCGCCCGCCGAGCTGGGGTCACTCGGGTTTCGAGCTGGCCGACTTCAACCGCGATGGCCTGCCGGATGTCCTGGTCACCAATGGTGACAACGCCGATTTCAACACCTCTCCCCACAAAGCCTCCCACGGCGTTCGGCTCTACCTGAACCGCGGAGGCCTTCGCTGGGAATTGGCGTGGACCGCCCCGATGCGTGGTGCCTACCGCGCCGTCGCCCGGGATTTCGATGGCGATGGCGATCTCGACATCGCCGCCGTCTCGTTCTTCGCCGACTACGAGACCGCCCCCCAGGAAGGATTCCTGTATTTCGAGAACCACGGCCTCCCCGGCGACCGTGCCTGGGAGTTCAAGGCCCGCACCCTGCGTCCAGGCGCCACCGGCCGCTGGATCTCCCTCGAGGCGGGCGACCTGGACGGCGATGGCGACGACGACCTTGTGCTCGGGTCCTTAATCGAGATGCCCACTCCGGTGCCCGACAAGCTCCACGGCCTCTGGCGCGAGAAAGGTCCCTCCGTGCTCATCCTCCGGAACCAGACGAAGTGAGGTCCACCGGAGCCCGCCGGCTTCGACCAGCCCCTTTGGATCTCCTGAGGCCCCGATGAAGCGGTTGCGGGACCGATCCCGCGGAGCCCCGACCACGAGCCTGTCCCTCGAAAGCCCCCATCCCTCCAAGGGCCTCTTTTCTGACGTGCGCGTTTGGCCGAGATGCCCTTCAATCCGCCCTCTGGTCATGTCTGTCCCGACTCATCCGATCGAATTGTTGCGCTTCAACACCTGCGGCTCGGTGGACGATGGAAAGTCCACCCTCATCGGTCGCCTGCTCTATGATTCCAAGTCGATCATGGAGGACCAGCTGGAGGCGCTCGAGCGTTCCGCCGACATCACCGGCGGCGGGCAGATCAACCTGGCCAACCTCACCGACGGTCTGCGCGCCGAGCGTGAGCAGGGCATCACCATCGACGTCGCCTACCGCTACTTCGCCACCCCGCGGCGCAAGTTCATCGTCGCCGACACCCCCGGCCACGTGCAGTACACCCGCAACATGGTGACGGGTGCCTCCACGGCCAACCTCTCCATCGTGCTGGTGGACGCCCGCCAGGGAGTCATCGAACAGTCCCGCCGCCATACCTACATCGCCTCGCTGCTGCGCATCCCGCACCTGGTGATCGCGGTCAACAAAATGGACCTGGTCGGCTGGTCCGAGGCCCGCTTCAACGAGATCCGCGAGACCTTCGAGAGCTTCCTCCCGCGCCTGGACATCAAGGACGTGAAGTTCATCCCGCTGAGCGCCCTCAACGGCGACAACGTCGTGGACCCGTCTCCGCACACGCCCTGGTACAGCGGTCCGACGCTGCTCGGGCATCTCGAGAGCGTCCATATCGCCAGCGACTGGAACCTCCAGGGCCTGCGGTTCCCCGTGCAGTGGGTCAACCGCCCCAACAATCCCACCGATGCCCAGCTCCATGATTTCCGCGGACTCAGCGGTCAGATCGCCAGCGGCATCGTGCGTGTCGGTCAGCGCGTGATGGTGCTGCCCAGCGGCCTCAAGAGCACCATCCAGAAGATCTGGACCCTCGACGGCGAATTGGAGGAGGCCTTCTGTCCCCAGAGCGTCACCCTGCAGTTGGCCCATGACCTCGACATCAGCCGCGGCGACATGATCGTCGGGCTCGATTCCCTGCCGGGCATGTCCAACGACTTGCTGGCCAAGGTGTGCTGGATGAACCCGCGTCCCCTCCAGAAGGGCCGGAAATACTTCCTCAAGCACGCCACCCAGACCGTGCAGGCCGTGGTCACCTCGCTGGAGAGCCGGATCAATATCCAGACCATCGAGGCCGAGCCTGAGCCGGCTGAATTGGCGATGAACGACATCGGCGAGATCCGCATCAAGACGGCCAAGCCCATCGTCTTCGACGGTTACGGCACCAACCGACTCACCGGGGCCTTCATCCTCGTCGAGCAGGGTACCAATGCCACGGTCGC
>CAYLTF010000027.1:18659-31819 GCA_964386625.1 uncultured Akkermansia sp. | reverse complement strand
ATGCCATCGCCGGCGAGCGCGGCGATCCGATAGGTGTTGGAACTCATGTGCGGGCGACAGTGTGGGAAGCCCGGGCGACGCGGGAAAGCGCGTTTATGGACCGGCGGTGGGATCGAAGCCCGGGCGGTTCAACGCGGCGCGAGCTCCGGACGCCACGCCCGGAGAATCTTGGCCAGGTCGTCGGTCCGGCGACGGGCGGCTTCGCCGGTGGGGTGCACCAGCGAATCGGCGTAGTCTTCGCGGCGCGTGTTCACGCCCATCGACGGATCCGGGACGATCGGAACGAAGCGGCCCACGTCCTCGAGGAAGCGCCGGTGGGCCTCCACCATGACCGGGCGATCCTCCTCCGACCCGTAGAACCAGGGGATCACATAAGCCAGTCTCACACCGCGCCGGTCGCAGGCGGCCTTCAGGTCGGCAAGCCAGATGCGGGCTTCCGGCGACAGGGCCGCAGGGCCCGGACCCGGTGAGGGCACCTCACGACGGGCGGCCACCTCATGCCAGCCCCCCGGCCGGATCTCGTCGAGGCCGTAGCGGTACCACGGCTGTCGCAGCACCGCCTTGCCCAGCAAGGTGAAGAGATGCTGGCCACCGGGTCGCAATCCCAAGAGTCGGCTGGGCCATTCCCACGATCCCGGCTCGTTCCACAAATGCCAGGTGCCGTTGGCGGCGGCCAATTGCACGCCGAGCGACTTCCAGTCGATGGCACCGGTCAAGAGCCCGGGCTCGATGCTCAAGATCAGCAAGTCACCCGGACGCGCCCAGTCCATCGCATACCGGCCCAGGAACTTCGCGCCGGCTCCCGCGCCCAGGCCCAGGTTGAGCACGTGCAACCCGTGCACGTCGCGCATCCGCACCGGATCGATGGAGGTCATGCAGCCCGAGCCGCCGACCACCAGCACCCGGTTCGACGACGACAGGCCCGCCGCCCACGCCCGCTTGGCCTCGTGGACGCGATGGAAGAACCGGACCTCCGGGTTCCACCGGAGCGTGTACACCGCCCCGAGCGCCCACGCCAGGAGCGCCGCCGTCAGCAACGCGAGCGCCAGGCGCGGAACCCGTGAGGGAACGGGTGGTTCAGAAGGCGAAGTAGATGAAGTCATTCTGATCCCCCGGTGCCAACCACACGGTCAGCACCACCAACAGCACCAACACCCACGGACGCACCAGCAGCGAATAAGGCTCGCCGCCATGGCTGAGCGAACGCCACTCGGCCACCAAGGTGAGGGCGCACAATCCCAAGGTGCCACCCAAGGTGACGAGGTCGGCCGCCGTGAAGGAGGCCTTCAAGGCCGCCAACGCAGCCGGTCCGTAGGCCGCGGGCTGGGCCAGCGTCGCCAGCTTGGCCCAGAGCAGCGACGGGCTGGTTTCGTAGAAGAAGAGCCAGGAGAAGGCGGCGATGATCATGGTGCCCATCCAGCCCAAAGGCGCAGGCACCCTCACCCGGGCGGTCAGCCGGGCGGCGATCAACCAGAGCGCATGCAACCCGCCCCAGAGCACGAAGTTCCAACCGGCCCCGTGCCAGATGCCGGAGACCAGGAAGACCACCGCCACGTTGAAGGCCCAGCCCCGGCCACGCCCGCCACCGAGCGGAACGTAGAGGTAATCCCGGAACCATTGGCTCAGGGTGACATGCCACCGGCGCCAGAACTCCGCCGGTCCGGTGGCGCAATAGGGACTGAGGAAGTTGAGCGACAACCGGATCCCCAGGCAGCGGGCGATACCCACGGCGATGAGGCTGTAGCCGGCGAAGTCGTAGTAGATGCGCAGGCCGAAGAGCCCATTGGCCAACCAGATCTGGTAGGCGTTGGTGCTGGCACCCCGATGGAACTGTGCGGCCAGGTTGTCAGCCAAGGCGCACTTGAAGAAGAGCCCCAGCGCCATCCAGCGGAACCCCGCATCGAGATCGGCGGCCGACCATCGCAAGCGGAACCCCTCGATCTGCGGCAGCAGGGCCTCGCGGCGCTCGATGGGCCCGGCCACGATCTGCGGAAAGAATCCGGCGAAGTTCAGGAAGTCGAACCAGCGGGGCAGCGGCTCCCGGCGAATGAGCGTGTCCACGGCGAACCCCACCAACTGGAAGGTGTAGAACGAGATGCCGGCGGGGATGGCCACCGTGCCCGTCCACGAGCCGGTGCCGCCCCAGACCTCCTTCCAAAGAAAGTCGGCGTACTTGTAGTAGAGCAGCGGCAGCAGTTGCAGCGGCACCACCGCCGCCAGGATCCAACGCCCGTGCGAGGCCGGTCGACGGGAGCCCCAGGCCACGCAGGCGAAGGTGAACACCGCCACGCCGAGGTGGATGACGAAGGTCAGCCAACTGACCAAGCCCAGCAGGATCAACCCCAGCACCAACAAGAACCAGCGGTCGAAGCGCCCGTCACGGACCGCCGCCGTGCGACCGAACGCCCATCGGATCCCCGCGGCCCCCAGGAGGGCGGCCAGCAGGCATTCCCAAAAGCGCAGGTCGGCGAAGTTCATGGTCCGTGGAGATCGGAGGCGGGGCTCCGAGGCGGGATCGCCCCGGCAGTGCGTTGCAAAAGTGCCATCGCGTCAAGAGCCCGCAGTGTCACGGGCCGTCTTCGGGAAGACTTCCTCCAAGGCTTCGATCAGCGCGGACACCATCCGACGCAATTGAGTCCGGGTCGTGCAGTAGGGCGGCATCAGGGCGATCACGCTGCCAATGGGTCGGGTGAGCACGCCCCGGCGAGCCATGGCTTCGCACACCCGGATGCCCACCCGCTCCTCGAGCCGGAACGGGGTGCGCTGGCGCCAGTCCCGGACCAGCTCGATGCCGGCGACCAACCCCACCCGGCGCACATCTCCCACGTTCGGATGGCGCCAGAGCGGTTGCAGCTCGGCCTCGAATGCCGCCTCCAGGGCCCGGCGGCGGCGCACCCCGGCCGGGGCCGACAGCAGGGCCACACTGGCCAACGACGCGGCGGCTCCGAGGGCGTTGCCCGTGTAGCTGTGGCCGTGGAAAAAGGTGCGAAAGTCGGCGTAGTCGCCCAGGAACGAATCGAAAACGGCCCGCGTGGTCAGGGTCGCCGCCATGGGCAGGTATCCGCCGGTCAGTCCCTTGGCCACGGCCAAGAGATCGGGCACCACGCCCTCGTGCTGGGTGGCGAAGGCATGGAAACGATCCCCGGTCCGGAAGCCCACGCCGGTGCGCCCGAAGCCGGTCATCACTTCGTCGGCGATGAGCAGAGTCCCGTGGCCCCGGGCGATCTCGGCCACGCGGGTCAGCCATCCCTCGGGGTGGGCGATCATCCCGGCCGCACCTTGCATCCGCGGCTCGACAACCAGGCCGGAGAACGGACGACCACGCGCGCGGGCCCGCTCGAACGAGTGCTCCACGCCGGACACGCACTCCCACTGGCAACTCCGGTAGGTCCGGGCGTCGGCGCGCTCGGGTCGAGCCCGGTTGAAGGGGCACCGGTAGCACCCGGGAGCCGGAACCGACTCGGTGGGGAACAGCAGGGGCGACCAGGTCCGGTGGAAGAGATCGATCTGGCCGACGCTGACCGCCCCGATCGTATCGCCATGGTAGGCCCCCTTCACCGACAGGAAGCGCGGTTTGCGTACCCGGCCGCAGCGGCGCGTATGCTCGGCGGCCAGCTTGAGCGCGGCCTCGATGGCCGTGGATCCGTCGTCGGAATAGAAGACCTTCTCGAGCCGGGGCTGACCCTTCGGCCCCCGCGCCAACCGCACCAGTCGCTCGGCCAACTCGGAGGCCGGGCCGCTGGCCAGACCCAGGGCCGAGGTGTGCGCCACCCGGTCGAGCTGCCGCCGGATCGCGGCGTCGATGCGGGGATGGCGGTGCCCGTGCAGGTTGGTCCAGATGGAGGCGTTGGCGTCGAGATACTCCCGACCCCTCACGTCGCGCAGGACCGCCCCCTTCCCTTCGACCAACACGATGGGCTCGGTGCGCAGCCAGTCCTGCATCTGGGTGAACGGATGCCAGACGTACCGGTGATCGAGCTGGGCCAGGCGGTGCATCAGACGGTCCTTCCGGAACGGGTGGGCCGGGTCGGGAGTGAGGCCCGGTGGAAGGCCTGCTCAAGGACGTCGAGATCGGCCTCGGTGTGGGCGGCACTGAAGGTGAGGCGCAGGCGGGCCGCACCCCGGGCCACCGTCGGATGGCGGATGGCGGGCACCCAGGCCCCGGCGGCCCGGAGCCCATCGGCCAAGGCCACGGCCGCGGACTCGTCACCCACGATCACCGGCCGGATGTGGCCGACGGAATCCTCGGACGGGGCGGAATCCGACGGCCCTGGGAACGCCCTGGCGACCACTGCGGCGCCCGCGGCCGCGACCGACCTCAGGCGCGCGCGTGCCTCCTCGCCGTCCCGGGTGATCATCAATCCGAGCGCGGCGGTCGCGGCGGCGGCGGCGGCGGGGACCGGAGCGGTGGAGAAGATGAAACTCCGGGCGCGGTTCACCAGCAGGTCGATCAACGCCCTCGAACCGGCGATGAACCCGCCGGAAGCCCCCAGCGCCTTGCCAAGGGTGCCCATGCGGACCTCGATCCTCTCCCCCAATCCCAATTCCGCCGCCAGGCCCCGGCCCTCCGGACCCAGCACCCCGGTGCTGTGGGCCTCGTCGAGCATCAGCCAGGCCCCGTGACGCTCCTTGAGTTCGACCAGTCCGGCCAGCGGTGCCGAATCGCCATCCATGGAAAAGACGCCCTCGGTGACCACCAGCACGCGGGGCCCGCCCGATGCGTCACGCGGCTGGCCCGAGGCCCATCGGAGGATGCGGTCCAGGTCGTCGAGATCGTTATGGCGGAACACCCGCAGCTTCGCGCCCGAGAGCCGCGCCGCGTCCACGCAGCAGGCATGCACCAGGCGATCGACGATCACCACATCGCCCGGGCCCACCAGGGCCGGGATGACCCCGGTGGCCGCGGCGTGACCCGTGGTGAACCCCAGCGCGGCCTCGGTGCCGAGGAACCCGGCGAGCGTTTCCTCCAACTGGTGGTGCACCGCCAGGGATCCGCTGATGAGGCGGGAAGCGGCCGAGCCGGCACCCCAGTCGTACACCGCACGGACCGCGGCCTCCAACACGGCGGGATGCTGGGAGAGCCCGAGGTAATCATTGCCCGCGAAGGAGACCAGCCGATGACCGCCGGTCTCCAGCACCGACGCCGAACGGTGATCCACCGGCCTGAGCGAACGCCAGAGTCCCTGGGCGCGCACCGCCTCCAGGCGCTGGCGCAGGGTCTCCTCGAACGATTCGGGCATGGGCGGAGAGTGGCGGAAAACCCCCGGCAGGGTCACGCCCAACGGTGGACGCGACTATCGAGGGAGAAGAGCTGGCCGGAGATGTTGGCGGTGGTCAGCAGGAAGGCGATGAACCGGGCGACCTCGACCGGATCGTTGATCCTTCCGAGCAGGTTGGCCTCGGCGTAGGACCGCATCACCGCGGGATCCAGTGGGGCCGTCATGGCCGTGGGCAGGACCCCCGGCAAGACGCCGTTCACCCGGACATTGTGTCCACCGAACTCGCGGGCCCACGACAGCACCAGTCCGTTCAAGGCGGCCTTGGAGGCCGAGTAGGCCGCCTGGCCGGCGGAGCCCGCGAGGCCCGCATGGCTGCCGATGGCGATCCAGTGCCCGCCCCCCTGCTCCGCCAAGTGCGGGAGGGTCGCCCGGCCCAGCCTCAGGGCACCGTCGACGTTCACCGCGAAGACCGCCCCCCAGTCGTCCGGAGACTGGCGCGCCAGGAGCGCATCCCGGGTGATGCCGGCCGCATGGATCACCGCATCGATCCGTCCCCCGCGGGACAGGGCCTGTTCGACGGCGGCCCTGCAGGAGTCTTCACAGGTCACGTCGAGCGGCACGGCCTCGACCCCCGAGGGCAGCGGAGGCAAGGGAGATTGATGCCAGCCGGCCAGAACCCGGTGACCCACCCGGGCCAACTCGGCGACCAAGGCCTGACCCAAGCCCCCAGCGGCTCCGCTGACGAGGATGGTCTGAGGAACAGCGAGGTTCATGGCGTGGCGGTCGGAACGGTGGCCGGAGCGGGGTGGGAAACCGTGGAGGACCACCCGGGAGCGATCCACTCCCAACGGCCTCCGATCAGGGTGGCCGCGACCGGACCGCGGTGGTGGATCAACGCCTCCTCCACCGTGGCCACGGAACCCGCATGCGGGATCACCAGGAGATCGGCCAAGGCGCCCGTGTTCAGTTCGCCGAGGACCGACTTCAGCCCCAAGGCCCGCGCCGGGTGCACGGTCACCTCGGCCAGCATGCGGCGGGGTGACAGGCCTGGATCGGCCGAGGCCAGGGCCCGCAGCTCGTCGATCAGCGACAGGACCGGAGGCCCGTCGCGGGTGGCCTTCGTGGAGGCCAGGCTGTCGGTGCCGATGCAGATCGGAACCCCGGCCTCGGTGAGCTCTTCGCGCGGGAACCGGGGATGGCCGAAGTAGGCATGGGACCTCGGGCAATGCACGACGCTGGCTCCGCGGGCAGCCAGACGCCAGGCATCCTCGCCCCACAGGCGGTTCACGTGCACGGCCAACAGCGGAGAGTCGAGCAAGCCGTGACGGTCGAGGTGCTGGACCGGCGAGCCGAGCCCGCAGTCGTCGCAGGGCCGTTGCGGCTCGAGCCACGAGAACAGCGGGCCTCGCCGGTACATGAACATGTCGAACTCCGGTTCGGACTCCGCGACATGGCAGGTGACCCGCCACCCTTCCTGACGGGCGACGGTGGCCACGGCGCGCAGGAGTTCCGGTGAGGTGGAATAGGGGGCGTGGGGCGAGAGCCCGACCCCGCCCCGATGGGGTGGCAGCGCCCGCAACGCCTCCAGGGCCTCGGCCAGAATCCGCCCGGGCTCGCGACCCGACCGGATGCCGGTCATCTCCAGGAACGAGAAGATGCGCAACGGGGTGGCCGCCCGCAGGCCCGCCAACTGGTGTGCCCGGGTCTCGATGTTGGCGATGGTGGTCGTGCCGCTCTCCAACTGCTGTCGGGCCCCAAGCCGCCACGACGCCTCGAACTCGGCGTCGGTCCACTGGGACTTGAGGGTGAGGATGCCCTTGATCCAGTCGGGGAACTCTCGCGGCGGCACCAACAGGCCCGCCATGGCCGTGTAGTCGAGGTGGCAGTGCGCGTTGACAAGACCCGGGAACACGGCCGACTCGCCCAGATCGACCACCGGCCCCGCGGTCGGGCCGGAACAGTCGCGGATCTCGGCGAACGGGCCGACCGCACGGATCTGATGACCGGAGATCCAGACCGCGCCGTCGTGGATCGGCGGCGCGGTCACCGGGACCACCGTTCGAGCTCGCAGGATCAAGGGATCAGGCGGGCTCGGCGCGACGGCGTTCCTTCAGGCGGGCGGCCTGCTTGTGGGTCTTGGCCTTGACCTTGCTGTGCCGGGCCCGCAACTGCTGCTGGAGCTTCTTCACCGCCAGATCGATGGCCGCATACAGGTCGGACTCACGATCCTCGGCGAACAGGTCGTTGCCGCGGACGCCGATGCGGATCCCGCACTTGTACTGTTTCTCCGGGGAGTGGGCCACATGGTCCCGCTCCAAGGTGACCCGCGCATCGATCAACCAACGGTCGATATGCTCCAGCTTGTCGATCTGCTGGAGCACGTGCTGCTCGATGGCGTCGGTCAGTGTGACGTTGTGGGTCGCGAGAATGAACTTCATGCCAATGCCAACGTGGCGCACGGATGGCGGCTTTTCAACCCGGCCTTTGGGCAGTCCACGGGGCTCACCTTCCGAACTGGATCCTCCATGCGACTAGGCTTTCTCCGAGGCGGTCTTCTCCCGCTCGAACCACCCGTAGAGCACGGGCAGGACGACCAGGGTGAGCAGGGTGGAACTGAGGATGCCCCCGATGACCACCGTGGCCAGCGGTCGTTGCACCTCGGCACCCGGACCGGTGGCCACCGCCGTCGGCACGAATCCCAGGGAGGCGACCATCGCGGTCATCAGCACCGGACGCAGGCGACTCACGGCCCCGGACAAGACCGCGTCCAGCACCCCGGAGCCCTCCTCGCGGAGGCGGTTGAAGCAACTCACCATCACCATGCCATTGAGCACCGCCACGCCGCTCAGGGCGATGAACCCGATCGCCGCCGTGATGCTGAAGGGCATGCCCCGCAACCACAGCGCCAAGACCCCGCCGGTGACCGCCAGAGGGATTCCGGAATAGATCAGGAGCGCCTGACGCAGGCTGCCGAAGGCCATGAACACGATCCCGAAGATCAGGAGGAGCGTGGAGGGCACCACGATCATCAGTCGCGAACGGGCTTCCTGGAGCCGCTTGAACTGCCCGCCGAACTCGATGACGTAGCCGTCCGGCAAGGCGATCTTCTCCTGCAGGATCGCCTGGGCCCGGCGGACCCACCCCTCGATGTCCGCGGTGTTCAGGTTGACCATCAGGGCCACGCGGCGCCGACCGCTCTCATGGCGGATGGGCTGGACCGACTCGATCGTGGCCAATTCGGCCACCCGGCCCAACGGCACCAGCCCGGAGTCGCCCACCCGGACAGGCAGCGACAGGATCTGGCGCTCGTCGTTGCGCAGGTCTCCGCGCAGGCGCACCACGATCTCGTGGGTGTGGGTGCCGTGGGGAAACTGCCCGACCTCCTGGCCGGCCAGCGCGGTCGACACCGCCTCGTTCAAGGCCCCGGCCGACAGGTTGCGGGTCAGCAAGGCCTCTCGGCGGGGAGTCAGGGTGACCATCGAACTGCGGCCGGCCGTCTCATGCTCGATCTCATCGTGACCGGGCAGGGGCTCAAGCAGTTCCTTGATCTGGGCGGCGATGGCGTCGAGCCGGTCGAAGTCGTTGCCGAACACCTTGATGGACAGGTCGGCCCGGACGCCCTCGAGCATCTCGTTGAACCGCATCGCGATCGGCTGGGAAGCGATGGCGGTGGTGTTCGTCAGCCCCGTCTCGATCTCCTTCCGGATCAGGTCGACCAGTTCATCCTTGGTCGCGGGCCGGCCGTCGATCTTGCGCCAGGTCTCCCTCGGGGCGTAGCTGAGATAGAAGTCGGCCTCGTTGGGGGCCATGGGATCGGTGGCCACCTCGGCGGTGCCGATCCGGGAAAAGATGTTGGTGACCTCGGGGAACCGGGACCGGATGAGCCGGTCGGTCTCCAACTGGTCCCGCACCGAGGCGTCGATGTCCTGACCCACGGGCCGGAACAGCGCGAAGGTGGTGGATCCCTCGTCGAGGGTCGGGACGAACTCGGCCCCGAGCCTGAGGAAGAGCGCGACCGAGGCGACGAACAGCAGCACCGCCCCTGCGGCCACCCAGCCACGGGCGGCGATCCCCAGCTTCAGCACGCCCGAATAGCCCCGCTGCAACCAGCGCATCAAGGCGTTCTCTGTCTCGCTCACCGAGCCGCCCAGGAAGAAGGAGGCCAGCACCGGCATCAGCGTCATGGCCAGGGCCAGCGCGCCACCGAGGGCCAGCATGACCGTCAGGGCCATCGGGCGGAACATCTTACCCTCGACTCCGGTGAGCGACAGGATCGGCAGGTACACGATGGTGATGATGAGCACCCCGAAGAACACCGGCGCTCCGACCTCCTTGGCGGCCGCGAGCACCGTGCGATGGCGCTCCTCGACCGTGAGCACCCGGCCCAGCTGGTGTTGCCGGTGGGCCAGTTGGCGGACGACGTTCTCCACGATCACCACCGCGCCATCGATGATCAGGCCGAAGTCCACGGCCCCGAGGCTCATCAGGTTGCCCGAGATCCCCAGGCGGGACATCCCGATCATCGCGCAGAGGAAGGACAGCGGGATGGCGCAGGCCACGATGAGCGCCGCGCGGAAGTTGCCCAGCAACAGCAGGAGCACCACGACCACCAGCACCGCCCCTTCGGACAGGTTGCGCTTCACGGTGCCGACGGTGCGATCGACGAGGTTGGACCGGTCGTAGACGACCCGGACCTCGACGCCCCGCGGCAAACGCTCCTGGAGTTCCGCGATCCGCAGCCCGACCCGATGGGCGACGATGCGGCTGTTCTCGCCCATGAGCATCATCACGGTGCCCAGGACGGTCTCGTCACCATTCTCGGTGGCGGCACCGGTTCGGGGCGCGGCATCGATGCGGACCTCCGCCAGGTCGCGGACCCTCAAGGGCTGGACCGCCGCGGCGTACTTCACCGGCAGGTTGCCGATTTCCTCGAGCGAGGTGGGCTTGGTGGCCGCCCGGAAGACCAGCTGCCGGCCCCCGCGATGGATGACGCCGCCGCCGGTGTTCTCGGTGTTGCGACGGATGGTCTCGGCCAGCTCGGCGAAGGTGAGGTTGGCCTCGCGCAGCTTCTCCGGGTCGGGCTGGATGACGATCTGCCGGCTGAAGCCCCCGATGGTGTTGATCTCGGCGACCCCCGGCGTGGAACGCAGGAACGGCTTGGCGATGTATTCCTGGGTCTCCTCGAGTTCCAGGAGTCGCTGGAAGGCGTCGGACGGGCGGTGGGTGGCGTCGGTCCTCCAGGCCAGCGTGTAGTAGAAGATCTCGCCCAGCCCGGTGGAGATGGGTGCCAGCGCCGGTTCGGCACCGGCCGGCAGGCGATCCCGCACCGATTGGATGCGCTCGGCCACCAGCTGCCGACACCGGTACACGTCCACCCCGTCGTCGAACTGCAGGGTGACCTGCGACAATCCGTACTTGGTCAGCGATCGCAGCTCGTGCAACTGCGGCAGTCCGGCCAGCTCCTGCTCGAGCACGCGGGTCACCAGCACCTCGGCCTCCTCGGGCGCGAGGGCCGGCACGCGGGTGTTGATCTGGACCTGGGGCTGGGTGATGTCGGGCACCGCGTCGATCGGCAGCTCTCGCGCCGACCAGATACCCAGGGCCAGCAACGCCGCGGTGGCCAACAACACGACGGCCCTCTGGCGCAGCGAGAATTCCAGGATGCGCTCGATCATGGGCGGGCGGATTGGGAGTTCGAGGACGAGACCGAGGAAGCCGCGGACGACGAGGTCGTCGAGGCACCGGTGATCGGGCGGGCCAGACCCAGCCCCGTGACCTGCTCCAGCTCGAGCAACGCGCCCATGGCCTCTCGGCGCGTGTCGAGGTGGGCCTCCACGGCGTCGAGATACTGTTTCTGGAGCTCGACGTAGGTCGTGGCCGGCACCGCTCCCAACCGGTAGTGCCGGTCGGCCAGCTCGGCCGCCGACTCGAACTGCGCGACCACGTCCGAGCGCCAGCGGGACAACTCGGCGATCCGGGAATCATAGCTCCGGGCGGCGATGACCACTCGGCGTTCCACCTCGCGCCGGGCCGTGGCCAGGAGAGCGGAGGCTTGTTGCTGGCGGGCCTCGGCAGCGGCGATGTTGGCCGTGCGGGGACGCCACAGCGGCAGCGGGAAGGCCACGCCCACGCCGACAATGCGGTCGAGGGTGCTGCCATCCTGGCCCATGGTCATCGGGCCGACCTCGAAGGCGGGCCACCGCTCATTGCGGGCCAGGTCCACCCGGAAACCCTGCTGGACCAGTTCGGCGGCCCGTGTCCGCAATTCGAAATTGTTGGTGTTGGCCGCGGCCATCAGTCGATCCAGGGGCGGACGTTCGGGCAGCTCCGGCAGGAACCCCTTCACCCGCAACGGCGCATCCAAGGCGGAGCCCCGGAGCAGGTTCAGCCGCACCCGCTCGGCCTCCACCGCGAGGGCGAATTCGGAGGCCCGCCGGCGGAGGGTCAATTCGGTCGCCTCGAGGATACGGACCTCAAGCTGGGGCGCGATGCCGGCAGGATCGCGCTGGACGAGCACCTCACGGAGGGCGCGGAAGCGATCGGCGACGGCCTGGGCCACCCGCGCCTTCTCCTCGGCTCCGGCCAGGCCGAAGGCGTTCTCACGCACCTTGCCCGCCAATTCCCGTCGGAAGGCCTCGAGACCCAGCGACGCCAGGGCGACATCCTGGTTGGCGATGGCCTTGCGCAGCCCCAGACGACCGGGCCATTCGAAGCTCTGGCGGACCGAAGCCGCCCACATGGCGCCTTCACCGGCGAGGGATTGGTCCAGGTTCTTGCTGCGGATCTGACCGGCCTGGAATTCGGCCTTCGGAAGATCCAGGCGCCCCGCCAGGCGACTGGCGGACTGGGCCCCGTCCAACTGGGACTGGTAGAAGCCGAGCTCGGTGTTGTGCCCGAGCGCCTCGGCGACCAGGGCTTCCGGAGTGAGCTCGGCGACCGGCGTCTCCGCGGCGACGGCAGCGAGGGCCAGGGCCAAGGAGGCGCTGAACCTGGCCAGGGAACGGAACGGACGAAAGGAATGAAAGGGGTTCATGGGAATGAGGGACGTGAGCATCACCGATCTGGCACAGGCCCGGGAACTCGACTCGGCGGATCGAGGCCGGCAGGAACGACGGATTCCAAGCGATCAGGAACCCTGGGGAAACGCGCGTAGAAGCCTGAGGGGCGACGGGACCGGATGGACCCGGCCACAGCCCGCGCGGAGGGCACCGACGGCCTCAGCAACGGAGCACGTGCGTGCGACTGACGCAAAGACAGGGGGCCAGCGCCGACTGGACTCCGATGGAGACCTCCCGATGCGGCCGACTCGACGGAACGACCGCCGGCATCGGAACCGAAGAAAGCACCGAGGCGGCCACATTGCGGAGAGTCGAACCACGGATCGAAGCCTCGCCCGACCGGGCGACCAGGCCCGGATCGCGGTCCAGATCGATGACGTGGTCACCGCCCGCGGTCAGCGATTCCGAGGCCATCGACGTCAGGAGATCCGCGATCCAGTCGTGCGAGTGGATCCGCTCGGAATGCCGAGATGACCGGTCGTGCCCGAGGATCACGAAGAATCCCTGCTGCCGGGATTCGATGCGAACCGAGTGTTCTCCATCGACCACGGCCAACGCCGCAGTACACAGGGTCATGAACCACCCCATGCCGCCCATGTAGGCCACCAATCCAAGCACGGCCAACCAACGGACCCAGGGTCCGCGGCAGGGGCTTTTCGAGTGACCATCCATGGTGGGACGAGTTTCTTCGTCCTTCCGCACGACCGCAACCCCTCATTTGTCCAAGACCCACCACCGCGGCCCGACCTGCGAGCGGGATCGGTCCGAAGCCCGCTCTGGAAGCGAGCCCCCCTTCCCCGGCGCCCAGCGCCAAGGCGGGTCCTCCCCCGAGCTTCCCTGCAGGCGCAGGACCGATCCCGCCAAGGCCCCCAACCACTCCTAC
>CAYLTF010000027.1:2602-18559 GCA_964386625.1 uncultured Akkermansia sp. | reverse complement strand
GGCGCAGGACCGATCCCGCGAGCCCCCCACTTCGTCGTGAACTTGCATCGAGGGCATTTCTGGGTCTCAGTTTGGTTTTCTGGTCGCGAATCCAACATGGCTCCCATTCTGAACGTCTCCATCGGGCACTGGGCCTGGTTCTTCGGCTTCGTCCTGGGCGCCTTGGCCTTGGACCTCGGGCTGTTCCACCGCAAGAGCCATGTGGTCCGCGTCCGCGAAGCGCTCCTGTGGACCTTCATCTGGGCCGGCTGCGCACTCCTGTTCGGAACCGTGGTGGCTCCCCGGAACATCCCCGGCTGGGACGCCTCCACCTCGGCCCTCTTCCTCACCGGCTACGTCGTGGAATTGTGCCTCTCCATGGACAATGTCTTCGTCATCGCGGTCATCTTCTCCTACTTCGGAGTCCCCCAGCGATGGCAGCACCGCGTTCTCTTCTGGGGAATCCTCGGTGCCCTGGTCCTGCGAGGCGGCATGATCTGGATGGGATCCGAGCTGATCCAGCGCGTCCATTGGACCCTCTACCTCTTCGGGGGCTTCCTGCTGTTCACCGGTGTGAAGATGCTGCTGGTCCGCGATGACGACACACCGCCGGACCTGGCCCGGAACCCCATCGTGCGGCTGGTGCGGCACTGCCTGCCGGTCAGTGCCGATTTCGATCAGGAGCGCTTCACCACCCGATCCGGTGGCCGCTGGATGATCACCCCGCTGGCCGTCGTCCTCTTCGTCGTGGAGGCGACCGACGTGGTCTTCGCCGTGGATTCGATCCCCGCCATCTTCGGCATCACCCGCGAGCCGTTCCTGGTGTTCACCTCCAACATCTTCGCGATCCTCGGACTGCGGTCGCTGTACTTCGTCCTGGCCAGCGCCATGGGCTACTTCCGCCACCTCAAGAAGGGACTGGCCCTGGTGCTGGTCTTCATCGGAGCCAAGATGCTGGCCGAAGAACCCCTGCTCCGGTGGCTCGGAGACCGCCTCAAATACGTGTCGCTGGCGGTGGTCGTCGGTCTGATCGCGCTGTCCATCCTCGCCTCGGTGATCTCCAACCATCGCGACCGGAACGGCAAGAAGGGTTCGGCGCCTTGAACTCCCGCTGGCTCATGGCGGCCCCTCCCCCTGGCGTCGCCGAGACCCTCCGGCGCGAGCGGGGTCTCTCGGAACTCGTGGCCACCTGCCTGGTGAATCGCGGGATCCACTCCTCCGATGCGGCCGACGCGTTCCTCGATCCCCGCCTGAGGTCGCTGTCCGACCCGATGATCCTTCCGGACATCGCCTTGGCCATCCATCGCCTGTTCCAGGCCCGCGAGCGGAACGAGCCGGTGGTGATCTTCGGGGACTACGACGTCGATGGTGTCACCTCGACCGCCATCCTCACCGAGGTCCTGACCACGCTCGGATGGCGCTGTTCCCAATACCTGCCCCACCGGCGGGACGAGGGCTACGGCCTGAGCCAGGCCGGAGTGGAGAACTGCCTCGCCCGGCACCCGACCGCCTTGCTGCTGGCCGTGGATTGCGGTTCCACCGCCGTGGAGCCGATCGCCTGGCTCAACAGCCGGGGCGTCGATGTGCTGGTCCTCGACCATCACCAGCTCAGCGATCCGTTGCCACCGGCCTTGGCCCTGGTGAACCCGTTGCGCTCCCCGGAGGCGCCGATCGCCCCGTTCTGTTCGGCGGGCCTGGCCTTCAAGCTGGCCCACGCCCTGGTCAAGCACGGGCGCGAGTCGGGCCTCGCCGGCTTCGACACGTACAATCTCAAACCCCTGCTCGACCTGGTGGCGCTCGGCACCGTCGCCGACCTCGTCCCGCTGATCGGCGAGAACCGCATCCTGGTGCATGCCGGACTCGAGCGCCTGGACGGCACTTCCCGCGTGGGCCTGCAGGCGCTCAAGAGGGTGGCCCGGACCCGCAGCCCCATGGGGGTGTACGAGGTGGGATTCCAACTGGGCCCGCGCCTCAACGCGGCCGGACGCCTCGAGACCGCCGAGGACGCCTTGCGACTGCTCCTGTGCGATCGGGAGGCCGAGGCGCACAGCCTGGCCGAAGTCCTCGACCAGCAGAATCGCGAGCGCCAGGAGGTCGAGAAACGCATCGCCCAGGAGGCCGGGGACCGCGTCCGGAGCCGCTTCGATCCCCAGCGCGACCTGGTCATCGTGGAGGGCGACGCCTCCTGGCACATCGGGGTCGTCGGCATCGTCGCGTCGCGGGTCCTGCGCGAATTCCACCGTCCGACCCTGATCCTGGGCGGCGACGGGACCGTATGGCGGGGATCCGGGCGCAGCGTCTCGGGCTTCGACCTGGCGGGGGCCCTGCGGGAGTGCTCCGACCTGCTCGAGAAGCACGGCGGCCACGCCATGGCCGCGGGCCTCTCGATCGACCCGGCCCGCCTGGAGGAATTCCGGGAGCGGATCAACCAACTGGCCCGCGAACGGTTGCTTCCGGAACACCTGCGGCCCGAGGTGCGCCTCGACGCGGCGGTACCCTTGCGGTCATTGAGCCTGTCGGTGGTCGCCGACCTGAGACGGCTCGAACCCTTCGGCATGGGCAACCCGGTGGTGCATCTGGCGGTCCGGGGCCTGACCCATGCCCGCCCCCCGCAACGGTTGAAGGACCAGCATTGGAAATTCTGGGTCACCGATGGCGGGACTCCGGTGGAGACCGTCTGGTGGGGCGCCGGCCAACGCCCGGTGCCCGAGGGGCGTTTCGACCTCGCCGTCATCCCCGAGGCGGGCGACTACGCCGGGCGACGCTTTCTCCAACTGCGCCTCATCGACTGGAAACCGTCGCAGCCGGCCTGGGGTACGGTTCCGTGAGGGGTCTCCGAGCAAGCCACGGATGACGGGGTCCGGCGGCGTCCCAGGCCGGAATTGCGGGCTGCACCCGCAGGTCTATCCTCGACGGACCGCGTCACCGACAGCGCCCCGACATAGACCCGATGCCCATGACCTCACCGACCGACCCAGCCCCGTCCCGTTCGTTCACGGCCGAATACCGGACCCATCGGAACCTGCCGGCCCTGGCCGGTCTCTGCACGTTCGCCGAGGCGGAGCGGCCGGGATTGTCGGTCGAGGAAAGCGTCCGGCGTCTCAAGCGCCACCACTACGCCCTGCGCCGCATCCACGGAATCCTGACCTCGCGGATCACCTCCGAGCCGATCTATGAACTCAAGATGGCCTGGAGTCATCAGGCCTGGCTCTGCGCCGAGCAGGTGGCCGCACTCCGGGCGCGGGTGGGAGAGATGCGCGAACCCCCGCTCGGCCTCGACAAGGTTCCGCACGAGGGACTCGGCTTGGCGTTCGACGAACTGCTGGCCGCCCCACGGGATGCGATGCTGCTGGGGTTGTATGAGGTGGTGATCCCGGCCCTGCTTCAGTCGTTGGAAGACCACGCCGCCGCGGCGCACCCGCTGGCCGACCAACCCACCGTGCGCCTGCTGCGCATCGCCCGGACAGACGTGGAGGCCCTGCATCAGTACGGACGCAAGGCCGTGTCCTGCCTCGTCGCCGGCGAGGCGCGGGCCGAGGCTCAACCGGGCCTGGAGGTGCTCCGGCAGGCTCTGGCCGCCGCCGGCGGGTTGGACGGCTGCGCCCCGGGGTCGATGTCCGCGAAAGCACCGGCATCGGAAACCCGCGACGGGACGCCTCGGCTTCCCGGGCGACTGCATTCCGCGCGACCCTGGCGCTACGATCCCCGTCCCCAACGCGACGAGCGTTTCCCCGATCCATACAACATGGGGGTCAATGCGGAGGTGTTCCTCTACGATCCCCGGCAGCCGGCCGAGGCCAAGGTGCTGATGATGTACTACAAGCGCCTGCGGGAGATCGACGTGCCCGAGATGATGGCCAGCATCATCACCGAGACCCCGGACAAGCCCTGGGGCTACTACCGCGACATGAGCCGTCAGCTCTGGGACGAGGCGCGGCATGCGATGATGGGCGAGGTGGGTTTCGCCAGCGCGGGCATCGATTGGCCCCGGAAGGTCGCGGTGAACTTCACCTGGTCGCTCGGCCTGAACACCCAGCTCACCCCGAAGGAGCGCCATGCCGTGCTTTACTTCATCGAACAAGGACTGATGCCGAAGACCGGCAAACGTCACGAATGGGAGACCGCGCTGATGGCGGGCAGCCCGCTGGCGGCGACCTTCCAGGACTTCGACTGGGCCGACGAGGTGCTCCATGCCCGCGTGGGCCGCGACTGGTACGTCTCGGACATGCCCTCGCCCCACGAGGCCGTGGCCTACGGCGACGCCTGCTGGAGCAAGGTCCTGATGAACTGGGAGCGGTGGCGTTCCGAGGGCCACACGCAACACGCCAACTGGTGGACCGGCACCTACGCCCAATACTGCGAACGGCACGGGAAAACACCCGACCCGACGGCTGCCCAATTCGCGGTCAGCTATGCCTCGATCCGGGCGGACCTGAAAGACCTGGCTCTGGCCTCGGGTTGAACTTCCGAGGTCGCCCCGCAGGCGGTGGCATCCCACCGATGACCCGATTTCGGACTCCGGTCTTCGGCACCCGATCCGGAATCAGCGTTGCAGCCACGCCAGCAGCATCGCCTGCGATGCCAGGCAGAGCCCCAGGACGACCCAGAGGGTTCGCTCCCAGCCCTGGAGTCCCCGCTGGACGGGGGCGGCCAAGTGGAATCGAGCGACGGTGGAGCCCAGAGCAACCGAGTCACCCCAACGCAGGGGGGATTCGTGGATCGGCACTCCGTTGAGAGACACCACGGCATCACCCACGCTGCGGATCGTCAGGCGGCCATCTTGTCCGAGCCGGATCTCCGCATGGCGTCCCCAGACACCGGGGGACGAGAGCACCCAACCATTCGACGGATCACGACCGATGGTCAGAACGTCCCCGGTCCAGGCATGGCCTGCGGCACCAGGGATTCGCAACTCGAACATCAGGGGATGTCCCGAAGATCAGAGGATGCTGCGGACCACTTCGATGCGGTCGCCCGGATACAGCGGAAGGTCCAGTTCGGGCTTCTTGAGTGCCGCTTTGCAATCCACGATGATCTGCTGACCGTTGATCCGGGTGATGCGGACCTCGCGGCGATTGGCGTACTCGGTGAATCCTCCCGCGCGGTTGATGGCCTTGAGAACAGTCATGCCGCCCTCGAAGGGGAATGATCCCGTGGCGCGGACTTCTCCACCGACCGAGACCGTGCGTCCGAGCACCTGGACGTTCACCGACAGGCGCTTGTACATCTGCTTCTTGACCGTGAAGAGGTCACGGATCTCTTTCGAGACATCGGCCGCCATCTTGCCGGCGACCTGGACTTGCTCACCCATGTGGATGGTCACCAGCCCGGTCTCCGGGACCTGGATTTCGGTGGGAGCGATCGGCACGGAAGCCTCGTACATCACGCGAATGACATCGCCGACAGCGATGCGATCGATGCTGAAGGCGACGTTGGTGCCCGTCCCCCCCGAGGGGGCGGCAGCAGCTGGCGGGGTGCCCGGGGCCGAGGCGGCCTGAGGATCGGCTTGGCCTGAACCCGTCTGGCAACCACCCCAGAGCACGGCCAGCGACAGCACCAGCGCACACATCCCGTTTTGAACCAATCGACGCATCATGATGAAAGGGTGGCGAAGTCTAGTGGCATCCCCGGGGTGCCTCAAGACTTGGCTCAATACTTGGTCTCCTTGCCCGGCTTGCTTTCGGGACTCTTCGGCTCGGTGCCGGCAGCAGCGATCTCGGCCGGCTTGGCCTCAGACCGCTTCTTCTTGGACAGCTTGCGCTCGCTCTCAGGCTTGCTGTCTTCGCTCTTGGAGTAGTAGTCGTAGTAGTAACCGCTGTAGTAGTAGTAGTAGCTGTCCTGGCTGATGTTGATGTTGTTCAACACCACACCCAAGAGGTGACCACCGACCTTCTCCACCATCTGCTTGGCGCGGAGGGTCATCTGCTGCGGATACTTGCGGTACTGGACGACCAGCACAGCCATGTCGACTTCGCTGGCGAGGATGGATGCGTCGCTGACGCCCATGATCGGCGGAGAGTCGAAGAACACGAAGTCGTACCGGCTCTTGGCCTCGGCGATGAACTCTTTCATGGCCGCCGAGTTGAGGATGCCGATGGAGCTGCTGGGCAGACGGCCCGAGGGCAGGAAGTCCAGGGACTGGACCGGGGTGGTCTGGATCACCTCTTCCAGGCGATTCTGCTTCAGGAGATAGTTGGTCAGACCCAGATTGTTGGCCACGTTGAGGATCTTGTGCAGGCTCGGACGGCGCAGGTCGGAGTCGACGATCAACACGCGGCTTCCATTCTGGGCGAACACCGTCGCCAGGTTGAAGATCGTGGTGGATTTGCCTTCGCCCGCACCACCGGACACGACGGTCATGGTGCGCCAATTGGGATCCTTGCGGGAGAAGAGCACGTTCGTGCGAAGCACCCGATAGGCCTCGGCATGCGGGCTGTCGGCCCCCTCGGCCATGAGGGCCCCGACGTTCTGCGGGATGACGCCGAGCACCGGAGCCTGCAGCGCCTGCTCCACGTCGTCGATGGTCTTGACCGAGGTGTCGAGGTATTCGATGAAGAACGCGAGACCGATGCCGAGGATCAGGCCGAACACCACACCAATGGTGATGTTGACCGCCTTCTTGGGTCGCACCGGGTTGGTGCCCGGGAGCGCCTCGTTGATGATCTCGACCGAAGAGGTGCTGCTCAAGTCGCGGTCGATGTCTTCCTGGGCGACGCGAATCTTGATGCCGTCACGGATGCGACGGGCACTGTCGAATTCATTGCGGGCCACGATGTACGGGCGAAAGCGCTGGGTGTCCTGGGAGTTCTTCTCGATGGTCTCCTGGAGGAAGGTCTTCTGGTTCTCCATCGCCGCCTTTTCCGCCTCCAACGTCGACCGCATGCCACTGAGGATGCCCTGGACGGTGGCATCGAGCTGCTCATCGAGCTTGGCGATCTGGAGGGACCACTTGATGACCTCCGGATGATCCGGTCCGAAATCGGGACTGAGTCCGGACGCCTGCCGCAAGGCGTAGTTGCGCGCGGAAATCAGGGTGTTGAGCTCGGTGGTCGGATTGGCCACCACCAACGCGTTGAGCAGGCGATCGCCCTTCAGCTGCGACAACTGCTCCAGCATGCGGTTGTTGCGGGTGATGCGGGTCTGGTAGTCCTGGATGACTCCTTGCATCCGGGACAGCTCTTGGGCGGAAAGACCCTGGACTTGGCCGGTGTCGGCGATGTCTTCCGGCACCTTCAGATCGATGCGGAGCTTGTCCATCTTGTCGCGGGCGTCGGCGACTTCCTTCTCGTAGCCGGCCAGCTTGTTGGTCAAGGCAGCCCACGCCAGTTCACTGCGCCCGGAACGACTCTTGTTGCGGTAGTTGCCATAGATCTCGGCGATCTTGTTGGCGATGCGGGCGGCCAGATCGCGGTCCTCATTGAAGGCCGTGATCTCGATGATGGCCGTGTTGCGGTACTGGGTGATGTCCACCTCGCGGGACAAAGTCTCGTAGGCATCCTGGATGGGCAGCTCACCGGGCTGCTTGTCGCGCTCGGCGTAGACCCGGGCCAGCTTCAGATCCTTGATGACCTCGTTGAGGATCTTGGGTGAACGGATGACCTGGAACTCCGTCTGGAGGAAGTACTGGTCGAAAGCGGGCGTCAACGGACCGCTGCCCATCATCAACTGGGTCAACGGAGTGTCTTTCTCCACCTTCATCCGTGCCAGCGACGAGTAGGACTCGGGCTGGAACTGGGTGATGATCGCCGTGGTGATCACCACCAGCAGGAAGACCACCACGATGATGGCCTTGCGAATACGGATGATGCGCCAGTAATCGAGGAAGTGGAGCTTGGAGTCCTGCGACTGGGGTGCCTTCGATACTTCCATGTGCAAAAAAATAGGAGGCTAGAATGGATGTTCCAGCCTCCTTCGCCAGAGTTGGAAAACTTAGTAGGTGAAGTTCACGCCCAGGAACACCCGGTTGCGCGCAAATTCGCGGAGATCGTTCACCAGATCGGAATCGACCCGGTCGTGGGCGTAGGTGACACGGGTCGAGATGTTCTGGGTGATCCGGTAGGACAGGGTCACGTCGGCGGACGCGTAGCTGTCACCCTGACCATCCACACCCGGGCCACCACCGATGAAGGTGCCGGCCTGGTAGAGACCGTTGATCGAACCCACGAGCTTCGGGGTGAAGCTGTGCGAGAGGCTGATGCGACCCGAAGTGGCACTGCTGCCGCGGATCGGATCAGACCAGAGACCGCCACCCACCGCACCGAGGATGCCCACATCGGTGGCCGTCAACTGATGACGAACACCCAGGGTCACCGACGATCCGGGGAGGAAACCGTAGGTCAACTGGCCATCAACGTAGGGGGAGACACCGTCGCGGCTCTTGATGCCGGCCACATCGGCGAAGTCGTTGACCTGCACACCACCGCGGAGCGAACCGGTCAGATTCGCGGCGAAGTCGTGATCGATGGTCGCGGCGACGAAGTGCGAATTGACATCGCGGACGAAGCCAACGTTGCTGCCAGGGCCATCATAATCGGTGATGCCGTACTGGTAGAACACACCGACACTGGACTTCGGAGCCACCTGGTAGCGGACATTGACCGAGGGGAGATACTCCACGCGGTCCAGCGACTGGGCGAAAGCGAGGTTGTCGAAGCGGAACAGGTTGTTGCGGAAACCCGTCACAGCGCTCCAGTTCTCAGCCAGCTGCGAGGTGAAATCGAACCCCGCGATGTTGCGGTAGTTGGTTCCCTCGGCGCGGAACAGGATGCCGGCGCCGCCAGCCCCCTGACCCAGCTGCTGGGGCTCTTGGGCCTGAGCGAAGCTGTCGAAGACGTCGAGCTTGAAGCGGCTGTTGAAATTGTGGCTCAGGTTCGCATCCACCACGTGGTTGTGGTCGACGGCCTTGGCGCGATTCTCGAAGTAGCGCAGCAGGTAGTCGTAGCGCAGACCCAAGGTGGTCTGGCCCTCATTCACCGGCAGATTCAGGCTGAATCCCGGGGTCAACTCGAACCCGAAGCTGTTGACCTTGGCCAGGTCGCTGCGGGTGTAGACGTTGTCGTTGTAGAAACCAGAGACGCCAGCACGCACCGTCCAAGGCTTAGCCCCGCCTTCGGCGGCATGGAGGGCAGTGGTGACCGCGAGGCTCGCAGCGCCGATAGAGAGGGCGCTCACGCTAGGAATGAGGTTTTTCATGCGAAATCCGTTTTTAGACGGCTCTGTCGTCGTGGGAACGCGGAGCTTGATTACCCTCGGATTCTTTGAGCTTCCAAGCGGAGTGTCAACCTGTTTTCCGGTATTTGAGGAAACATTCAACCCCGCTCCAGACGAAGCTTTCGGCCTTCACCGAGCCCACGGTTGAAAAGCCGGAAAATCCTGCAGCAATCGGGCACGATCGGCCACCTGGCCCCAGGAGGTGAGCGAGAACACCTCCACAGGTGCCCCCTCGCCCAAGCCCAGGGAAACCCGTTGGTTCCGGAAACGTTGGCGCAGGGAATCTTCCCACTGCGGGAGGGTTTCAACCGGGGCGATCCCGTGGCGCCCCACCCAGGGCAACCACTCCCGGATCTGGCTCTGGTGGCACCAGGACTGCCGGGCGATCTGGTCGAAGGATCCAGAGACATCGACCACCAGGTCCGGCACCGACTGGGGTCCCTCGCCGATGTAGCTGTCCCAGGTGTTGAGAATCACCGGTGTGCGGATCCACCGCGCCTCGGACCGGGCTTCCTCCGGATAGTCGTCCACGAAGGCGTGGGGGACGTTGATCATGTAGGCGACCCGCCGGACCGCATCGGCCACGGTGATGTGGTCGGGGTGCACGCCCGCACGGGGATCGGCCGGCAGCGGGGGGCAGAACAGGTAATCCGGCTCGAAGTCCCGGATGCTTTTCCAGAGGGCGGCCAGAAGATCATTGCTCGGCAGCCGAGCCTCCCCGAAGGGCCGACCATCGGGTCGGGCGAGGCGTTCGAACTCGTAGCCCCCGATCGCCGCCGCGGCCGCCTGTTCCTCAAGGCGGATCCTCGCCGTCTCCTGGGGCGTGCGCCAATGGTGGCCGGAACGACCGTCGGTGCAGACGAGGACCTTGGCCCTGAAATCCGCGGTGTGCTTCCGCCGGAACAGCTCGAAGGTGCCTGCGGCGACGAATTCGAAGTCGTCGAAATGAGCGTGGACACAGAGGATGCGCATGCGGAAGGGGGAGGCTTGCCGGATGGTGGGCGGTGAGGGATTCGAACCCCCGACCCAATGCGTGTAAAGCATTTGCGCTAACCGCTGCGCCAACCGCCCCACCGCCGGCAGGCGTTCAGGCTAACCCGCCCCGCGCCAAGGATTCAATGCACCAGTGGAATGGACCTCGGGGGGGGCTGCGCCACCCTGCATTCCATCGGCCGGAGGTTGGCCCGAGGGGGCCTTCAAGCTAGGGTCGCCCGAAATGGATCAGGCTTCGCCCATCGGCTCCCCGGCCCCCTCACGCGGGGCCCATGGAATCACCCCGCCCGCCTCGGAGGAGGCCTGGTTTCCCGCCCTGCCCGACGAGCCTGTCGGGCTTCCGGGCCTGATCCACCCCGCGACAACCGATCCCCGCCCGCTGCTGGAATCCCATCGGGACGACGTGGTTGTCGCCCTCGACTGGCCGTTCATCGTGGAGGCGGCCGAGGCGACCCGGACCGGACGCCACCGAGATCTCCTGGAGCTCGACCGCGACTACCCCGTCCGCCGGGCGGGCCGGTGGACCGAGGCCTCGTTCCGAGTCGGCCGCCGGCAATTGGCCCGACTGAGGGCGGCCCGGGATCTCCGTGCGGTCCAGCGCTACCTGGCCGCAGTGGATGGCGGCGAGGCCCAGGCCTGGAACCCGATCGTTTTCGGCGTGGCCCTGGCGGCCTTCAACCTGCCCTACCGACAAGGATTGCTGCACTACGCCGGGACCCTGCTCCGGGGATTGGCCGAGCGTTGCCGCCCACCCGGCGCACCGGTGGCCGACTGGAACGCCTGGATGGATTGCCTGGAAGCCCCCCTTCCCAAGGCGGTCAACCGGCTGATTCCCGCCGCGTTCACCGCACCCGGGGAGCCCGGCCGGACGATCGGAGGGTGAGGATTGGCCGAGGAATCCCCTTTCCCATGGAGCCCGATCGGGCTTTCCTCCGCTCCTCGTTATGCTTAAGGCCGGCATCGTCGGTTTGCCCAACGTGGGCAAATCCACCCTCTTCAACGCAGTCACCCGCACCCGCAAGGCGCAGGCGGCGAACTACCCGTTCTGCACCATCGATCCCAATGTGGGCATCGTCACCGTGCCCGATGAACGGCTCGGGGTGCTGCAGAAGATCGCCAAGACCAGCGTGGTGATCCCGGCGGCCATCGAGTTCGTGGACATCGCCGGCCTGGTGAAGGGCGCGAGCGCCGGCGAGGGGCTGGGCAACAAGTTCCTGAGCCACATCCGCGAGGTGGACGCCATCGTGCAGGTGGTGCGCTGCTTCGAGGATGCCGACATCCACCACGTGTCCGGCAGCGTGGACCCCGTGCGGGACATCGAGACGATCACCACCGAGCTGGTGCTGGCCGACATGGAATCGGTCAACAAGCGCCTCGACAAGGTGGCCAAGGACGCCAAGCGCGGCGACAAGGACGCGCTGGCCGAGCAGGCCGTGCTCACCAAGCTCAAGCCGCACCTCGACGCCGGCAAGCCCGCCCTGACCTGCGAGCTCACCGCCGAGGAGAAGGCACTCTCGAAGAGCTTCTGGCTGATGACCGACAAGCCCACCCTCTTCGCCTGCAACGTGAAGGAGGGCGACCTGGCCACCGCCGACACGAACCCCCACGTGGTGAAGGTGCGCGAGTACGCCAAGAGCCACCTGAGCTGCGAGGCCACGGTGATCAGCGCCCAGATCGAGAGCGACCTGGTGGACCTGTCCGAGGAGGAGGCCAAGGAATTCCTGGCGGCCCTCGGGGTCACCGAGTCGGGCGTGGGTTCGCTGATCCGGGCCACCTACCACTTGCTGGGTCTGCGCACCTATTTCACGGCCGGCGAGAAGGAGGTGCGGGCCTGGACCATCCATGCCGGTGACACCGCGCCGAAGGCGGCCGGCGTCATCCACACCGACTTCGAGCGGGGCTTCATCAAGGCCGAGACCGTCGCCTACAAGGACCTGGTGGCCTGCGGCTCGGTGGCCGCCGCCCGGGACAAGGGCCTGTACCGCATGGAAGGCAAGGAATACGTGGTGGCCGACGGCGACGTGCTGGTCTTCAAGTTCAACGTCTGAGCCGGCGCTCCGGCGCCGCGGTTCCAGGACGGAAAACGGACCGGGAAAAAGACCGCGGCCCGGGGCGGACAGAGAGGCATCGCCTCCTCGCCGCACCCGGGCCGCGTCGTTTCTGAGGATGTCCTGAGAACCGATCAGGCACCCACGACCTTGGACAACAGCGTGTTCATGCGCTGGAGCATGGCGCGCGGATCCTCGAGGCGGCCGGAGGCGAGGCGGGCCTGGTCGTTCAGCTGCTCGGCCACCAGGCCGGCCAAGGCGGCGTCGTTCTGGCGCAGCTGGTTGAGCTTCACGATGACCGGGTGCCGGGGGTTGATCTCCAGGTCGGGGGCCGCATCGTCGCCGACCATGGCGTCGCGGCCCATGGCCTTGAGGGTGCGCCGCATGCTGGCGGTCATGAACTTGTCGCTGTCGAGGGCGACCACGGGGCTGTCCACCAGGCGCTTGGACGAGCGCACCTCATGGACCGACTCGCCCAGGGTCAGCTTGAGCCACCCGGCCAGCGCCGTGGCCTCGTCGTCGGACAGGGCTCCGTCCTTGGAGGCGTTCTCGACGTCCAACTCGGCCTTCTCGGCGGCCGTGATGGTCTTCGACTCGAACTCGCGCAGACGGTCCATCACGAACTCGTCGATGGGGTCGTCCACGAAGAGCACCTCGAACTTGCGGGAGCGGAACACCTCGAAGTAGGGGCTCGCCTCGGCGGCCGCGCGGTCCTTGGCCAGGAGGTAGTAGATCTCCTTCTGGCCCTCGGGCATGCGCTTCACATAGTCGACCAGCGAGGTCTTCTTGCCGGCCTCGGTGGCGGACGACTCGTAGCGCAGCAGCTTGCCCAGCGCGGCCTGGTTCTCCCAGTCGCTGAGCACGCCCTCCTTCAGGAACCGGTGGTACTCGGCGTAGAACCCGTCGTAGGCGGCGGCGTCCTTGTCGGCCTCCTCGGCCAGGTGCTTGAGGAAGCGGTTGGTCAGCGCCTTGCTCAGCTTGCGCATCAGGTCGGAGTCCTGCATCCGCTCGCGGGAGACGTTCAGCGGCAGGTCCTCGCTGTCGACCACGCCACGGACGAACCGCAGCCACTCCGGCAGCAGCCCCTTGGGCTTCGACTCGATGAGCACCTTGCGGCAGTACAGGTGGACCTCCGACTCCTGGCGCACCATGCCGGGCATCTCGAGGCTGCGCGACGGCACGAAGAGCAGCGCCTGGATGGCGATGGGCGCGTCGGCCGTGAAATGCAGGCGGTACTTGGGCGCCTCGTTGTCGTGGGCGAGGTACTCGTAGAACTCCTTGTACTCCTCCTCCTTCACCTCGTTCTTCGAGCGGGCCCAGATGGCCTGCACCGTGTTGACACGCTTGCCGTCCAGCTCGAGGGGGAAGGCGACGAAATTGGAGTACCGCTTGACGATGCGCTCCAGGTTCCCGGCCTGCGCGAACTCCTTGGCGTCGTCCTTGAGGCTGAGGGTGATCCGGGTGCCCGGGCCTGCGTCGGGAGCGGCCTCCAGCGTGTAGCCGTTGCCTCCCTCGCTGGTCCACTTCCAGCCCTCGGAACCGGCTGCCTGGGAACGGGTGACCACCGTCACCTGCCGGGCGACCATGAAGGCGGAGTAGAAGCCGACGCCGAACTGGCCGATGAGCCGGGTGTCGGGCTTCTGCTGCTCGGCCAGCGCCTTGAGGAAGGCCTTGGTGCCCGAGTGCGCGATGGTGCCCAGGTTCTGGACCAGCTCGTCGCGGGTCATGCCGATGCCGGTGTCGGCGATGGTCAGGGTCGACTCCTTCTCGTCGACCGTGATGGCGATGGACGGACCGGCGTCGGTCCCAGCCGCCTGGCCGCTGGCCTGCAGGAATCGGAGTTTCTCGCAGGCGTCGGCGGCGTTGGAGACCAACTCCCGCACGAAGACCTCGCGGTCGGTGTAGAGGGAATGGATGACGATGCTCAGCAACTGCTGGATCTCGGCCTGGAATGAATGCTGTTCCGGTTGACTCATGGTGTGTTGAAAAGACAGGCGCACCGACACTGCGGGCGCGAACGTGGTTTTTACTCGCTCAATCCGAGGCCCTGTCAAGGGATGGGCGGCCCCGGGACCCGGGCCCGAGAATCACCAGACGCGGGCCCAGATCACCTTCAGGTAGCGGCTCTCGGGGCAGTTCGACATCACCGGGTGATCCTCGCCGGGGCCCGTTCGGTCGAGGATCTGCAATCGACGGCGGGTCCGGACGGCCATGCGAACCACGATGTCCTCGAACTCCTCGGCGGAGATCATGCCCGAACAGGAGCAGGTCACCAACAGCCCCCCAGGGCGGGTGATCACCATGCCCAGGCCGTTGAGGTCCTCGTAGCGTTGACGCCCCTCGGCGGCATCCTCGTCGTCGCGGCTGTGGATGAGCTTCGGCGGATCGAGGATCACCACGTCCCAGGACTCGCCGTTGTCGCGCATCTGGCGGGCGTAGCTGAAAGCGTCGCAATCCACCCAGTTCACGCGCACCTGGTTCAGGTTGGCGTTGCGCTTGGACATGGCGACGGCCGCCTCGTCCAGATCCACCCCCGTCGCCTCGGCGGCCCCGCCCAGCAGCATCGCCGAGATGGAGAACCCGCCCGAATAGCAGCACAGGTCGAGCACCCGCTTGCCCCGGGTGTAGCGCGAGAGCTTCAGGCGATTGTCACGCTGGTCGCAGAAGAATCCGGTCTTGTGGCCCTCCTTGAAGTCCACCTCGTAGCGGATGCCGTGCTCCCGGATCTTCACCGCGCGCACCGGGTCCGACTTGATCGTCGTGGGCGAGATGCCCTCGTTGCGGGCAACGGTGTCGTCCACCTCGAAGACGACCCGCTGGGTTCCCAACCGCGCGTGCATGCGGGGGATCCAGGCGGCCAGGCGCTGGGCGATGCCCAGGCTGTGGACCTGCACGCTCAGCACATCGGCGAACTTGTCCACCACCAGACCGCTCAGGCCATCGGCATCGGAGTGCACCACCCGGAACGCGTCGGTCACCTCGGGCAGGCGCAGGAATTCCACCCGGTGGTCCATCGCCCGGTCGAGCAACTCCACCAACAACGCCTCCTCGACGAAGGATTCCCCCCAGTGGAAAAGCCGCAGCGGCACCTTCGAGCGCGGATTCCACAGCCCGTTGCCGCAGGGCGAACCCGACTTGTCGTACACGTTCACCCAGTCCCCCGGCTTCGAACCGGCCGAGGCATCCCGGATCATCGCCGGATACACCACCGGTTGCTGCGTGTGGTACTTCAACCAGACCCAGGGCGTCTGCCAATGGGTCGTGTCCACCTGCGGCAGGGCCGGCGGACCCGGGCGCGGACCCGGACCCGAACGCGGACCGAAGCTCGGGCCGGAGGGAGAAGGGCCATCGTAAGGCCTCCGGGGCCGGAACGGGGGACGATCAAAAGACGCCATGGGACACGGTTGATACGACCAAAATGCCCCCGAGCCAAGCCTAGCCTGGTCCCTGATCCTGTCCCCCGGAGTCCAATTCGATCCCCAGCAAAAGGCACCCCGAGCGGAGCGGGATCGGTCCGCAGCCCGCTCTGGAAGCGAACAACCTCTCCCCCAGCGCGCAGCGCAAGAGTTCCAGCCACGGAGCTTCCCTGCGGGCGCAGGACCGATCCCCAACAAAAGGTACCCCGAGCGGAGCGGGATCGGTCCGCAGCCCGCTCTGGAAGCGAACAACCTCCCCCCAGCGCGCAGCGCAAGAGTTCCAGCCACGGAGCTTCCCTGCGGGCGCAGGA
>CAYLTF010000027.1:0-2502 GCA_964386625.1 uncultured Akkermansia sp. | reverse complement strand
GCGCAGCGCAAGAGTTCCAGCCACGGAGCTTCCCTGCGGGCGCAGGACCGATCCCGCGGAGCGACATCGCATTCCACCCACCACCCGGTATGCTCACCCGCGTGACCGATACGGTTCATCGTAAACAGCGGGTCCTCGTGGGCATGAGCGGAGGTGTGGATTCGTCGGCCGCCGCGGCCCTGCTCCTCGAACAGGGATTCGACGTCGTCGGCGTCACCCTCAAACTCTGGCCCCAGGACTGCGTCAATCGCGCCGAAGACAAATGCTGCGGACCCCAGGCCGTCATGGACGCCCGCAGCGTCAGCGCCAGCCTCGGCATCCCCTACTACCTCATCGACGAATCCGCCGAGTTCCAGAAACGCGTCATCGGCTACTTCGCCGAAGAATACCGCGCCGGGCGCACACCCAACCCGTGCGTGATGTGCAACCAGCACCTCAAGTTCGGCACCCTCCTCGACCGCGCCCGCCAACTCGGGTGCGACCTCGTCGCCACCGGACACTTCGCCCGCGTCGAACGCACCCCCGAGGGCCGGACCCTCCTGCTCCGTGGCCGGGATCCGCGCAAAGACCAGAGCTACTTCCTCTTCTCCCTCCGCCAGCAACAGCTGGCCCGTGTCTTGTTCCCCCTCGGAGAGAAGACCAAGTCGGACACCCGCGAAGTCGCCCGAGAATGCGGCCTGCGCACTGCCGACAAGGAGGAATCGATGGAGATCTGCTTCGTGCCCGACAACGACTATGGGCGATTCCTTGAGCAATCCCGACTGGTGGAGCGGCATCCCGGGGAAATCGTCGACACCGGCGGCCGCGTCCTCGGGAAACACGACGGGATCGAGTTCTACACCATCGGTCAGCGCAAGGGCCTCGGCATCTCTTCAGCCCAACCGCTGTATGTGCTGGAGCTCGATCCCGCCACCAACCGCGTCGTTGTCGGCGACGAATCCCAGCTCAACCGGTCCACCTTCACCGTGGACCACTGCAACTGGATTCCCTGGGACTCGCCCCCGACCTCCTTCGAGTGCTCGGCCAAGATCCGCTACAACCACCCCGGCGCCGCCGGCACCGTGGAACCGGGCCCCAACGGCACCGCCCGCGTCCGCCTGCATGCCCCGGCCCGGGCGGTCACCCCCGGTCAGGCCTGCGTCTTCTACGACGGCGATCGGGTCTTGGGAGGAGGCTGGATCCGCCGCGAACCCCGAAGCGGGATCACCGGAGCGCCTCACAGCGCCGACACCGAACGAATCCGATAGAAGGCGTTCCCGCCGGACGGGGACGGCCCGCGGAATTCCCGGACCTCCAAGGGATCCGAGACCGGAGTCCAGACCGCCGCGTCCAAAGCCGCGGCTTGCTCCACCACGAACCGCTGGGCCTGCCGCCGTTCTCCGCTCACCCCGTCCCGCACCTTCGCCACCGAACCGTCCCAGGAGATCACCACCTCGGCACCCTCCCGGCGGATCGAGCGGATCTTGGGCAGCGGCTGATAGGCGATCACGCCCCGCAGCGGGAAGCCCAAGGTCCCCGGCAACCAGGGGGCTGCCGTCCAGGGCGAGAGCATCTGGTCGCCGCTGGCCCAGCTGGTGCGATAGCGGACGTACTCCGTGCCGTCGTTGTCCACCCAATAGCCATAGGCCAACATCCCATGGATCTCCGGGTTGACCCCAGCCACCCCGGCCACCGTCCGCGCCAGTTCTGCGGTCGGTTGCATGAAGAGCAGCACCGGGCGGCCGGCGCGGATCTCGGCCTTGAGGTCCGCGTACGTGAACCCGCGCCCCCCCGAGACCGTCGGATTGAAATCGGTCAACTGGCAGAAACTCACCGCATCGCCCCCGCGATACCGCGTCCACGACACCAGCCCCGACGGGATGTCCGAACCAGCGGGGATGTCCGGCTCCGAGCCCGGGCGCGCCCATCGGCGATCCCCGGCCTTGTTCCAGTGCACGTAGGAAAACCCGTCGATGTTGCCCCGGCACTCGCCGCCGAGATCGACCCACTTGTTCTGGCTCAGCCCGATGAAATCCCCGAGGCAGTCCGGAGCGTGCTCCTTGCGACCCGCCGTGATGTAGGGATCGGTGAACACGCTCTCATATGCGAAATAGTAATCATCCTCGTGCCCTGGTTGATTGGCTGGTCGCCCATCGCGGCCCGCCTTCGACGACCAGAGCGAGAAGATGCCCTGATTGCCCTGACTCGACCGGCTGTTGAGCGGCGCGACCCCGCCCCCGGTGGGCCCGGTGTAGAAATCGGCGAACCCGTTCCGATCCCAGAAACCCATCAGGTTGCCCGTGGCCGTCCCGAAACAGCCCACATGCCACTCGTAATCCGGGACATCATCGATGCGAACATCCTCCAATTGGGCCTGCGCCGAGATCGCCACCAGCCCTCCTGCCAGACTCACGATCCATCCCCCCACTCCACCCAGGCACCGCGAAGCACAACGCATCCTTCCACCTTCGCCGCCCAGGAATCGCTGTCCAGACTATCCCATCGACCCCGGGGATTCGGGCC
>CAYLTF010000026.1:0-31918 GCA_964386625.1 uncultured Akkermansia sp. | reverse complement strand
ACGCCACGGTGAAACGCATGCCCACAGTCTGGACGCGGCCGTCGATCCGGCAAGCTACGACTCGGGTGGGATGTACTTGCGGACGGTCAGGTACACCAGGCCACCGATGGCGCTCCAGGCGAGGTTCAGGGTGTAGCCGAGCAGGGAGAGCGACAACGCCTCGGCCGGCTTGACGCCGAACCCGGGGAAATCGACCGCGAGGAGGACGACGAAGAGGTTCTCGCGCACCCCCAGACCACTGGGGGTGATGGGCAGCGCCGCCAGGCATACCACGGCGGGCACCACGAACCACAGGTTCCAGCGCGGGATCTGCAGGCCCAACCCGGAGGCCAGCGCGGCAAAGGTGCCCACGATGGCGAGGTTGATGGCCAGCGAGAGCAATGTGCTGCGCCAGAGGAAACCCGGGTTGCGCCCGAAGAGACGACACGAGGCCAGCGCCCGCAGCGGGGCCTTCATGCGGGGAAAGCGCCCCATCCACCGGCTGAGCCTCCCGTCCTCGGCGAGCAGGTCCGAGAAGAACCCGGCTCCGGCGCAGATCAGCGCCACGACCATCATGCCGAAGATCGCCAAGCCCACGCCATCGTACCGGCGGAACCGCAGGAAGAGCGGCCAGTTGGGCACGGCGAAGACCACGGCGAACACCAGCAGGGCGAGGATGCCGATCAGGCGGTCGACGAACACCGTCAACGCCGCCTCGGCCTTCTTGTGGTGGGTGCTGCGGGCGGCGGCGTAGGCCTTCCAGACGTCGCCGCCGGTGGAACCCAGCAGGAACGCGTTGAAGAAATGGGCCACGAACGACAGGCGTGTCACTTCGCCCAGCGGCAACTCCAGGCCCTGGACCCGGAGCGCCTCGCGCCAGCGGAGACCCCCGAGGAAAATGAGCGCCCCGCAGAGACCGAAGGCCACCCCCAGGCTCGCGGGGTCGAGCCGCCGGGCCATGTCGAGCAGCTTGGAGGGGCTGTGGGTCCAGGCGTATTGGCGCTGTTCCCAGGGGCCCATGGCCTTCCAGGCCTCGGGCTTGCCCTGGGCCAGCAGGTCGATCTGCGCCTCGTTGCAGAAGATCGCGTGGAAGATGGCCGCGAGCAGCAGGCCGCACACGGCCAGCCGGACGAGCTGCCCCAGCGTCCTTCGGGACAACGACAGATGAGCGGGACTGGATGCCATCCGGACTACTCCGCCCCCCAGACGGAACGGATGTGGGCGTACCCCTTGCCCACGTCCTCGGGCGCCACTCCCGGATTCAGCTCGAGCACCTTGATGTGCTCGGGACCCACGAAGGGCTTGAGGGCGGTGTAATCGATGACGCCCGCACCGGGAGGCGCATGGTCATGGGCGCCATCAGGCGTGAGCACCACGTCATGGATGTGCAGTCCGCCCAGGCGCTCGGAAAGGCTCTCGAGGTGCATGCGGTGATCCAGGAAGCCCATCTGGTGCTTGATCTGGGCATGGCCGCAATCGTGCCAGTAGCGGACGTTGTCAGGCAACTGGTCGAGGAAGAACAGCAGGTCGTGGTCGAAGGGGATCTCCTCGACCGACTCGCGGTTCTCGATGCCGAGCAGGAGGCCCTTGTCGCCGGCCACCTCGGCCAGGCGCCGGATCATGTCGAGGGCCAGCTCCATCGGCTTCTCTTTGCGGGCCTCCCGACGCTGCTCGAGTTCGGCCATCAGCTTGGCGTACTTCGGGGAGTCCTGCTTCCCGGCCGCCGCCAGCGCCTCGAGCTTGTCCTGATAATGGGGATCGCCGAAGAACCCCGACAAGTCGACGGCCCCGGAATGGAGCACGATGAGCTTGGCGCCCAGGCGCTCGGCCGTCTCGATCGTCTTGAGGGAATGCTTCCAGGCCAGGTCCCGCTCGCGCTTTTCGGCCGCCGAGAACTTGAAGAGGTTGGGGGCCGCGTGGTTCACCCCCATCGGCAGCGGGCAGAAATTGTGCAGGGTGCTGATCTTGATGACCCCGGCTTCCACCGCCGAGAGGATTCCCGGCACCAGGCTGACCCGGACCCCGTGGCTCAATTCGGCGTACTCGAAGCCCAGGTCCCGGATCTCCCGCAGCATGTCGCCTCCGTCTTGGTGGCGGCTCGAGTTCCAGCAGGTGGATAGGGAATACATGTTGGATGGACTATCGGCCCCGGACCCGCGGTCTGGAAACAAAAAGGCCGGATGCGTTCCTGAAGGAAAGCATCCGGCCCTGTTGAAAGCAAACCGCCTTGCAGCGGTGGTGCCCGGTTCTCAGGCCTGGTCGACAGACCCGAAACTACGACCTCACTGGTCGGCGTACCGGGCGGCCAGCATCGCGGAGAACTTGGAAACCTTCATCTTGCGACGCTTGGTTTCGCTGGGCTTCTCGTAATGGCGCTTCATGCGCACGTCACGGAGCGTGTTCTCGCGGTCCACCTTCTTCTTCAGGCGGCGCAGCGCGCGATCCACGGGCTCGCCCTTCTTCAGTTTGACTTCGCTCACTTCAAAATTCAGCTCCTTCCCGGACCTGGCGGAACACCCTGGCGACTACGGCTGGGATGGCCCGCGTTCAGGCTCACGGCCGGGGCACCGAGGTGCCACAGCCACCGGTCGAGGCCGAAGCCTGGCGACCGGAGCCCGAAACCAAGCCCGTTTTCGGGGAGAACCGCAACGGGTTTTTGCGGATATTTGCGGAACCCGGCGGGAGAGGCCGCGGCGGAGGTTCAGTCACCACCGAGCAATGATCGCAGACTGACCCACACTTCGTCCACCGACAGGGCGGCCAGTCCGTCGGGATGGGAGCGCGTCAGGATCCGCTGACCGGGCTGGACCAAGGGCCGCCAGACGGCCTCATTGGACGGCCCCCACAGGGCCAGGGACGGGACACCCACGGCCGCCGCCAGGTGGGTGATCCCCGAGTCGTGCCCGAGGAACCCCTGGCAGTGGGACAACTGTTCGGCCACCGATGCCAGCGGTCGACCTCGCAACACGCGGCACCGGACGGGCGGAATCCTCCGTTCCAGGTGTTCGAGGGCCTCAGCCTCGGCCTCACCGCCCACCAGCATCAGGTTCAGGCCGGTGGACTCCACGCATCGGCCCACCAGCTCGATCCAGCGGTCCAGCGGCCAGTTCTTCGAGCGACTGCCGCTGCCCGGGTGGATCGCGATCCATCCCGCGCGCCCGCGCCCCATGCCCTCCCATCGGAGACGCGGCACCGGGTCGGCGTCGAAGATCGCCAAGCGCTCGAGGGGCGCGAGCAACTGGACGGGAGCCGGGACCTCGTTTGCTTCGACCGGTCGGTGCAGGCCCTGGATGACCTGGGCCGAGGTGACACGGGCCAGGTTGTCGCGGAAGATCCCGTCCGGGTCGAACAGGTAGCTGAAGATCACATCGCAGCGGGCGAAGCGCTCGGCCTGGAGCGGATCCAGGGCTCCATGGCGGGCGAAGAACCCCGCCAGGGGGCGGGACTCGATGGCCGTGGACTCGTCGGCACAACCAGCCCGGACGGCGAGGCCGGTCACCTGCGGGTAACCAAGCACTTCCAGTCGGGTCCGGGGAAACCGCTCTCTCAGGGCGGCCAGCACCGGGAGCGTGACGATGAAGTCGCCCACGGCCCCACCCCGGATCACCAGGATGCGCCCACGCTGCGCGGAATCGGAAGCCGGGGCGGATGCATCGACAGTCATGCTGGGAACGGCCTAGCGGAGCGGCCGGACCGAGGCAAGCACGGGAGGCGATGCCGGCGGCCGGAGGTCTCCGAACAAGGGCATGGCTGCCGTGGGCCGATGCTGATAGCCTCACCCTCGGTGCTGGGTTCCCTCTTCGTCCAAACCGTGTTCTGGCGCGCCCTGGCCTATCTGTCGTGGGCGCTGGTGTCGCTCCTGACCATCCGGGTCTTCGAGTCGGTGGAGCTCTTCGGGCTGATCAGCGCTGCGCTGCTGGTCTTGGGAAGCCTGCCCGCCCTCGACGGGGGGTTCCGCAACACCCTCAACCGCCGGATCCTCGGCCGCGCGCGCGACGAGGAGACCTTCCGCATGCTGCGCTTCGGCCAGCGGCTCTATTCGCGGTTCTCCGCCGGCGTCCTGGTGCTGGGCGTGCTGATCCTCTGCGCGTACTCGCTGACTCCCAATGCCCGGTCGCTGGATCTCCCCTGGGCCTTCTACCCCCTGCTCGGCGCGGTGAGCGGTGCGGTGGCGCTCGGGTCGGCTTCCCTGCAACTGCTCACCGGGCTGGGTCAGCAGCGCCGGATGTTCATGCTGCAGCTCTTCATGGCCTGGGCATCGATCGGCCTGCTCTGGGCGGGCTTCCGGTCCGGCCTGGGCATCTGGTCCTTCGTGCTCTCCCAGAGCCTGCCCAGCCTCGTGGCCATCGCCCTGGCTATTCCGGTGATCCGGGCCGAGGCCCCCGGCCTGCGACTGCTGGACTTCGCCTGGAGCCCGGAGGATTCGGCGCGGCTCAAGGAACTCTGGCCCGACTCGTCGGGTCTGATGCGCTTCCAGTTCTGGACCCTGCTCGTCTACACGTTCGACGCGATGCTGGTGGCCTGGCTGTGCCAGGGGAAGCTCGTGGGACAGTACCTGCTGGTGGCCAACCTCTTCAGCAAGTTGCGGCTGCTTCTCCAGTCGGCCGACGACGCGGTCTGGCCCATCCTCGCGGCCAAGACCGACAAGGCCGAGGTCATCGCCGAGGGGGTCTTGCGCTTCAATGGCTGGCTGTGGGGCGCGGCCATGGCCGTGTCGGCACTGTGCATCCCGGCCTTCATCGCCGACTACAAGGCCCAGGACTTCTCCGGGGGCCTCTTGCTCACATCGCTCTTCGCCCTGCGCTACCTGATCATGGGCATCGCCTCGCAACCGGGCTACTGGATGTTCGGACACGGGCACATGGACCTCTTGGCCCGCCTCATGCGGCGAGAATTGGCCTGCTGCCTCGCTTTCAGTCTGCCGCTCGGTCTGTGGCTCGGCCCGACCGGCATCCTCATCGCCTTCATCGCCGGTTCCTGCGGCAGCACGCTGCTGCCTCTGCACCTCGAGTTCGCCCGGGCCAGCGGTCGGTCTCCGTGGGTGACACTGCGGGCCACCTGGTCCCGGGCCGTGCTGGCGGCGGGACTGGCCGCGGGACTTTCTGCCGTGGGACTGCGTTTCTGGGGCGGCGACTGGCGGCTGACGGTGGCTCTGGCAGGCCTCTGCCTCGGCGGCACCCTGAGCGTCGCCTTCGGAGGGGCCTTGATTCGAGCCCGACGGGCCGGGGTCACCCGACGCGCGGAATTGGGGCGGTTCCTCTGAGAGGCCGGCGGAAGCCCACCGGGGACGGCGAGCCGGTCTGGCGTCGGGATCCTGCTCGAACCAACACCCGCGGGCACCCACGGGTGAAACCGGCCATGCCGGTCGGTCAACGGACCTCGGAGTAGTTCACGTAGCCGATGAACATCTCGTCGTCGGTCTGCTCGCCGAAGCGGACCCGGGACTTGGCGTCCGGGTTGAAGGGGTTCCAACGCGAATTGTCGAACCCGCCCGAGATGCGGATGCGACTGCCGGCCGGAAGGCGAACGGGCTCGGCCAATCGGTACAGCGCCTGCCAGTTGAAATCGTATTTGGGCACGTTGAGCAGCACCCGCGAGGTGCCGTCGGGCAGGATGGCCTCGAAGCGCATGGAGTCGCCCCGGAAGTGCATGTGAGGGCTCAACTCGTGCACATCGATGGCCGTGTCGAAAGTGCGTTCGGCAACCATCCGGTGATCGCGGGCGCCGGCCGGGATGTCGATGGCGGTCGAACTGGCCGCGCCGGTCTTGAGCTCCATCGCCGGCGGCGTCGGGCTCAGGTACAACCCCATCTCGGTGGCGTCGGTGGTCGCGTTGCCATTGGGGGTGTAGTGCATCTGGAAGACGAACACCCCGCCCGCGGGCAGCAACTTGCCGGTGCCCGCAGGGTATTCGCGCTGATCCATGCCCGGGACGTAGCCGGCATAGAACCCGTTCAACCCGCCCTGCACCGCCTGGAATTCGGCCAGCATCTGGAAGAGCGATCCCCCCTTGATGTAGAAGATGAGCGAGTGGTGGACCACCGAACGGTTGCCGGGCCGCACCACCGCCGCCCGGAGCCAGGCGTTGGTCTTGAGGGTGTTGGTCACGATCAAGTAGGCGTAGGGCATCTGGCCGGTGGCCTGGATCTGCTGCGGGGTGATCTTCAGGACGAGGTCGGGGGTGCCCATCGGCCAGGGGCCGGGCACCGGCGGCACCGTCGCCAAGGGATCAGCGCCGACCGCGTCGCGCGGGGCACCGGCATCGAGCCAGGCCACCAGGCGGGCCTGCTGCCTCGGGGTCAGGGAGAAGTCGTTCTCGAACCTGCCGTGGGCGGGATCGGCGTGCCAGGGCGGCATCAGGCCCTCCAGCACGTTGGCCCGGATGGAGGCGGCCTTGGCCTGGACCGTGGCATGGTTGGTGATGGCCCAGGAACCGATCTCGCCTGGCCGGTGGCAGGTCACGCACTTGGCCTGCAAGAGCGGCGCGATCTCATCGCGATAGGAGATCACGCCGGGATCTTGGCGACGCCATGGCCTTCCTTGCGGACGCGCATACTCGACGGCCGGGCGGGTCCCTGCGGTGAAGCGGGCCAAGGCATCGGCCAGGTAGGCCTGGCGGACCGGGGCTCCGGAAGCCACCTCGACCGAATCCTCGATGGCACCCCGGTACACCGGGGTCAGCGACTCGGATTCCAGCAGGACGACCTCTCCGGAAGCCGACGCTCCGTAGGCGGAGGCGACCAATTGGGCCGAGTCGTGGAGCACGGGGAGCGTCACCCCGGCGCGGGTCGCGGCCGCGGCCATCGACGGACGGTCATCGATCGGATCGACCATCCAGAACTGCACCCCGGCCGACGACGCGGAGTCGAGGATCGGCTTCAGTTGCTTCCAGTGCGATTCGAGATCCTGGGCGTCGGTGAAGACCAGCGCCACGGCGCGGGTATCGCCCTCCCGGAAGAGTTCGTGGGAGAAGCCCTGATGGTCGGTGAGCCTGAAATTGGGCAGCGGCAACAGCGGCGGCCGCGGAACCCGATGGAGTCGGTAGAAGCGCCGGGCCTGCGACCGGTGCTCGGGATCCATCCACTCATGGTGCCCGGAGATGGCCCCCAACTGGAGCAATGGCCGCCACTCGCCCGCCTCCAAGTCATCTCGACCTTCCAAGACTCCGACCGAGTCGGCCTCGGTGGCGAGGGAGACCCTCAGCTTGGGAGCGGCGCAGAAAGCGTCGTACACCGGTTGCACCGAGTCGGCCATGAGGGCCGAGGGCCCCGAAAGAAGGCACCCGACCAGGGCGGCGATCCCGGCGATCCATGCCGGCCTGCGGGGAGCCACGATGGGCATCATCGAAGGAGAGGGTTCAGTTCGACGGGAGATTGGGGGTCACGAAATTGACCACGCTCTCGTTGGTGCGCGCCAATTGCAGTCGTTCACGGGCCGCACGCTCCACGGCACGGGGATCCTCGCGCAGACTCTGGAGACGGGCCGCCGTGTCGTTGGCCTGCGCCGTCAGGCGGGCTTGCTGGGTCTCCCATCGCGCCAGGTTCTCTCGCAAGGCCTGGTTCTTGCGGATCAGCGGCAGGTACTGGGCGATGATGAACCCGATGATGCCGATGAAGAGACACCAGCGGATGGCGCGATTGAGGGCTCCCATCCAGCCCAGGTCCACCGCGGAGGTGGCGTCATTGCGAAGGCGTTTCATTTGTAGATCCGTTTCCAGGCCTTGAGACGGCCCTGCGCGTCGAAGGTGAGGAGCAGGTGCGATTCGGCGGTGGTGGTCACATCCTGACCGCTCCAACTCCAGAACAAGGGGCCCCGGACGGCCGTGCTGTAGGTCCGTGATCGCGAAATCACCCAGTCGGCCACCCGGGAACCATCGGAGGTCTTGGCCTCGGATTCCGGAGGGCCGAGCTCCTCGATCGCCTGGTCCCAAGTGAAATGCCCGACGCGAGCCTTCCAGTCGGCCTTCCCGTAGGTCTCACAACCCAGGCCAAGGAACCCGAGGAGACAGACGCCGACCCAGGACCACCACCACTGCTGTCGCCGATTCATGTGCTCAACAAAACATCCCCTTCGCCCCTCGGCAACCCGGGCGGGACGAGAGGCTCGATCCCGGCTCGCACTCGGTGCGGGTGGCGGGTGAAGGCCTGGAACCTCCTGCCGACAGCCGTGGGTCCTGCGCCATCCGGGCCCACGCACTGGGGCGACCAAGTCATCGGGAGGAGGTTCCGCCGATCGGCCCACCTCCCGACGGCTCATTTGGACAACTCCTTCAAGAGCGCCTGCCGTTGATCATCCGGCAGCGCCTGGATCTGAGCCTTGAGCTGGTCGGGGGTGACCGCCGCCGGAGCCGCCGGAGCCCCGGACCCGCTGGCCGGCACCTTCAGCAATTCTTCCTGGGTCCAGTTGTCGTCGGCCGAGCGGTCTTTCACCGCGGACAGACCATCGACCACCATCTGCGGAGTCACCGCGGCACCGGTGTTGCCCCACGACGCGCGAATGTAGGTGAGCACCGCGGCGAGTTTCTCGTTGGAGGCACCGATCGCCTCCCACTGGGAGCCCATCACGATGCTGGGATCGTTCGCCGGGTTCCAGGTGACGTCCTTGTTGACCTTGACCGTGCCCTTCAGACCGTGACGCACGATGCGCAGCAACCGGTTGGGACCGTCGGCGTTGACCCAGTCCGATCCCGCCAACGGCGGCGCGACCCCGGCTTTGCCCGCACCATCTTCGCCATGGCACAAGGCACACACGGCATTGTAGGTGAGCATGCCGTCCCGCTTGACCGCCGCCAGCGGATCAGCGGCCACGGCGGCCACGGGTGCTGGCTTGCCATGCGGGAATTCCGAGAACTCCATGGCCTCGAAGCGACCGCTGTACTGGGTCAGGTAGGCACCGCCCCAGAAAAGGAGACCGGCGATGCCGGCGACCACCCAGAGATTCACCGGCTCGAAGCCCTCGACCGGATCGGGCTTCTCGCGCAGCACGGCGGCGTGCAACTCGGTGACGTCGTGCTGTTCACCGCGATCCAGCCGCGAGGAGGCGTTGGGAGATTCCTTGGGGTTGCTCATTTTGCCTCCTCCTTCTTGACCGGGGCCTCAGGCAGGTCTCCGGACGACTTGAGGCTGCGGAGGTAGGCGACCAACTGCTCGGCGCGGCGGGTCGGCACCACCTCGTGGCCCACGGGCGGAGCGAAGGCCCCCTCGAGCACCAACGCGTTGGTGGAACGGCCGGCAGCGCCGATGACCCGGGTCTCGAACAGGAACGCATGGGGCGGCATGATGCTGCCAGGGCTGGTGATCTGGGGGTTGTAAAGATGCCGATAGTGCCAGGCGGCATCGGATTGGCGCTCGCCGATGTTCGTGAGATCCGGCCCGGTGCGCATGGTCCCGAGCATCACGGTCTTGTCGTGGATGTAGTCGCGACTGACGGTTCGGCGACGCCCCCATCCGCGCTCCAGGTCGGAACCGTAACCTTCAGGGCGGACCTGCTGGGTGTGGCAATAGACACACCCCAACGCGCGGTAATGCTCGGCCCCCTGCTGGGCCTCGCCCGAGCGGGCCTGAGGGTAGATGGCCGCCGTGTTGGTGTCGGTGTGTTGGCCGATCGAGCCCATCTGACGGTGCGGCATGAGAACCAGTCCCACCCAGCTCGACGCCAGGGTGAAGAGGATTCCCAGGAAAAGTAGCGGTCCGTAACTCATGGTTATTTTCCGGCGGCAAGGGATTCAGCCTCTCCGGTCAGGATGCGCACCACCGGCTTGCGGTAGGGTTCGAACATCCGCACCAGCAACCAGCCGACGTTGACGACAAAGGCGACATGGCCCGCGGCGAGCAGCAGACCGGCGAGGGTCCGCAGCTTCAGCCACGGCAAGGTGAACTGGACCACGTCAAGGAACCGGATCGTGGCATCGTTGAGCTTGGTGCCCTGGATGAACCCCATGAAGCTCATCGGCACGACATACAGCACGATGCCCAGGGCCACGCCCCAGAAATGCAGGGAGATCAGTCCATTGGACGGCCACTCCCGCTGAGTGATGCGCGGCAGGATGTAGTACATTGCCCCGAACATGACCATGGTGAAGAAGGCATACATGCCCAAGTGGGCGTGGGCGATCGTGTGGTGCGTGAAGTGAGTGACTTCGCTCACACTGCGGACCGCGCTCGCCACACCCTGAAGGCTGGCCAGCGTGTACGAGATCGCGCCGAAGACCATGAACCGGAGGGTCGGGCTCTGCCGGAGCTTGCCGAAGTGCCCGAGCATGGTGAAGTGATGGTTGATGGCCACCGTGACGACCGGAATGATCATCATCACCGAGGCCACGATGCTCACGGTGATCATCCATGCGGGCAGCGGACCGCCGACCAGGTGGTGCATGCCGTTCCAGTTGTAGAACAGCGCCAGCGACCAGAAACCCATCACGCTCAGGTAGTAGCTGTGGATGGGCCGACCGATCACCTTCGGGATGAAGTAGTAGATCGACGCCAAGCCGATCGGGGTGAACCACAATCCGAGGACGTTGTGGGCAAACCACCAGTTGACGGCCGCCTGGACCACGCCGCGAACGGGCTCGATGAGCAACATCACCTGAGCCGTACCGTAGAGCCACGGAAACCAGAGGACGGCCGCCAGCAGGTACCACTGCGAGACGTAGAGGTGCCGTTCGGTGCGCAGCCGGAAGGCCACGATCGCCCAGACGGCGATCAGGGCATAACTGACGAAGAGGATCGGCGTGGCATAACTCGGCATCTCCAGCCATTCGATGGCGGTGGAGTCTCCGAGCAGGATACCCACCACACCGACGGTGACGCCCAGGTTGTAGAAAAGGTTCGCCACCGTCACCAAGCCGGGCGCGACGAGGGGGATCCGGCAAAGCCGGCACATCAGCCAAAGAGTCACTCCCACCGAGATCTGGGAGGCGAACCCGTAGATCACCGTGTTGAGGTGCGCGGTGCGGACGTTGGCGAAGGTGAGCCACTCCCACGCCGCCAAGAAACCAGGGCTGTGCAGCTTGATGCTGGCGACCAACGCCAGCACGGTACCAGCCAGCAACCAGGCCAAGCCGCTCAGGAAAAAGAAGAGGACGGGCACCCGGCAAGATGCGTCGATCTCCGCCAGCGCCGCCTTTTTGCCTCCCTCGGCGCCGGTATCACCGGGCAACAGGGCCCGCATCGCTCGGGTCTGCGGCGTTTGCGACTGATTGATCATGCTCAACGACGGTTTCCTCCCAAAATACAGTCGGTTTCCATCCCCACCGGTTCCACCTCATCGAACGGCAACAAGGCCGCCTTGTCGGGACAGCGGAACTGACCCGAGGCCGCCGCCCAGCGCAGCGCCATCAAGGCGGCGGCAGGCAGGAGCACCACGCTTCCCAACAAGATGAAGGCGATCACCGGCATGGGTTCACTCAAAGGACTGCTGCTTCGACTTGTCTTCCAGACGCTGGATCAACTTCGCGCGTCCGGCCGCGGGATCCTTGAAGTCTTGGGCGGCGATCTCCAGGGCCCGACCGATCGGCACGTGGTAGACCTTGTTGCCCTTGGCCAAGGCGTCGGCATCCAGAGCGTAGCCGTTGACCTTGGCGGCGGTGGCCGCCTCGACTTCGGTGCGGAACTTGACCCGCTGGGCCACCCGCTCGGCGTCGACGGTGGAGACCGGTTGACGCACGACCAACCAGGCAAGCGCGCCGACGATCAGGAATGAACCCACTCCACCGACCAGATAGGCGAGCGTCGTCTTGGACGACTGGGAACAGCAATTCGAAGAACTCATGGCAGATTCGAGGTTCTTTAGTGGGCGGCGGAAGCGCCGGGAGCCGGCACCTCATGGTGGACAATGGCCTCCTGGAGGCGCGGATCCTTGAGCGGATACGCCGGGTTCTTGCGGTACTCCGCCCAGAAGAGCCGAGCGAGCACGACCGACATGCCGACCCAGAAGATCGGATCCCACAGGGTGAGATGGAGTCCCTCGGGGTGGATGACCGGCATGATGTTGTAGGTCATGTCGATGTAGTGCATCAACCAGGCCCAAGCTCCCACCGGGATCATCACCGAAAGGTTGCGCTTGATGTCCTGGTTGAGGAGCAACAAGAACGGTACGAAGAAGTGGCCGAAGAGGATGGTCATACCCACCCACTTCCAGGAACCGACCTCGCGACGGACGTACCAGAAGGTCTCTTCAGGAATGGCTGCATTCCAGATCAGGAAGTACTGGCTGAAATGGATGTAGGCGTAGAACACCGTGAAGGCGAAGAACAGCACGCCGAGATCCTGCTGTTGCCGCTTGAAATAGACCTTCTCGAGCGGACGTCCCGGTTGGGCGAGCCACAGCGTCAGCAGATAGAGGGTGATGAGGGTGGTCCAGACGCTGCCGGCGAAGTAGTACACGCCGTACATCGTGCTGAAGAACTGGTGCTGCAACGACTTCATCAAGAGGAAGCACAGCAGGGTGACACCGATGGCGAAGAAGAAGATGCCCCCGGCGGCCAGCTTGCGGGACTTGCTGGTCCAATGGGCGGCCCCGTCCTTGTCTTGGGCGACCGACCAGCCACGGATCTTGTGCGCCAGCAGGCCGAGCAGGGTGATGAGCACCGGCACCATGACGGTGAAGGCCATCGGGTTGAACAGGACCTTCTTGACGTCCAGCGCATGATCGGTCGCCGGATCGATCTTGAACCAGGCGTGCAGATTGCCGGTCCAGGCGAAGCCGATGATCGGCAGGGCCAAGATCAGCATCCAGGGAAAGAGCAGGCTGGCGACGGTCTCGGTGACACGGCGGATGGAGGCGGACCACCCGGCGTCGAAGAGGTGGTGGGCCAGCGTCAGGAACAAGGATCCGACACACAGGCTCAGGCAGAACATGTAGGCCGTGAGATAGCTGTGGGCGATCTGCTTGAGCGAGAAGACCGAGACGGCCTCATGCCCGTGGGCGGCATGGGTCGAAGCACCGTGGGCGGCGTCTTGGACCGCATGTCCGGCATCGGCACCCAGTGCGGGCAGGACCGTGACGGCGGCTGCCGCGATCACGGCGACCGCGGGCCCCCAGGTCTTGGATTGTCGTGAAAATGCGTTCATGGATCCTTACTTGATGGTGGGCAGCACCGCGGCCGGGATTTCCGACTCCGAGGCGAGGCGGCTGAGTTGCAGCGCCCGCACGTAGGCCACCACGGCCCACCGGTCGGCGACCGGGATCGCCGAGGCGTAACCCATCATCGTGCTCTTGCCGTTGCTGATCGTGTTGAAGAGATCACCGTCCTGGGTCTTGATCAGGCGGTCTTGATGCAGGTTGGCCGTGTTGCCCATGCCATACTTGCTGGTGATGCCCTTGCCGTCCCCGAGGACACCATGGCAGGGCTGGCAATAGATCGCATAACGCTCCTGGCCTCGCTTGAGGACCGAGGCGTTCACCTCGATGGGCATCGCCTCGACGAATGCAGCCCCCTGGCGGCCGGTGTTGAAGGCGTTCTCCTCCCAGGCGGATTCGCGGGAAACCGTTCCGGCAGGATGCGGACGGGAGGTCTGTCCATCGGCCCAGGCCGCGAACTTGGTGGTCGTCTGGGGCCGCAGCTTGGGCTGGCGGTCCATGTCGGGGAACACCTCGATCGGAGGCTTGGTGCTCTTGGAGCCGCGGAAGCCGGCGATTCCGACCACCATGGCGACCGCCAGCACGTAGGCGGTGAAGAAGTATTTCAGGAAGGTGCGCATTCAGTCCTCCACGAGTTCAACGACCGCAGCGTGGCATTTTTCGGTCAGGAAGGTGCGGGTCGCGTCCATTCCGAACTTCGGGTCGGTCGCCTCAATGCAGATGAAGAACCGGTCGTCCGTCGATTTCTTGAACCGCTCGTTCTTGAAGAGCGGGTTGTAGAACTTCGGCAATTGGTTCAGGAAGAACATGCCGAAGAGCGTCCCGAAGGCGCTGAGGAGAATGGTCATCTCGTAGCTGACCGGGAACGCGAACAGCGGCGTGAACAGAGGCTTGCCGCCGACCACCAGGGGGTAGTCGAACTTGTTCATGTACCAGATCATGGTCATGCCGGCAAAAAATCCGGTGAACCCACCACAGAAGGTGAACCACCCGACCGGCGACTTGCGAAGCCCCATGGCTTCATCCATGCCGTGGATCGGGAAGGGCGTGTAGACATCCCAACGGGTGAACCCGGCGTCCCGGCAACGGATCGCCGCTTCGAAGATATCCGCCGCCGTGTGGAACTCGGCCAGGAGGCCGTGCGGCTTGGAACGATTGGAACTCATGGACAGGGCTTTCGGTTAGTGGTGTCCCTTGGCGCCACCGAGCGGATGGTGCGGGTCGGCCTGGGGTGTCACGCCTTTGACTTCACTGATGGCGATGACCGGCAGGAAGCGGATGAACAGCAGGAACAGCGTCATGAACAGGCCGAAGCTGCCGACGAAGGTCATCACATCGACCCAGCTCGGGGTGAAGTAACCCCAGCTCGACGGGAGGTAGTCGCGGTGCAACGAGGTGACGATGATGACAAAGCGCTCGAACCACATGCCGATGTTCACGAAGATCGACACGATCCAGACGAAGACCACGCTGGTGCGCAGTTTCTTGAACCAGAAGAAGTGCGGGCTGATCACGTTGCACGAGATCATGGCCCAGTAGCTCCACCAGTAGGGACCGAAGGCGCGGTTCTTGAAGGCGTAGAGCTCGTAGGGGCTGCCGCCGTACCAGGCGATGAAGAACTCCATGCCGTAGGCGTATCCGACGATGGACCCGGTCGCCAGGAGCACCTTGCACATGAGCTCCACGTGCCGGAGCGTGATGACATCTTCGAGCTTGAAGAGCGAGCGCAGCGGGATCAGCAGGGTGAGCACCATGCCGAAACCGGAGAAGATCGCGCCGGCCACGAAGTACGGCGGGAAGATGGTGGTATGCCAACCAGGCACGACCGAGACGGCGAAGTCGAAGGACACGATCGAGTGCACCGAGAGCACCAGCGGTGTGCTGAGACCAGCCAGGAGCAGGTAGGCCTTCTCATAGTTGCTCCAGTGGCGGTTGGAACCGGTCCATCCGAGGGAGAACAGGCCGTAGAAGAACCTGCGCAGGAGCCCCTTGGACCGGTCACGCAAGGTGGCCAAGTCGGGGATGAGTCCAACGTACCAGAACAGCAGCGAGACCGTGCCGTATGTGGACACGGCGAACACGTCCCACAGCAAGGGAGAGCGGAATTGCGGCCAGATCTCATTGGCGTTGGGAGCCGGGAACAGATAACCCGGAAGCAAGGCGAACCAGACGCGGCCGGTATGGAACACGGGGAAGATGCCCGCGCACGCCACCGCGAAGATGGTCATGGCCTCCGCCGCCCGGTTGACCGAGGTGCGCCATTTCTGCCGGAGCAGGAAGAGCACCGCCGAGATCAGGGTCCCGGCGTGGCCGATGCCGATCCAGAACACGAAGTTGGTGATGTCCCAGGCCCAATCGGCAGGCTGGTTCAGACCCCACACACCGACACCGGTCGAAACCAGGTAGGCGATCAGGGAGAACATGGTGATCATGCCGCCCACCGATACGATGAACGCAGGCCACCACCAGGCGGGCATCGGCTTCTCGCAGACGCCCGCGATGGCGTCGGTGATCCAACCGAGGGAGCGATTGTTCAGGACCAATGGCTCGCGGACCAGTTCGGCCGGCGGCTCGGGCGCCTTGACGGCGGCGGATTTTCCAGGGCTAGCCATTAGAGCGCTCCTTTCCCCGCATGGGACGCGGATTGATGCGAGGCATGATGACCATTTGAGTGTTCTTGGAATGGAGACTCGTGACGGAAGCGCTCGTAGTCGCGCTGGCTGTCCGGGGTCTTGCGTTTCTCGAGGGCGAGCACCACCGGGTTCGGGTTGCGGACGCGGGCCAGGTAGGTGACACGCGGACGGGTGTCGAGGAAGCCCAGCACGGAGTAGTTCCGCGGGTTGGCCTTGGCCTTGACGACCTCGCTGTGCGCGTCGAGCAGGTTTCCGAAGACGATGGAGTCGGCGGGGCAGGCCTGCTGACAGGCGGTCTTGATGGCGCCATCGGGCACGGCGACATCGCCGCTGTTCCCGGCCTTGACCTTCTGGGCGATCTTGCCCTGCTGGATGCGCTGCACGCACAGCGTGCACTTCTCCATGACACCCCGCATGCGGACCGAGACATCCGGGTTCTTGACCAGCTTGATGATCTCCCACTCGGGATCCGCATTGCGGTTCACACCCAGCGGTCCCTTGTACAGGTTGCCGGTGTTGACCAGGTGCTGGTCCTGGGCCGCTCCGTAGTCGCTCTCGCGCTTGTTGAAGTCGAACCAGTTGAAGCGGCGGACCTTGTACGGGCAGTTGTTGGCGCAGTACCGCGTGCCGATGCAGCGGTTGTAGGCCATGGCGTTGATGCCCTCCTCGTCATGGACGGTCGCATTGACCGGGCAGACGCTCTCGCACGGGGCGGCCTCGCAGTGCTGGCAGAACATCGGCTGGACCGCCATCTGCGGGTCCTCTGCGGCCAACTCGGCGTTCACATCGGCGTCCGGGTTGTGGCTGTAGTAGCGGTCGATGCGCATCCAGAGCATCTCGCGACCGCGGGCCACCTGGTCTTTGCCGACGATGGGGATGTTGTTCTCGCTCTGGCAGGCGATGACGCAGGCCGAACAACCGACGCAGGTCTGAAGGTCGATGACCATGCCCCACTGATGGACCTTGGAAGCGGTCTCCGGGTTCTGGTCGTAGGGGTGTTCGTAGATGTTCTGGGGCCGCTTCTCGGCATTGCGCCCGTCGGTGCCCTCCTTGTAGGGGACGTAATGCGGCAGGTGCGCATCGAGGTCCATGTTCCGGGCGAACTCGGGCTTGGCCTTGAACTGCTCGAGGTGCGCTTCACGGATGACCGGGCGACCTTCCATCAGGCCGTGCTCCTGAGTCACCGCCAGGCGGTGCTTGCGGAACACCTTCTCCACCTTGCCGGCGGTGAGGTGGCGCGAGGCCGATTGGAACAGGCTGTAGGCGTTGAAACCGACGCCGCGCCCCACCCGCCCGACGACCCGACGGCCGTAACCGAGGGCCAGAGCGACCGTGCCATCGGCCAAGCCGGGCTGGATCCAGACGGGGCCTTCGACACTGCGTCCGCCGACGGTGATCTTCACCACGGGTTGATCGTACTGGCCGTCCTTCGCATCGGCGGCCTCGGCGGGGCTCAACTCATCGGGCACCTTGGCCGAGCGCTTGGTGGGCAGACCCAGCGACTTGGCGGTCTTCTGGGACATCATCACCACGTTGTCCCAGGTCACCTTGGTGATCGGGTCGGGCATCTCCTGCAACCAACCGTTGTTGGAGAAGCGGCCATCATCGACCGACGCATCGCGGTGCAGGACCACCTCGATTTCGCCGGAAGCAGGCTTGTGGGCGGCCAAGGCAGAGGCGGCGGCCGCTGCGGAGACGGTCGCCGAGATCGCCGGAGAGGCGCTGTCGGCCAGGAACCCGTCGTGCAGGAACCGCTTCCAAGCGGCCTCATCAGCCACACCCAGGCCCTTGAGGGTCTCTCGGACGATGTCGTAGGGAGCCACCTTGGACTCGCCGAGGATGCGGGCGAGGACCTCGAGTTCGGTCAACCCGCCGAACAGCGGTTCAACCAGCGGTTGGACGGGGACCACCGTGCCGTCGGTCGTGCGGGCATCGCCCCAGGACTCGAGGAAGTGGGTGCCGGCCAGATGCCAGGTGGACAGAGCCGCCGTCTCGTCCTCGTAGTAGCCCAAGCGGATCACCGTGCCGGCTTTCTTGGCCACCGTCTCGAACTGCAGGTCAGCCGGGGCGTTGTAGGCGGGATTGCCACCCAGGATGACCAGGGTCGACACTTTGCCGGCGCCCAGGGAAGCGGCCAACTCTTGGATCCCGGAAGCCGCCGGTTCGGTCGGCTGCACCAAGGTCACCGTGGAACCGATGGCACCGAGAGCGGCGTTGATCGCGGCTGCAAGCGCGTGCACCGCCGGAGGCTGGGCGTAGCCGGCCACCACCACGGCGCCCTTGCCCGCCTCCTTGAGATCTTTGGCGACGGCTGCCACCCAAGCCGAATGGGCACCCGAGGGCGAGGCCACACCGGACACTCCGAGCTCGGCGGCGACCGCCGCGGCGACCTGGACGACCTCGCTGGGCTTGACCCGCAGGCGGTGGTCGGCGTTGCCGCCGGTGAGGGACATGATCGACTCCACCACGTAGAGCCGGTTCATCCCGTCATCGGCCGATTTGCGACCGAGGGCGAAACCACGGATGCTCCGGTGGGCGTCCTGCTCGGAACCGATGAAGTCGCAATCCAGCGACAGGATCCGACGGGCCTTCTCGAGGTGGACGACCGCATGGACGGGCGTGCCGCAGGCCTGGGAATAGGCCGCGTCGGCCCCGGAGAAATCGACCGGCTCGTAGGCGTGCCAGGTGGATTTGGGATACTTCTCGGCGACCAGCTTCTGGAGCCGCGCGCGGGACGGGGAAGACGAGCGCTCCACCAGGAAGGCCAAGCCTTCACCCTGGTTGCCGGAGGCCGCCTTGGCCACCTCGGCCAACGCATCGCGCACCGCCTCGACCTTCACGTCGTTGCCGCCACGAGTGTGGCGGTGGGCGCGGTCCGGATCGTAGAGGTTCAGGATGGCCGCCTGGGCCAGGGAATCGGTGCCGCCATTGCCACCAGGGAAGAGCGAGTTGCCCTCGATCTTGGTGGGACGACCATCGCTCGACTTGACGGTCAACGGCACGGCACTGCCGCGCAAGGGCATCGAGGTGGCGAAGTGCTGGGCCTTGCCATACACGTAGCCCTCGGGCTGCTTCGCGAACGGGGTGAGCTCCTCCTCAGGACGACGGCAGCCGGTGGCCATGCCACCCAGGCCCGCCAAGAGGAAGCTCGCGGACATGAGCTTCATCCAGTCGCGCCGGCTCTCGCCATCAGGAGCGATGCTGGCGCCGGCCGGGAACTCACGTTCCATCCACTGGCGGAAGTCAGGCTGGTCGGCCAACTGCTCCAGGGAACGCCAGTACTTCGGACCGGTTTCCGGTTCGTTGCAGATCGGGGGAATCGTCTTCATCAGCGGTGGCAGGTGGAACAGCTCTGGCCGGGTTGGACCTTCCAGTCGTGGACGGCCTTCTTGCCGTCGAACTCACCGTTCCAGTCGAGCTTGGTCACAAGATCATTCGGCCGGATGTGCTTCTCGGGTTCACGATGGCACTCCAGACAGAAGCCCATCGAAAGGGGCTTGGCGTGATAAACCTCGTCCATCTTCTGGATCTCGCCGTGGCACTTCACGCAGGAGATGCCGCGGTTCACGTGGACGGAGTGGTTGAAATAGACGTAATCCGGGGTCTTGTGGATCTGGACCCAGGGAATCGGCTTGCCGCTCGCGTAGGAATCCCGCACCAGGCTCAGCTTCGGGGAGTCCTTGGCCACGATGGAGTGGCAACGCATGCAGGTCTCCGAGGCGGGGATGTTGGAGAACCACGACTTGTCCACGTCGCTATGGCAATAGCGGCAGTCGATCCCCAGCTGATCGGAATGGATCGCATGGGAGAAGGCCACCGGCTGCTTGGGCTGGTAACCCACGCGGGTGTACTTCGGGGTGAAGTAATAGGTGATGCCCGCGATCACGGTCGGCAGCACCACGGCTGCTGCCACACCGACCATCAACGGTATCTTGTTGGTCCACCTCGGGAAAATGTCCGACATCGGGCCGCTTTCTTTGGGCTTGGGAGATCCAGGCCGATTCATTCGGCCCGTTCCATCCGCCCATTGGATTGAGTTCAGTGCTGATGCACGTCGATTTTGAGGATCCAACCTGCGGATCCCGGGACTCCATTCTCTGAAACCGACCAAGCCCCCCCGGATCTCCACCCGACTTGCACGGAACCGTTTGGTACGGTCGCGGCCAATAGGGAGGGCCCAGACGGCCTCGGGGAATCGGAAAATCCCTCAACGGCGGTCAACACCAAGGCGGAGTGAACCACTCCCCTCTTCTCAAAGGCAAGCCCACGGATGGGTTCGGACCATGGCATCATCGGCTCGAATACTTTGATTAAGGCAGCGGTTTTCGGCATTCCGGGATTCCGCTTTGCCCGGGATTTGCCGAACCGATACCCTCGCCCCTTTGAACGGAACGGCGATGGACTACAAAAATTCCCTCAATCTGCCCCGGACGGAGTTTCCGATGCAGGCAAACCTGGTTCAGCGGGAACCCCAGCGACTGGCCCAGTGGCAGACCACGGACCTCTATGGGCAACTGATGGCGGCCCGCGCCGACGCCCCCCGATTCGTGCTGCACGATGGCCCCCCCTTCGCCAATGGCGATGTCCACATCGGCACCGCGCTCAACAAGATCCTCAAGGACCTGATCCTGAAATCGAAGTCGCTGCGCGGGTTCCAGACCCCGTACGTGCCGGGCTGGGACTGCCACGGCCTGCCCATCGAGTCGAAGGTGACCCAGGAACTGCGCGCCCAGGGCAAGACCGAGGCCGATGCCGCCACCATCCGCACGGCCTGCGACGCCTACGCCCGCAAGTACATCGACCTCCAACGGGAGCAGTTCCAACGCCTGGGGGTCTTGGGGGACTGGGCCAACCCCTACCTGACGCTGGCCCCGCAGTACGAGGCCGACGAACTGCGCCAGTTCGCCGACCTTGTCGAGAAGGGCTTCGTGTACCGCGGCAAGAAGCCGGTCTACTGGAGCGTCCCGTTCCGCACGGCCCTCGCCGAGGCCGAGGTCGAATACGCCGACCACGTCAGCCAGAGCGTCTTCGTGCGGTTCCGCCTGGCGGGTGAACCCAACACCTATGTCGTGGTCTGGACCACCACGCCCTGGACCCTGCCGGCCAACCTCGCCGTGGCCTTCAATCCGAAGTTCTTCTACTCGTACGTGTTCGCGCAGGGGAACACCTACCTGGTGGCCAATTCCCTGCTGGCCACCCTCAGCGAGAAGTGCGGCTGGGACGGCTACCAGATCATCCGCACCGCGCAGGCCGACGAGCTGGCCTCGCTGCAATACGAGCACCCCTTCTGTGAGCGCACCGGGCGCCTGTTCCCGGCCGACTTCGTCGACGACTCCACCGGCACCGGCTTCGTGCACATCGCCCCGGGCCACGGCATGGACGACTACCAGCTGGGCCTGAGCGTGGGCCTGCCGATCTATTGCCCGGTCGATGACGAGGGCCGACTGACCCCCACCGCCGACCTGCCCCGCGAACAGCAGCTCCCGGAGGCGCTGGTGGGCAAATCCACCCTGGCCAAGGCCGGCAAGTCCGAGGCCAACGAGGCCGTGTTGGCGCTCCTGACCGAGAAGGAAGCGCTGATGCGCCGCGAAGACTACTCGCACAGCTACCCCCATTGCTGGCGCTCCAAGTCGCCCATCATCTTCCGCGCCGTCGACCAGTGGTTCATCCGCGTGGACCACGCCTCGGGCGGCGCAGGCGCCCTGCCCTTCCGGCAGCAGGCGCTCGCGGCCATCGATGCGGTGAATTGGATCCCGGACTGGGGCAAGAACCGCATCCAGGGGGCCGTGCAATCGCGTCCCGACTGGTGCATCTCGCGCCAGCGGACCTGGGGCGTGCCCATCCCGGCCTTCTATGATGCGGCCGGCGAACCGATCCTCGAGGCGCGCATCGTCCGCAAGGCCGCCGACTGGATCGAGCGCGAGGGCTCGAACGTGTGGTTCGCGACCCCGGTCGAGGCGCTCTGGGCCGGCTGCCGGCCGGCCGACTGGTCGGGCCCGGAAGCCGTGCGCAAGGGGCAGGACACGCTCGACGTGTGGATCGACTCCGGTTCCTCGAGCCGCGCGGTGCTCATGCGCCGGCCCGAGCTGCGCGGCTCCGGCGGCGACTGGCGGGCCGATGTGTACCTGGAAGGCAGCGATCAGCATCGGGGCTGGTTCCAGTCGTCGCTGCTGCTGTCGCTGGCGGGCAACGGGGCGGCCCCGTTCAAGACCGTGCTGACCCACGGCTTCATGGTCGATGAAGACCGCGAGAAGATCTCCAAGTCGAAGCAGGGGCAGGGCGGCTACCAGAAGCCGCAGACGGCCGAGCGCTACATCAAGGACTACGGCTGCGACGTGGTGCGCCTGTGGGTCGCCTCACAGGACTACCGCAACGACATCGTGGTCAGCGAGGAGCGCCTCAAGAAGGTGGGCGAGACTTATCGGCTCATCCGCAACACGCTGCGCTACCAGCTCTCCAACCTGTACGACTTCAACCCTGCGACCGACGCGGTGCCCGACGAGAAACTCAGCGGGCTCGACCGCTGGATTCTGGGCGAGTTCGCCACCCTCGAGGCCGCGGTCGCGCGGGCCTACGACGCCTATGAGTTCCATGTCGTGTACCAGCTGGTCTCGCAGTTCTGCGCGGTCCAGCTCAGCGCGATGTACCACGACGTGGTGAAGGACCGTCTCTACACCGACCCGGCAGGCTCGGCCCGCCGTCGCAGCACGCAGACGGCCCTGCACCGCATCCTCACCCGGCTCACCCAGTCCCTGGCCCCCATCCTGGCCTTCACGGCCGACGAGGCCTGGGAGCGGATCCCCGGGGTGTCCACGCATTCGGTGCACCTGAGCCTCTGGAGGCCCGCCACCACCGCGGTGCCGACCGAGCCCGCCTGGGTGGCCCTGTTCTCGTTGCGTGAGCAGGCGCTGCCGGAGCTCGAGAAGGCCCGGCAGGCCAAGCTCGTCGGCAAGGGGCTCGATGCCGTGCTGCACTTCGCGCTGCCGCCCGCAGAACACGCCGTGGTCGCCCCCCATGGAGACGACCTCCGGGAGCTCTGCAACTGCTCGGCGGTCGCGCTGACGGTGGCCGAGGGATCCGAACGCCGGATCACCGTGCAGGTCGCCGCCGAGGCCGGCCGGACCAAGTGCGAGCGATGCTGGCATTGGGAGTCCAACGTCGGCGCGAACGCGACCCACCCGACGCTGTGCGCCCGCTGCGTCGAGGCGGTCATTCCGCTGGTCTGAACCCGGACGATCCGCAGAGCCAATCCCCGGAAACGATCCGACCCGGACCGCGCAGAGGCACGGTCCGGGTCGTTGTCCGTCCACCGATCGTGGCGGAGTTCGCCCCGCTCAGGCGGCCGGCTTCGGCGGATTCACGACCGGCGCCTTGGTCTCCGACGCCGGAGCGGCCGGAGCCGGGGCCGGGGTCGCAGGAGCCGAAGTGCCGGGCGCGACATCCGACCCGTTGGTGCCCAGGAAGGCGGGCAGGCTCAGCCCGACGCTCTTGGCCAGCTCGTGGATGGGCAGCACGCCCTTGTAGAGGTCCTGGACGAACTGGCCCGGGCCGTTGCCCCCGGCCCCGCCGCCCATGACCACGACCTTCTCGAACTGCAGGCCCTTGATGGCACCGGCCTGGATCTCGGCGATGCGCACGATGTTCTCGGCGATGAGCAACTGGGTGGCCCCGCTCGTGCCGTCGGCCACCCGCAGGATCTTCTCGAAGCCCTGGGCCTTGGCGTCGAGCAGCGCCCGGGTGCCCTCGGCCTCGGCGGTCAGCTTGGCCTGCACACCCGTCGCCTCGGCGGTCAACCGGGCTCGGATACCGTCGGCCTCACCCTCGGCCACGCGCTTGATGCCGTCGGCCTCGGCCTGCTTCTGGGCGATGTAGGCGGCGGCCTGGCCCCGCTGGAGGATCTCGGTCTGGGCGGCGCGCGCCTCGGCGTCGATGCGCACGCGCTCGCGCTCGATCTCGGCCTTCACGATCTGGTCGGCCTGGGCGGCGGCCTTCTCGCGCGCGGCGCGGGCCAACTCCGCCTGCTGCTGGGCGTGGTAGGATTCCTCGAGCGCCCGGGCCTCGGCGACCCGCTGGGCGGCCTCGGTGCGACGGGTGGCCTCGGCCTGCTCGGCCGCGAGGTCGGCGTCGGACTTGGCGATCATCGCCTGGGCGGTGTTCTGGCCGCGCTTGGCCTCGGCCTGCGCGTTGGCCACGCGGATGGCCTGCTCGCGCTCGGCCTCCGCCCGGCCGATGGAGCCCCGCTGGTTCTCCTGGGCGACCTTGATCTGGGCGTCGTTGATGGCCTTGGCGGCGGCCTCCTTGCCCAGCGCGTCGATGTAGCCGGAGTGGTCGCGGATGTCGCGGATGTTGCCGTTGATCATGCGCAGGCCGACCTTGTGCAGCTCGACCTCCACGCCCTTGGTGATGAGGGCGATGAGCTTCTCACGGTCGTTGTTGATCTCCTCGATGCTCATCGAGGCGAACACCACGCGCATCTGGCCCATGATGATCTCGGAGGCGAGCTGCTGCACCTCGTCGAGCGAGCGGCCAAGCAGGCGGGTGGCGGCGTTCTGCATGACCTCCGGGTCGGTCGACACACCGATGGTGAACGAGGCCGGCGCATCGATGCGGATGTTCTGGCTGGAGAGCGCCCCCTTCAGCTCGATGTCGATGTTGATGGGCGTGAGGTCGAGGTAGGAGTAGCTCTGGAAGAAGGGGATCACGAAGGTCGATCCGCCGTGGTAGCAGCGCGAAGACTGCCCGTTGGCGAGCTTGCCGTACACGACCAGCACCCGGTCAGGCGGGCACATGCGGTAGCGGGAGATGAGGGTGATCACCACGACCAGCAGGAAGACGACCAGCAGGAGGATGGCGAGGATGGCGACGATATCCATGGACTGTGAGGGATGGGGTTGGTGTTGGGGTTGGGGTTTCGGAGGGAAGGATTCAGAGGGGCTCCACGAGCACGGTCTGGCTGTCGAGGACTTCGACCACGCGGATCCGCTCGCCGCTCGGGATCGCGCGGTCGGAGGCGTTGAGGGCCTGGAAGGTCTCCTGGCGACCCTGGAAATGCACCGTGACCTGGCCGCCCGCCTGCCGGGATGGCGGCAGGGTGACATAGACCGTCCCCGGTGCGTGCAAGGCGTCGGCGATGCGGACCGTGCCGTCGCTGCGCATGCCCAGGATCAGCCGCAGGAGCGCCACGACGATACCCATGACCGTCGCGCCGGACCCGAGGGCGACGGCCACGGAAGCGAGGATGCCCAGGCCGCTGGCCGACGCGATGCCGCCGGCCCAGCCGAAGCCAAGCAGGAACCCGGTGAGCGGCTTGACCGAGAAGATGCCTCCGCCGCCGGCGTCCCAACCGATGGTGTCGGGCAAGTCGACCACATCATGGTGCTCAAGCCCCACGGCGGACATCACCCCCAGCACGAGGGAGACCGCACCGGCAAGCAGGCCGATGGCAAAGAAGACCTGGGAGGTGGCCGAGAGCGCGGCCCAGGCATCGAGGAGGGAGGAACTCATGGGTGGATTGTGGAGCGACGGATCGGACAGCGCGACTATGATGACGATCCCTACCGAAACGACTGGAATCCGACTTTCCGTTTCCAAGCCGCCGGACCGCGACGCCATGCACCCAATTCACGGGGTCTGGCCCCGGGACGGCATTGCTGGTTGGATCGAACCCGTGAGCCTGATTTCCACCTGGTGGGCCCCCATCGTGATGCTCTTGGTCAGCAACGTGTTCATGACCGTGGCCTGGTATGGCCACCTCAAGCATCAGGACGCCTCGCTGATGCGGGTGATCCTGGTCAGCTGGGGCATCGCCTTCTTCGAGTACGTGATCATGGTGCCGGCCAATCGCTGGGGCAGCGCTTTCTATTCGCCCTACCAACTCAAGGTGCTCCAGGAGGTCATCACCCTCGTGGTGTTCAGCGGGTTCGCGCTGTTCTATTTCGGCACCAAACCGCAATGGAACCACCTGGCCGCCTTCGGATGCATCGTCGCGGCGGTGGTGTTCACTTTCCTGCCGGGCTCCGCGGGCCGTTGATCACCCACGGCCGGGGCCGATGGACCCGTGGATCGGACCCGTCGCTTCGGGTGCGACCCGTCGAATCCGTCACTCCGGGCGGGGCAGCGAAAACGGCACCTTCAGCCGGTAGAGTCGCAGCGGACCATTCCCCTCGGGATCGGACACCGGGGCGGCCGAGACCCGACCCGTGAAGTTGCTCAAGGTGAGCCACGGGCCCTGCAACGCCGAGGCGACCTCGACCGAGTGGGCCATCGGGAACGCGCCCTCGAGCCGAACCCCCGGCAGCCGCGGATCGGGCACCGGGACCGCCGGCTTGGGCAACTCGGTGATGTCGACGTACAGCAGGCCCGCATAGAGCTGCGCCAGGCTCAGCGGCTCGAAGTAGTTGAGCAGCGGGAGTTCATTGAACGCGCCACCGGCCGGGTAGACCACGTTGGTGGCGCGCCGGACGGGTTGGAAGGTGTTCAGGCGATTGAAGACGTTGGTGTCGCTGACGACGCGACCAAACACCGTGAAACCGCCGTTCTGGTTGTCGAGGTTCGCCGAGTTGTCGCCAAAGCTCAGGAACCATTGGCTGGAAGCCGAGTGGGGACCGCCGGAATACACCACGCCCTCCTTGGCCACGACCCAGATCTGGGTGGCGCCGGTGCCGTTGGTGGACACGATGCGCTCGGTGTAGACCTCGAAGGTGGACACCTCGGGAAAGGCGTTGGTGTAGGTGATGACGTTGGTCTTGAGGCCGGCGAACCGGGTGAAGGCCACCGCCGCGTTGGTCTGCCGCACGGTCGCCAGCACATTGGTGCTCGCGCCCTTCTTCGCCATCGACAAGGTGCCGTAGAGGTTGCGGTAGCGGGGGCCCACATCGAATTCGTTGGAGACGTTGGCGAACTCCGAGACCGACTCCACCGAATTGCTGACCGTGCCCCGGTTGGCCACCCGGAACCCGCCGCCCTGGATCACAAAGTTCGGGACCACCCGGTGGGCGATCATGTTCGTGTAGTTCCCGGACCGGACGTACCGCAGGAAGTTGGCGGTGGTCAGGGGTTTCTCCTCGTCGTAGAGCTCGACGACCACATCGCCCAGGGCGGTGCGGAATTGCACCAGGGTGCCCGCCTGGACCGCCATCCGCATGGCCAAGAGCATCGCGCAACCACCGAGCAGCAACGCCAGGAAACGCTTCATCCAAGAATTCTCCGTGGGTTCAGCATGAAAACCATGTCGCGATGACCGGGCCGAAGGCGACATCCAGGCAGACCGGGAATCCCGCGGCCGGACACTGGACGGGACCCGACCCGAGGGATCAGCCCCGGGCCAGCTCCGGCTTCTCCATGAAAGCGTAGCAAAGGATGTGCAGGATGTGCATCTGGACGTCTTCGACCCGGCCGTAGTGGGTGTCGTCGATGACCACGACCTGGTCGGCCAACTCGGCCAGGCGGCCGCGCTTGGCCCCCACGAGCGCGATGGTCTTGAGGCCCTGGGCGCGGGCCCACTCGTAGGCCTTCACCAGGTTGGGCGAATTGCCGCTGACGCTCGCTGCGATGAGCACATCGCCAGGCCGGGCGTAGTTCATCAACTGGCGCGTGAAGATCTCGTCGTAGGCGTAGTCGTTCCCGAGGGCCGTCATCCAGGCGACGTTGTCGGTCAGCGACAACACCCTGAAACGGCGCGGCAGCTTGTCGCTGGAACCCTTGCCCAGGTCCACGGCGAAGTGGCTGGCATTGGCCGCGCTGCCCCCGTTGCCGATGGCGAAGATCTGCTGGTCGCGCGACCAGGCCGCACGGAGCGTCTCCACCAGGGCGGCGATCTCGGCGGGCTTCACGGAGTCCACGGCCCGCTTCTGGGCCTCCAGGTAGTCGGCAATCCACTGCGTCATCATCGATGGCACAGTGAATCGGATCGCCGGCGGCGTCGAGAGCGGCGTCGCCCCCGCTCCGACCTCTGCGGAACGACGCAGGCACGGGGCCGATCGAGAACAAATCGCTGCCCTTGGAAACGGCAGTCCGGTAGAAACCGGCCATGCGATCCCTGTCCGGCGCGACCATCCTGATCACCGGAGGCACCGGTTCCTTCGGCAACCGTGTGGCACGCCATCTCCTCGAGCTGAACCCGGCACAGATCCGCATCTTCAGCCGCGACGAGAAGAAGCAATGGGAGATGCAACGCCGTTGGCCGCAGTTCCGCTACCTCATCGGCGATGTGCGGGACGCAGGCAGGCTCGAGGAGGCGATGGATGGCGTCCACTTCGTGTTCCACGCGGCGGCCCTCAAGCAGGTGCCCTCCTGCGAGAGCTACCCTCTCGAGGCGATCAAGACGAACATCCTGGGCACCCAGAACATCTGCGCCACCGCCCGGGCGGCCGGGGTGAAGACCGTGGTGGCCTTGAGCACCGACAAGGCGGTCAAGCCGGTCAACGCCATGGGCACCAGCAAGGCCATGATGGAGAAGCTGGTGTGCAGCCAGAACCAGTTCGGCGGTTCGACGACCTTCTGCTGTGTCCGCTACGGGAACGTGATGGGCAGCCGGGGCTCGGTGATCCCGCTCTTCCTCCGGCAGATCCGCGAGGAGGCTCCGCTGACCTTGACCGTGCCGCACATGACCCGGTTTCTGATGACACTGGACCAGTCGGTGGACCTGGTCTTCCACGCCATGACGATGTCCCGCGGTGGTGAGATTTTCGTGCGAAAGGCACCCGCCTGCACGGTCCAGGACCTCGCCGAGGCCATGCGACGCAAATACAGCCCCCGAGGCGAGCGGCACCCGATCGAGGTGGTGGGGATCCGACCCGGCGAGAAGATCCACGAGATCCTGGTCAACGAGTACGAACTCCAACGAGTGAGCGAGAGCGAGGCCTACTTCACCATCCATCCGGAGTACCGTCTGCCCGACCAGCTCACCCCCCAGGTGCTGGGCTCGGAATACAGCTCGGAGAACACCGGAAGGTTGGGCAGCTTCGATGAGATCGCCCCGATGCTCGACGCGGCCGGCGTGGTCGAGGAATACACCTGAACCCGTCGCAGGCGCCTCACGACCAGAAGCACCCCGAGCCAACGCCCCGTCCCGCCGAGACGCACATCCACCCGATTTCCCGATCCCGAATGTCCTCCTCCACGATCCGACAATGCCGCGGCTGCCACGGCCCCGAATCCGGACTGGCCTCCGTGCTCAGCATGGAACCGATGCCCCTGGCCGGGATGTTCTGCCGTTCGGCGGCATCGGCGAAGGCGGCCCCCCTGTTCCCGCTGACCTGGGTGCGCTGCTCGCGCTGCGGTGCGGTGCAGGTGGCCGAGGACATCTCGGGCTCCCAACTGTACGAGGAATACAACTACGCCTCCTCGACGGTGCCGGGACTGGTTCGCCACTTCATCGGGTTCGCCGACACCCTCGCGGCGTTCTACGGCCGGGATTCGGCCCTGACCTACCTGGAGATCGGCTGCAATGACGGCGTGCTGCTCAATCAGTTGCCCCCGGGCTGGCGGCGCATCGGCGTCGATCCCAGCGACGTGTCGCGACGCGCTGGCGCCGCCGCCGCCTGGCGCCTGGTCAACCGCCCCTTCACCCCGGAAGTCGTGCGTGAGCATGGCCTTGAAGCCTCGGTCGATGTGCTCTCCGGATCCAACTGCCTGGCGCACATCACCGACCTTCGCGAGGTGTTCGCCGGCGCCGCGCTGGCCCTCAGGCCCGGCGGGCATTTCTGGGTGGAGGTGCACGACCTGGCCGCGACCCTCGGCGGCGGGCAATGGGACACCATCTACCATGAGCACAAGGTGGAATGGAGCGAGGCGGCCTTGATCCGCTGCGTCTGCCGACTGGGTTTCGCCCACGAGGCGACCCTCCGGACCCCGCTGCACGGGGGACTGCTGCGGGTGCGTTTCCGCCGGGATCCTCATGCCCCGGAGATCGGCGGTCATGCCGCGGAGCCGGAGAGCGGTCTGCTCGAGATCCAGCGCGCCTACGACCGTCGGGCCGAGACCCCGGCGGCGCGCCGGCTCGAGCGGCTTCTGGCGGAAGGAAGACCCATCGCCGCCTACGGCGCGGCCGGAAGGGCCAACGTGTACCTGAACCAACTGAGGCACCTGGGCTTCGAGTACATCGTCGACGAGTCGCCGCTGCGATGCGGCAAGTTCATCCCGCAGACCGCCACCCCCATCGTGGCCCCGGCCGAGATGATCGAGCGTCCGCCGGTGGCCTGCCTGGTCACCGCCTGGAACCATCGGGACGACATCGTCCGCAAATACCCGGGGCACTCCTGGGAATGGCTGACGGCGTTCGGGGAGGTTTGATGCGCGTCACCGTGCTCGGAACCTCCGGGATGCTGGGCCATGTCGTGGCACGGCATCTGGCCGATGCCGGCCATTCGGTGCTCACCCCCGATCGCCGCTTCGATCCGGGATCTCCGTCCGGATTCCTCGAATCACTCCGCGCCACGCGGCCCGAGGTGGTGGTCAATTGCATCGGCATCCGGGCCGGTGCCACGCCGCAGGCGCTCCGCGACACGCACGTCCGCCTCGTGGAGCGGAGCCTCGAGTGCCTGCAGGGGTGCGGCGCGCGATTCATCCAGGCCAGCACCGACGGGATCTTCCGGCCCGACCTGCCGGCCCGGCGGACCGGGGAACCCGGGGACGCCACCGACGACTACGGCCGGTCCAAGTGGGAGGCCGAGCAACGGGTTCGGTCGGCCGGGGGGGTGGTCATCCGCTGCTCGATCCTGGGTCCCGAGCTTCAGGCCCCGCGCAGCCTCTTGGGATGGTTCCTGGGCCAATCCGGCCCGGTGCGGGGCTTCGTGAACCACTGGTGGAACGGGGTCACGACACTGCAATGGGCAAGGGTTTGCCGGGAACTGCTGGAAGCGCACACACCGGAACCTGTCTGCCAACCGGGGTTCTGGCCTCCGGTGCCGAAGGCAGAGGTGCTGCGGCTCATCGGGAAGGCCTGGGATCGACCGTTGGAGATCCTTCCCGAAGAGGCGCCCCAGCCGGTGCTCCGGACCCTGGTGCCCGACGTCCTCTGCCCCCCCTTGGAAGACCAACTCCGGGAGCTGCGGGAATGGCATGGCTCGAGGTTCCCAGGCCTCCAAGCCGATTGATCATCCCAGGTGATCGAATGGCCGTGGCTCGGCCGGGTCGAGGCATACGGGGTCGAACACGCACACTCGACGGCAGGGGCGGGTTTCGCGGGATGGACAAAGCCCGACAAAACCGGGATCTTCCGGGGCCCCTGAGAATCGTCGCAGAAACCGCTCGGAAAGACTCCGATCCGGGTTCGGATCGATAGCACGAATCCATCCGCCGGGGATCGGAGTGCGACTCGCCGCCGGACATCCGCGGATCTCGGATTGGAACCATGTCGTTAAGAGAACTGCTCCGCCCGAAGAACGCCTCCGATTTCACCGCCAAGCTGATCGCCGGGGGTGAGGTGACCACCGCGATCGACGTCGGGTGCGGCTGCAATTCCCACCTCAGCCGCTTCCGCCCGGGGCTCCGGACCATCGGCATCGACAGCGACCCCGTCTCGATCCGGTTGTCCCAGGAACATGGGCTGCACGACCACTATGTGCAGGCTGACATCCTCAGGGAAGACGTCGGCGGTCTGCTGGAAAAAGCGGGCCTGCCGAGGAAGGCCGACCTTGTCGGACTCTACGGGGTCATCGAACACCTTCCGCGTCACCTTGGTTTCGACCTGCTCAGGGCCTGCGAGGCCATCACCCAAAAATTCGTGATCCTCGAGACGCCGAACGGATTCGTGCCCCAGGGTCCCGAGTACGGGAACCCTCACCAACGACACCTTTCGGGTTGGCATGTGCACGACTTCGAGTCGCTCGGCTACACCGTCTACGGCACCACCGGCACGCGATACTTCCGCGGCTACATGGCGGAACCCACCCTCCGTTTCCCAGGCGGGACGTTCTGCGAGGAACTGGCGACACTCCTCCTGAGAATCAACTCGAGACCGCGACACGCCTTCAACCTCCTGGCGATCAAGGACGTTCGGGGCGTCCCAGCCCGACACACCGGTGCCCCGGTGATCCTCAGTCCCCAGGCGACGGTTTGATTCCGCCGATTCCGGTTCACTGAGACGGCCCCTGCAGCCGTTCAGGCGGCCGGCCAATTGGAGACTTTCCCGACCCCGGGGGCTGTGGTCCCCTTCCCCGACGTGCCCGAAATCCTCACTGTCATCCCGGTCTACAACGGCGCGCGCTATCTGCGGGCGACGCTGGA
>CAYLTF010000025.1:20032-32514 GCA_964386625.1 uncultured Akkermansia sp. | reverse complement strand
GATCGTTGCCCTCGCGGGTGCGCTCACCGACGCCCGCGAACATCGAGATGCCGCCATGCAGCTTCGCGATGTTGTTGATGAGCTCCATGATGACGACGGTCTTGCCGACGCCCGCGCCACCGAAGGCTCCGACCTTGCCACCCTTGAGGAAGGGGCAGATCAGGTCGATCACCTTGATGCCGGTGGTCAGGATCTGGGGGCTCGTGGACTGGTCCACCAACGGGGGGGCATTGCGGTGGATCGGGTAGTGCTTGTCGGCCTTGACCGGGCCCTGCTCATCGACGGCCTCGCCGGTCACGTTGAAGACGCGACCCATGACGCCCTCGCCGACGGGCATGGAGATCGGCTGGCCTTGGTCGACGACGGCCTGGCCGCGCTTGAGGCCTTCGGTGGTGCTCATGGCCACCGCGCGGACCCAGTTCCCGCCGAGGTGCTGTTGCACCTCGAGCGTGAGACGGGTGGCGGATCCGCCGGGAGGCGTGAAGTCGACGGTGAGCGCGTTGTAGATCGCGGGGAGAGTTCCGGAGAACTCCACGTCGACGACGGGACCGATGATCTGGACGATCTTTCCTGTGTTCATTTCCGAGAGAGGTCAGTTGCCCATCGCCATGGCGGCGCTGGTGATTTCGAGAAGTTCCTTGGTGATGTTCGCCTGACGGAGCTTGTTGTACTCGAGCGTCAGGTCCTTGATGAGTTGCTTGGCGTTGTCGGTGGCGCTCTTCATGGCGACCATCCGCGCGGAGTGCTCGGAGGCCTTGGCCTCGAGGAGCACCTGGAAGACCTGGTAGTTCAGATAGTGCGGGAGCAGGTTGCCGAGGAGCTGGGGAGCGCCCGGTTCGAAGGAATATTCAGGGCCGCCGGGGGCCTCGAGCTCCCCGCCGTTGCCCGTGCCGCGGAGGTCGGCCTCGAGCTTCTGAAGACGACCCATGGGCAGCAGCGACCGAACCTCGGGCTTCTGGGTCAGGGTGTTGATGTAGTTCGTGAAGACGATGTCCACGGCATCGACCTGGCCGCTCAGGAAGAGCTCCTGGGCGAACTTCGAGATGGCCCGCGCCTCGGAGAACTGCGGCGAGTCCTTGTAGGTGAACTCGGCGACCAGTTCGCGCTTCAGACGGGCGACCCACTGGGCCCCCTTGCGTCCGGCCACCACGTACACCGTGTTGGCCGAGGAAGCCTTGGAGGCCTCGCGCAGGAGGTTGGTGTTCAGGGCTCCGCAGAGGCCCTTGTCGGTGCTGATGAGGATCAGCGCGCGCTTCTTGACCTCGCGCTTCTCGGCCAGCGGGTGCTGGAACTCGCCCGCACCGGCGGTGGCCGCAGCCAGCACCTCGTTCATCAAGGTGGCGTAGGGACGGCCCGCCAGCGCGGCCTGCTGGGCCTTGCGCATCTTGGCCGAGGCGACCATCTGCATCGCCTTGGTGATCTGCGCCGTGTTCTTGACCGACTTGATGCGGCGCCGGATGTCGCGTGTGCTGGGCATGATGGGTGGGACGGGCTCCCGTCGGCTGCGGCTTAGCGGTAGCTCTGCTTGAACTCGGTGACGGCGGCCTTCAATTCGGCGGCCAGCGCGTCGTTGATGGCCTTCTCGGTGCGGATCTTCTCGAGCAGGGCCGGCTTCCGGGTGTTGAGGAAATCGGTGACCTTGTTCTGGAAGTCCTTCACCTTCTCGACCGGCACATCGTCGAGCAGGGCGTTCTGCATCGTCCAGAGGATGGACACCTGGATCTCGACGGGGATCGGGTTGTACTGGTTCTGCTTGAAGAGCTCGACGATGCGCTTGCCGCGCTCGAGGGTCGCCTGGGTCTTGGCATCCAGGTCGGAGCCGAACTGGGCGAAAGCGGCCAGTTCGCGGAACTGGGCCAGGTCGAGCTTGATCTTGCCGGCGACCTGCTTCATCGCCTTGATCTGCGCGGCCGAACCGACGCGGCTGACCGAGAGGCCGACCGAGATGGCCGGACGGACGCCCTGGTAGAAGAGGTCGGTCTCGAGATAGATCTGGCCGTCGGTGATGGAGATGACGTTCGTCGGGATGTAGGCGGAGACGTCGCCGGCCTGGGTCTCGATGATCGGCAGCGCCGTCAGCGAACCATTGCCGCTCTTCTCGTTCACGCGGGCCGAACGCTCCAGGAGACGGCTGTGCAGGTAGAACACATCGCCCGGGTAGGCCTCGCGTCCGGACGGACGCTTGAGGACCAGGGAGACCTGGCGGTAGGCCGTGGCCTGCTTGGAAAGGTCGTCATAGATGATCAGCGCATCCATGCCGTTGTCCATGAACCATTCGCCGATGGAGGCGCCGGAGAACGGGGCCAGGTACTGGTCGGCGGCGGAGTCGGAGGCCGCAGCGGCCACCACGATGGTGTACTCCATGGCGCCGGCCTTCTCGAGCTCGGCGATGACTCGGGCGATGTTCGACTGCTTCTGGCCGATCGCGACGTAGATGTTGTAGACCGGACGGAAATCCTTGGCCCCGGCATTCTGTTTGTTGATGCGGGCCTGGTTGATCATCGTGTCGACACCGATGGTCGTCTTGCCGGTGGAACGGTCGCCGATGATCAGCTCGCGCTGGCCGCGGCCGATGGGGATCATCGCGTCGACGGCCATGATGCCCGTCTGGAGCGGCTGGCTGACCGACTTACGCTTCACGATGCCCGGGGCGATCTTCTCGACCGGGTAGAAAGTGGTGGCCTCGATCGGGCCCTTGCCGTCGAGAGGGCGGCCGAGCACGTCGACCACGCGGCCGAGCAGGCCCTTGCCCACGGGCACCGAGAGCAGCTTGCCGGTGGTCTTCACTTCACTGCCTTCGCGGAGGGAGGTGTAATCGCCCAGGATGATGGCGCCGACCTCGGTCTCCTCGAGGTTCAAGGCGAGGCCGATGACGCCGCCGCCGAAGTCGAGCATCTCATTGGCCATGCAGTCCGAAAGGCCTTCGATCTTGCAGACACCGTCGGAGATCTCGCGGATTTGTCCGACGTTTTGGCGGGTCACCGAAGCCTTGGCGCCGGCGATCTGGGCCTCGATTTCTTGGAGCAGGGAACTCATGTCGTCTGTGGGATTAATCGGCTGTGGGAAAGTGGGGAGGGATCGTCAGGAATGGGTCAGAAACTGTTCTCGAGAGCGGCCAAGCGTGATTTGACCGTGCCATCCAGAACGTCGCTGCCGATCTGGATGCGGAGCCCACCGATGAGGGAGGGATCCACACTGAACTGGAACTCCAATCCGGGCCCGTATTTACGGGTGAGGCTGGCCTTGAGATCGGCCGTCAGGGCCTCGGAGGTCGGGACCGCGTTCTCGACGCGGACGGTGCGGTTCTGGATGTCCAGCTCCACCAGGCGATGGAAATGCGTGAGGGCGGCCAGGTAGTTCCGGGGCTTGCTGGCCAGGACTTGGCTGACCGTCTGGCGGACACGGGTTTCATCCAGCACACCATCACGTCGGCAGGCCAAGAACAGGTCCTTGGCGTCGCGGCGGGCTTGTTTTCCGATCTTCATCCTGGGGTCGAATGTCTGGCGTTCGGTTGGAGGCGGCTTGGGGAAGGGGTTCCGGGGGCCGTGCCGTTCAGGCGGCGAACTGCTGCTGCGTCTCCTGCGCGAGGCGCTGGCGGTCTTCGGCGGTGAGGATCTTGCCCGTCACCTGGACGCTCGCGGCCACCACCAGGCGACCGACCTCCTTGCGCAGCTCGGCACGCATGCGGTTCAGCTCGGCTTCGTTGGCCTGCTTGGCCTTGGCGATGATGTCCGCCGCGGCGGCAACCGCACGCTGGGTCTCGGACTCGCCGATCTTGGCGGCGGCGGCGCGGGCCTCTTCGATGATCTTGGAAGCCTGGGCCCCGGCCTCGGCGAGGACGCGCTTGCGCTCCTCATCGGCCTTGGCCAGATCGGCCTTCATCTTCTCGGCGGCGGCCAAGCTGTCGGCGATGCGCTTCTGACGCTCGTCCAACAGAGCCAACAACGGCTTGAAGGCGAAGCGTTGGAGCAGGATGGCGACAACGAAGAATCCGATGAACTGGGAGACGAAGAGCTGGACATTGAAGCCGAACTTCTCGCTCACCTCGGTCACCGTGTGCTTGAGACCGTCGACGACGCCACCGTCGGTGGCGGCCAGAATGAGACCCGAATACATACGCTGGAGAAAAAAGGGACACGGGACCGTTTTCACGGCCCCGTGAGGGTTACTTGCCCATCAGGATGGTGATGATGAGGGCACCTTCCGCGAGCGCGGCGCTCAACAGCGCCTGCACGAGGATCTTGCCAGAAGCACCCGGATTGCGGCCGACGGCCTCAGCGGCCTTGTAGCCGATGATTCCGAGGGCGAGCGTGCCGCCCAGGGCGGCGGCGGCGATGGCGATGTTTCCGTTCATGTTTTCTTTGGTTGGTGTTTCACGGCCGCCCCCGCAGATCTTGCCACGGTCCGACGGTCGAAAGGTTGTGGTTGGAGCCGGGCGATCGGGTCAGTGGTGCTCGCCTTCCTCGGAATGCTCCTCCGAATGAGTGCACATCAGCGAGGTGAAGACCGCCGTCAAAAGGGTGAAAACGAGCGCCTGGATCGCGCCCACCATGAGTTCGAGACCGTAGAAGGGCAGGGCCACCAGCCAGCCGAACATCGGCCCACCGAGGTTGAGCATCGTCTCGAGCAGGGACTCGCCGGCATAGATGTTGCCGAAGAGACGGAACGTGAGCGAGATCGGCCGGATCATGATGGAGATCACCTCCAGGAACCCGACCAGGAAAAACATGACCACGAGCAACACCTTGAGGATGCCCTTGTCGTCGCCGTGGTAGACGAAGATGTGGGACAGGAACCCTCCGAGACCATTGGCCCTGATGGACCAGAACAGCCAACAGAGGAAGAAGCCCACCGCCATCGCCAGAGTCATGTTCAGGTCGGCATCGGCCCCGCGGAGGATGGGGCGGGAAATGTGGTGCAGAGCCCCGTTGGCGTCGGGATGCCCATAACCGATGGAACCGACACCGGGCAGCAGACCGAACCAGTTGGCCGCCACGATGAACAGGAACACCGAGGCGAAGAACCAGAAGGTGTCACGGGCCAATTTCGGGCCGAGGATGCCGCCCAAGAAGTCGCGGAGTGATTCGACCACCCATTCGGCCAAGTTCTGAAGGCCCTGGGGGACCATCTGGATCTTCCGCGTGGCCAATTGGGCGAAGGTGATCAAGCCCAGCGAGACCAGCGCCATGACCAGCAGGGAATTGGTCACTTTGAACCATCCAAGCTCGAACAAGACCGGAGCGGCCAACGGAAGGCCTTCGTCGGCATGGGCGGAGCCATGGGCCACCGCATGGGCGGCACCGGGATCGGCGGCCACGGCCATGAAGCTCGATCCCACCAGGATGGCCAAGGCAGTGATGAAACTGGGCAAACGCATGTGAACGGGTCCAATATCGACGGGCTCTGGCGACGCGAACAGGTCGCGCCAGAGGTTGAGACCATCGAACGGTTCGGAAACGCTGGGCAATTGTGAAAACTTTCACAAGTGCTATTTTGACGTTCATTTTTTCCGAATCCCGACGCCCCAACTGACCCCATTCGATCGGCTGGAGGGGCTTTTCGTGGTGCAATTCGTTCCGAGGCCTCGTTCCCGCCGGATCACCGGGTCTTGGCGGTCTTTTCCGATGGTGACGATCTCCTCGGGCTCGGTCCCGTGGGCCCATCGCCGCCGATTCAGCCTTTGAGGAGGTCCCTCAGCCAGACCCACGATTGCTCGGCGGCGAAGAACAGGACCCAGGTCACGAGCGTGAAGTAAATCAGGGTGATGACGAGGCTCAGGAGGGCCAGGAGGTACATCGCGCCATCCCGCTGGAGGCGGCCGATGCAGGCGAAGAAGATGATGAGCGCGGGCAGGGAGTTCTGGAGCGGCACCACCAGGAACGGCAAGGCGACCAACAGGCCTCCGACGAGGATCAGCCATGCGGGACCCCGGCGTCCCATCGCTTCAACAAGCCAGGTCATCCGATCGGTCCGGCTGACGCGCCCTAGGATCTGCAGCAGTCCGCAGCCGAAGCCGGAGAACGCGTTCCAGGTGGTCGAACCGGGCCGTGTCGAGCGGATGCGCATGGGCAGCCAGACCGATTCGTCGCCGCGGATCAGTCGCCAACCGATGCCGGCGAAGGCCAGGCCGCCAAAGGTGGCGATGGGACCGGTGGGCAGCGGTTGGATGAAGGGCAGGCTGAGGATCAGGGCCATCAGCCAGGCATTGCCATCACCCAACAAGTCGAGGAACTGGCCGATGGTCTGGCCACCGGCGCGCGCGGTCCGCGCCGAGGTGCTGAGGGCCTGGATGAAGTCCGCCGCCGTGGCGCTCCTCATCGACTGGGGGTCGTTTGGCATCCCGGTGGCTCGCCGACCTCAGGGCAGGAGCCGCGAAACCAGGGCGCTGACGGACTTTCCATCGGCGCGGCCGTCCACCTTGGCCTGGGCCGCCTTCATGACGGCGCCCATGTCCTTCTTCGAGGTGGCTCCCACCTCCGCGATCACCGCGCGGACCAACGCCTCGAGTTCGTCGGGCGACAGCGCCTTGGGCAGGAACTCGGAGAGCACCTCGAGCTCGGCCCTTTCGTTGGCGGCCATCTCCGCGCGTCCACCCTTCTCGAACTCCTCGATGGAGTCGCGGCGTTTCTTGGCCTCCCGCTGGATGACGGCCATGACATCGGTGTCGGAAAGGGTCTCGGTCTTCTTCTCGATCTGGGCGTAGCCGAGGGCCGCCTTGAGCATCCGGAGCGTGCCGGTGCGGACGGCCTGGCGGGCCATCATGGAGGATTTGAGTTCGTCGGTGACGCGTTGTTGGAGGCTCATGTTTCGGAAGCTTGGAGTTTGCGGAGCTGGTCGCGGACCTCGGCCGCTTTTTCGTAGTCTTCGATGCGGATGGCCTCGGCGAGGGCGAAGCGGAGGCGCTCGATCTCGTTCTGCGGCGGCCGGATGCGGATCTCCTCGAGCCAGGCCCGGAGCGACTGGATCTCGCCGCTCTGTTCGATGAGCTCCTCGCGATCATGGGCGCGATAGAACTCGGCGAGCTCGGCGATGCCCGATTCGATCGCGCTCAAGGCGGCCTCCCGATCGCTCCCCTGCAGGGCGGCTTCTCCCCGGGCCCGTGTGCGCATCATCGTGAGCTGCGGCGTGAATTGGACCACGCTCCAGGACAGTTCATCGGATTCGGCGAACTGGTCCACGAAGCTGAAGACCTCCAGGTTCCGGGCGCAGTCGCGCTCGACGGCCGCGTAATCCTGGAGCTGGAAAAAGCAGATGTACCGGTGGTGGTACTGGATGGATTCCTGCTGGAGGCGCCCGCATTCCTCGGAACCGAGAGCGAAGTCGGGATCGCCCCCATCGGCCGCGGCCGGGGCCTGCTCGGCACGCTTCCGGTAGAAGTGGAACCAGGACTCGTGGCCCATGGGCTTCTTGCCGTCGGGCCGGCCCTCGACGTTCATCTGCAGGATTCCCAGGTCGACCCGCAGCTGGATCTTCTCGCCGTCCTTGCCTTGAAAGCGGCGCGCCACCACCTGGCCGGGCTTGTAGTCCCAGTCCTGGAGCATCTCGGTGAGGTCGAACGTCATCGGTCGGCCAATATGGAAACCTCGGCCCGCAGCGTCAACGCGGGGGGCCGAAGAGTTGTCCCAAGCCTCTCGGACCGGGGGTGCTAGGCCAGGATGCCCCGGATGACCTCTCCGTGCACATCGGTGAGGCGGAAATCCCGGCCCTGGAAACGATAGGTGAGTTTCAGATGATCGACGCCGAAGAGATGGAGGATCGTGGCGTGCAGGTCATGCACATGGACCTTGTTCTCGACGGCGTAGAACCCGAATTCGTCGGTGCCGCCGTAGACGGTGCCCGGCTTGATGCCGCCCCCGGCCATCCAGATCGTGTAGCCGTGCGGGTGATGGTCTCGCCCGATCTGGTCGGGCTTGAGAGCGCCCTGCATCATGGGCGTGCGGCCGAACTCGCCGCCCCAGATCACGAGCGTCTCGTCGAGCAGACCCCGCTCCTTGAGATCCTTGATGAGGGCCACGCTCGGCTGGTCGGTCTCGGCACAGCGCTTCTTCAGATCGAAGACCAGATTGCCGTCGGGTCCGCCGTGGTGGTCCCAGCCCCGGTGGTACAGCTGGACGAACCGGACACCGCGTTCGACCAGCCGGCGGGCCAGCAGGCAGTTGTTGGCGAAGGACGCCCGGCCCGGCGTGGTGCCATAGGCCTCGTGCACCCGAGGCGCCTCGCCGGAGATGTCCATGACCTCGGGCACGCTGGTCTGCATGCGGTAGGCGAGCTCATAGGACGCGATGCGAGTCTGGATCTCCGGGTCCTGGAGGACGTCATGCCGGGCCTGGTTGAGGTCCTTGAGCACGTCGAGAGTCTGCCGACGACGCTTGCGGTCCATGCCCGGCGGATTGCCGACGAAGAGCACCGGGTCGCCCTGCGAGCGCAGCGTGACCCCCTGGTGGACCGTCGGCAGGAACCCGCTGCCCCAGGCCGCGTTGGTGAGGGGCTGTCCCACGCCGGTCATCAGGACCACGAACGCCGGGAGGTCCTTGTTCTCGCTGCCCAGGCCATAACTGAACCACGAGCCCATGCCCGGGCGTCCGGCCAATTGCGCGCCGGTGTTCATGAAGAGGGTTGCCGGATCGTGGTTGAAGGCCTCGGAATGGAAGCCCTTCACGAAGCAGACCTCATCGGCGATGGAACCGAGTTGCGGGAGCAGCTCACTGATCCAAGCCCCGGACTTGCCGTGCTGGGCAAAGCGGTAGGGCGACGCGAGCAACTTGGATTCCTTGCCGATCTGCGCCAGGCGGATGTTCTTCACCAGCGCCTCCGGCACCTTCTGGCCGTCACGCTTGGTCAGCTCGGGTTTGGGATCGAAAAGGTCGAGGTGCGATGGTCCCCCCGACTGGAAGAGATAGATGATGTTCTTGGCCTTGGGCGCGAAGTGCAGGGTCTTCAAGGCCGGGCCCGTCTCGGGGGCGGCCGCACGCAGCGAGGGATTCAACAGCGTGCCCAAGGCCAGGGCCCCCATGCCGGTTCCGCAGCTCTGGAGGAAACGGCGACGCGTGGAGGCTTTGAGAGATTCCAGCATCGGCGTCGGCCACTGAGGGTGCATGGGAGGAAAATGCTCCCCGGATCGAATCCGATCAAGTGCCGCAAACAGACGGGGACCGCCAGGCGATTGTCCTGGGTCGGACAAGGGCGGTGGGACTCCCGGGAACGGACCGGCGCGGGGCTGGACGCCTGGCCGTGGCAACAAAACGGGACGGGCCCTGGAGCCCGTCCCGTTCCGTGTGCGGGATCCCCCCGGCGGGACCCCCTTGACCGATGACGATGATCAGGCGCCGTACTTGTCGAACATGCGGCCGTTGGCCTGCATGAGTCGGATCAGGTACTTCGCCTCGAAGATGCCCAGCGACCCGGAATTCGCCCCGGTCTCGGTGAAGCGCTGCAGCTTGTCGCTGCCGCTGATCTCGGAGTGCAGCAGGACCGGCTGGGGATGCCAGGAATGCCCCTTGACGGCCACAGGCGTGGAGTGGTCGCCCGTGATGGCCAACACATCCGGCTTCTTGGCCAACAGGATGGGCAGGGCGGCATCGAAGTCCTCGATGGCCTTCACCTTGGCGGCGAAGTTGCCGTCCTCACCGGCCTTGTCGGTGTACTTGTAGTGGATGAAGAAGAAGTCGTACCGGTCGTACTCCTGGACGTAGCGCTCGAACTGCTGGGCGATCGTCTCGGGTCCCTCGATCTTCACCATGCCGACCAGCTGGCTCAGGCCCTTGTACATCGGATACACCGCGATGGCCGCGGCCTTGAGGCCGTAGCGCTGCTCAAAGGTCGGGATGTCGGGCTGGTGGGCCACGCCGCGCATCAGGAAACCGTTGGCCGTCTTCTCGTTGGCCAAGAGCGGCAGGGCCAGCTTGTAGAAATCGGCGATGAGCTTGGCGACGCGCTTCTGTCCGGCGTTCTCCGGGTCCACCGGCTTGGCCTCGGCGATCGGCAATCCCTCGCGGTTCGGGTCGGTGTCGGTCAGCGGTCCTTCGAGGCCCTGGCCCCGGAACACCACGACGAAACGGTGCTCTTTGCCCGCATAGATGTGGACCTCGGTCGAGCCGATCTTCTGGATCTTGGCGGCCAGGACGGCGCACAGGCGCTCGCAGACCTCGGTCGGGATGCGGCCGGCACGACGGTCGGTGACGATGCCCTTGGAGTCCAAGGTGCAGAAGTTGGCCCGAGCCGCCACGTCGCCGTTCTTGAGCTCGATGCCCAGGCCCAGCGTCTCGATGACGCCCCGACCGACTTCCCACTCGATGGGATCATACCCGAAGAGGGCCAGGTGACCCGGACCGGATCCGGGGGTGATGCCCGGGGCGACCGGGGTCATGCGGCCTTGGGCGCATCCCGACTGGGTGAGGGCGTCCAGGTTGGGGGTCTTGGCCGCCTCCAGCGGGGTCAGCCAGTTCTGGGAGCGGGTCGCCAGGTCTCCCAGGCCATCCAAGACGATGAGGGCCATCTTGGCCCCGGTCTTGACCTGGAGTTTCGCGTAGACGGAATCGAGTTTGCTCATAAATCAAAGGGAAACAGGTCTGTGGCCGCTCCCCGGCCGGGAACGTCCACGGACCACCGGCCGGACCCTGTTGGCGGGTCCATTCGCCGTCAACGACACAGTGACGCCGGAAGGCGGAGGACGCGGAAAGGGCCCCAGGCTGTGGGCGAGCCAAGGGGGTGTCCGCCGCCAAGGCGGAACCCCGGACCGATCCCGCCGTGGCGGAGGGTCACTTCTTGAACAAGCCCTTGGACTTGGGAGCCGGAGCCGCCGGCGACTCGGGCTTGACCGGAACCTTCTCAAGGAACCGGTTGAGGTCGGCCTCGGACACCGAGTTGGTGATGAGGGCGGCTTTCTGGGTCTCCTGCGGCGTCAATTGAGCCAGCTGCGAGGGAGCCTGGAGGATGTAGGGAGTCAGGAAGATCAGCAGCTCGGTCTTCGCATCGCTCTTGGCCCGGGTCTTGAACAAGTTGCCCAGCACAGGGATGTCACCGAGATAGGGGACCTTCTTCTCGCTCTGGGACTGGTTGTTGGAGATCAACCCGCCGATGACCACGGTCTCGGCGTGCGGTGTGACCACCACGGTGTCGGCCGAGCGGACGTTGATGTAGGGAGCCGAGACATCCTCCGAGAGCGACTGCCTCTCGGTCGGAGACACCGAGGAGATCTGGGGTTGGACGATCATCTCGACCTGACCATTGGACCCGATGAACGGCGTGACGTTCAGGATGATGCCCACGTCGTTGTAGGTGACGTTGATGATGGGGATGGTGTTCGCACCCGACGTGGCGTACGACACGCCGCTGGGCAGAGGCACCTGCTGACCCACCACGATGCGGGCCAGCTGGCCGTCGCGGGCGATGATCGAGGGTCGGGAGAGGACCTGCGCCTTGCCCGAGGTGGCCATGGCCCTGAGCGTGGCCTGGAACTCGGAACCGGCGATCTGATAAAGCCCGCCGCCGCCGCCGCCGGTCGAGGACGGGGTCAACGCGGTGCCCATCGATTGGCCCAACCCGTTGAAATTGGTGGTGACGTTGTTCACCCCGGACAGACCGAGCACGGTGCCGCCACCGCTGCTGATGTTGTTCCCGATGTTGTTCTTGGCCCAGGCACCCTCGACCCCGAGCTCGGAGCCATTGTTCCGCTGGACCTCCATGAAGACCACCTTGATGAGCACCTGGGGCTTGGGTGAATCGAGGTTCCGGATGACGTTGCTGATCTGGAGGGCCGTCAGGGAGTCGGCGATGACCACCAGATTGTGGGTCTGGGGATCGACCGAGATGAGGGCGCTGCCCACGGTGCCATTGTTGTTGTAGACTCCGGAGGCGCCCCGATTGGCTCCACCACCGGCGCCGCCGAAGCCCCCTCCTCCGAAACCGCCACCGCCAAAGCCGCCGCCACCAAAGCCGCCACCGCCGCCGCGCTGCTGCGCCGCCATGGGCAGGGCCACGGCCAGTCCGAGGGTCGCGACGAAGAGGCGGGGTGCCGTCGGCAGGGCGAGGAGCCGGGAAAGGATCGATCCACTGGTTTTCATTCTCGAATCGTTCAAGGGTCTTGGGTTCGGCCGGGATCAGAACAGCTGACCGCCGGAGCGACCGCCCCCGCTGTTGCCGAAGGATCCGGAGCCGGTGCTGCTGCCGGTCGTCTGGTTGTTGTTCTGCTGGCGTTGCATGAGGGCGCTGTTCTGGGAAGTGCCGCCGGTGCCAGTCCGGCCCGAGGTCGTGCTCTGGAACATGTTCTGGAGGACCTGCACCGCCTGCTGAGGATCGCCGTTGTTCATGCGGAACACATGCACCTGCTGATCCCTGGGAGAAGGCACATCCAATTCGCGGACCATGCCCGCGATCTGTCCCATGAGGTCCTTGGAAGCCGTGACGATCACCGACGAGGTGCGGGCGTCGGCCACCGCCAAGACCTGGCTGGCCCGACGGATGCGATCGTTCTGGGCGGAGGA